>NZ_JALTCZ010000154.1 GCF_027008145.1 Thermococcus sp. | reverse complement strand
GTCAGCCCATCGGAAAGACCATCGTTCTCAGGGTCAACTTTAACAGGGTGAGGTACAACTCCACCAGGCACATGGCCGAGTTCCTGGACAAGAGTGTCGAGATAATCTTCAACGAGAACACCACCCCCCTAAATCTGACCGGCAACTACAAGATCGTCTACAACACGGTCAACGGGACAGACTACATGTACTTTTACTCTCACCAGTCCGGCGAGGGGAACATGAGCTCCATAGGGGATACGATAACCTTCGGTAGCTGGAGCATACACTTCATAGACATAAACATCAACCAGAGTAGCGCCCTCATAGAGGTTAAATACCCCAGTGGGGTGCTCAAGCTTAAGCCCATGCTCAAGGGTAAATACTACCTCATGTATCTCGATGCAAACGGCAACGAGGACTACGAGGAATACGACTCCTATCCCAGCACTAGGGTGAACGAACTGCTCAAGAACGGGGTCGTCCAGATGGTCATCTTCACTCCAACGAGCTTCTTCATAGGGATCAACGGGGTAAAGTCGGTCATCTACAACTACTGGTTCTATGAGAAAAAGAGGGAATACCACGACGGCGAGATCTACAGCGGGCAGTGGGTATGGGAATTGGATCCGCAGGACAACCTTTACATCCTATACCTTCACGTGAGGGCCAACACGACATTTAAGCCGGTGTTCGTCGGCCCGGGCACGCGCCTTGAGATGCCGATCCAGTCGTGGGGTCTCTCGATAGTTCCCGTCTTCAACAGGACGCAGAATGGTGGTGTCATAGTTGGCGTCCTTGGCTATCGCTTCGTTAGAACGGTCACGCTCAAGGAGAAGGTGAAGGTCGACGTCCCGACGGTCGTGGCTACAAACGATGTTAACAGCTTCATAATCAACGATACCGCCCTGCAGAAGCTCCCGAACGACAAAAACGTCATAATCGTTGGGGGTTGGGTCAGCAACAAGGCCTGGAAGCTCCTGGAGCAGGTTTATGGCTCGGCGAAGATAGACGAGCTGAAGAACGAGCTTGAGAGCAAGGGCTACATAGTGGCTGAGCTTCCGAATCCCTACAACGCTAACTACAAGGTCGTGATACTGGCCGGTAAGACCTACCGCCAGACGGCAAAGGCTGTGAAGGAGTTTATGGAGAGCATTTGATCCCTTATTTTATCCCCCTTATTTTAGCTCGAAGAGTGAATTTCGACCTGAGTAATCCTTTTTACTCATAAATTTTTTGGTTCATCACCCGATGGAACACAAGGGAAAGGTTATAAGCCGACCCTCGGTTTAGGCTTGGGGGAGAGACGTTTTTGGGTGATGCTCATGGTGGTGAAGGACTGTCCCGAGTGCCATGGAACGGGAAAAGTAAAGGTTGGTGAGAAGGAGTGCCCCGTTTGCGGCGGGTGGGGCTACGTTCCCGCTGACTTCAAGATAGGTGACAAACTGAAGGGCTACCGTAACCTTGACCACCTCGGGGTTGAGGATGAGGTTGACGAGATACCCTGTCCCGAGTGCCACGGAAAGGGGACGGTACCGGTTTACGATACCTGCCCTGTCTGTGGTGGGACCGGCAAGGTTCTCGCCTGCGACATCTGTGGTAAAATCAAGGGGCCCTGGGAGCCGGGGATGGAGACCACCTGGGTCTGCCCGGACTGCCTGAGGAAGTACAAGGTGGTCTTCATACTGGACAAGACCTGCGACTACGAGGACGTTGAGGTGGGGAGTCTCTATAGGGGGACGATAGATAGGGTGGAGCGCTTTGGAGTCTTTGTCAAGCTCAACCCGCACGTTGTTGGCTTAATAAAGAGAAAAGACCTCCTCGGGGGAAGGGACTATGTGCCCGGCCAGGAGATAGTCGTTCAGGCTCTCGACGTGAGGCCGGACAAGAGGGAGGTAGACCTCATCGAATCGGCCCTCAGGCACTACAAGACGGTCGTTGTCAAGAAGGAACTCCCGGTGACACCGATAGCCGAGCTGAGCAAGGACATGGCCGGAAAGACTGTCAGGATTCAGGGAAAGGTGACCCAGGTTCAGGTAACTGGAGGGCCAACGGTCTTCACGATAACGGACGGAACCGGAATAACGTGGGCGGCAGCCTTTGAAGCACCGGGGGTAAGGGCCTATCCCAACATAAACGTCGGTGACATCGTGGAGGTAATAGGCAAGATAGCCTTTCACTCGGGAGAGATACAGATAGAAGTCAGTGACATGGCAAGACTCTGGGGGCCAGATGCGGCGAGGATTAAGGAACAGATAGAAGCGGAGCTTGATAAAAGGGCCCAGCCCAAAGACGTTGGCTTCCTCGTTGAGAGCGAGGTTTTGGAGAGGCTCAAGCCCAAGATAATGAAGGCTGCCTTCATGATAAGGCGCGCGGTCTTTGAGGGGAGGCCGATACTTCTGAGGCACCATGCAGACACCGACGGCTACACCTCGGGTCTGGCTTTAGAGTACGCGATAGTCCCCCTCATCGAAGGGGTTTCACCCGATTCTGGGGCCAGGTGGAAGCTTTTCAAGAGGAGACCGAGCAGGGCCCCGTTCTACGAGCTTGAGGATGTCCTAAAGGACATAATCTTCATGGTTGAGGACCACGAGAAGTTCGGCGACCCGCTCCCGCTGTTGGTCATAGTCGACAACGGTGGAACCAGCGAAGACATCCCTGCCTACAAGAGGATAAGGGCCTACGGGATTCCAATAGTGGTAATAGACCATCACGACCCGCGTGAGTGGGTGAGCGAGGACAAGGCTAAAGTTGACGAGTACGTCGATGTGCACGTCAATCCCCACCACGTGAAGAGGGGCTACTACGAACTAACCGCCGGAATGCTCGCGACGGAGGTCGCGCGCTTCGTCAATCCCGAGGTCGAGGGCAGAATAAAGCACCTTCCAGCCATAGCTGGAACCGGCGACAGGAGCAAGGCCCCGGAGTTCTATCAGTACCTTGAGATAGCGAAGAAGGCCAAGGGCTTAACCGAGGAAGACCTGAAGAAGATATCCGAGGTTATAGACCACGAGGCCTTTTACTGGAAGTTCATGGACGGGCACGGAATCATAGAAGAGATTCTTCTCCTGACGGGCAACCTGCAGAGGCACCGCGAGCTCATCAACGCCATCTATCCGGAGGTTAAGGAAAAGCAGGAAAAAGTTTTGAGAGCCTCTCTACCGCACGTCAAGAGCGTGGTTCTTCCAAACGGCATAAGGTTCAACACGATCGATGTGGAGCTCTTCGCTCCGAAGTTCTCTTACCCCTCTCCAGGCAAGCTTTCGGGCTTGATACACGACCACTTCAAGGAGGAGTACGGGGAGGACAGTCCAATACTGACCCTAGCGTATGGCCCGGACTTTGCCGTTGTGAGGGCGAGCGATGGAATGTCCGCTTACAGTTTCGACCTCAACGAGATAATTCCAAGGCTTCAGGAGAAGCTCCCGAGTGCCGGGATAGAAGGGGGCGGCCACAGCTACGCGGGGTCAATTAAGTTCTTTGAAGGCATGAGGAAGGAAGTCCTTGAGGAATTTGCGAAGCTCGTAGTGAAGCTGAAGAGGGCCTGAGTCCCTCAACCTTTTTAACCCCCCGGGAGAAACCAAGAAAAAACGGAGGAATCGGCATGAGGGTAGTTCTTGAGGTAACTTTCAGGATGGGCGGGGTCTCCTACAGGGGATACCGCTGGGAAGGTGATGCACTCGTTTTCGAGTTCGAGAGGCTCGGGGACGCTTTCATACAGGTACTGAGCACAAGAAAGGTAGAAATTGACGTCGATAAAAGCCCCGAGAAGGTTCTCGTCGAGCTCAAGACGAAGGAAGGGGGAAAGGTCTTCGAGGCCTTTGAGAGGGACGGAATATATCTGGCGGTGGAGCCTTAGGAGAACTATTCCGCTACGTCCATTCAGACCCCTAACTCCGTCAACTTTTTTAAAAATGATTCTAAAATCAAGATGGTGGTCATAATGTTCCTAGCCGAGTTCAAGTTGCACTTTGGGGATAAAAAGTGGTACGTCAGGAGGATCGTCGAGGCTTCAAGCATTGAGGAAGCAGAGAAGAAGGCGAGGCGCTACGCCGAGCTCATGAACCGCGGGGAAGTTCTCTGGGAGCTGAGCTACGTCATGGAGTCCAAAAGGCCCCTACTCTTGGGGGACGAGGAGATAGAAAAGCTCTCAGGTTGAAATCTCGCAAGCTAAGTTCTTCTCCATTATTTCCCTGACTTTGTCAACGCTCCTAGCATGCCCCAAGGCATACATCAGCTTCGTGAGCGTTGCTTCCTTGGTCATATCTCCCGCTGGGATAACTCCGGCTTCAAGCGCCCTCCTACCAACTTCGTAGAGGGTGAGGTCTACCCCACCGTACAGCGCTTGAGTCGTCATAACAACCGGCTTTTCTCTGGCGATCTTCGATACAGCCCCGAGGAGGTTCCTGCCCCTGTAGGGAATCCCACCGGCCCCATAACCCTCGAGCACTACCCCCCTGCTTTTTTCGGCCATCGTCAGGAAGACCTCCGGTGAGAGACCCGGCGTCAGGCGGAGATAGGTGATATCGGGCTCTATCCTCGGGTCGAAGGAAGGTTCTCCGGAGGGCAGAGCCGGTCTGTGCCTGACAACGACGTCGTCGCCCTTAACGTAGGCAACATCGGGGTAGTTGATGCTCTGGAAGGCGTTCAGGCCGAGCGAGTGAACCTTGGAAACCCGCGTCCCGAGCATTATTTTGTCCATGAAGGCCACGTAAATTCCAGGGAAGCCTTTAATCGCGAAGGTTAATGCCGTTTTAATGTTCCTGGGGGCGTCACTTCCGGGTTCAGTTATCGGAAGCATTGAGCCGGTTAAAACTACGGGAACGGGGACGTTCTTCAGCATGAAACTCAACGCAGAGGAGGTGTAGGCGAGGGTGTCTGTCCCGTGGGTTATTACGATACCGTCGTACTCCCCTAAGGCTTTGAAGAGGGCCCTGCCGATGGTCACCCAGTCCTCTGGCTGGATCAGGGTGCTGTCAAGGTTCAGGATGTCTTCCGTATCTATTTTAACGCCGTCGCTCTTCTCTATCCCGGCAAGGCCCAGTATCTCATCTACGCTCAGCTTTGCCTTGTAACCCCTTTCGGTTCTCGCGCTGGCTATGGTGCCCCCTGTCCCTACGATGAGAATCCTCAACGCTCCCACCGACTTTATTTCTTCCCCGACCCTTTTAGTCTTTTTGACAATAGATGGGCGGATTTGAGCAGTAAATTTTAGATAATTATCATTTTTCGAGTTTGATTAAAAACATCATGACAAAAGCTAAGAGGTTCATCAGGGCAGCGTAGAGGAAGGCCCATTGGAGTGAGTGGGCCTGCCAGAGGTAGCCGGCTATTACTGAGGCTGGGAAGACGAATACCCCGAATACCGTGTGGTACGCCCCAATTATAGTTCCCTTCTCGTATCCCTTCGCGATATCTGCCATGTATGCCCTTGGCACCGTATCCTCGATGGCCACATAGAGGCCGTAGAGAACGAACGCGACAAGGAGCGCAGGTAGGTTGCGAGCGTAGGCAAAGGCAAGTGCAGCCAGTGCTGCTACCCCAAAGCTGACTGTAATCAGCCTCTTCTTTCCAAAACTGTCCGAGTAAGTTCCTATTGGATAGCTGAAAAGTGCATAGACGATGTTAAACAGTACGTAGAACGCGGTGCTCTGGATGACGGTGTACCCTAGTGACTCCGCCTTCCAGAGTGTGAATGCGTAGCTGTACCTCCCGAGGGCACCCACAGCGACGACGGCCAGGAAGAGCTGGAGGTTTCTATCGCGGAGGGTTGATATTCCGGTTATCTGTTTCTTAATCTCTGCACCCTTATCCTTCACGAACAGCAGGATTACTATGAGAACCAGAACGCCGGGAAGCACTGAGAGGGCGAAGAGGTAGCGGTAGGCCTTCTCCACGGGTATGTTCTTCATCAGCTCAAGGAGCCCTATGGCAACAATTGGACCAGTTACCGCACCTAGCGTGTCCATCATCCTGTGAAAGCCGAATGACCTACCAACCTTTCCCTTCTCACTAGATTCAGCTATGAGTGCGTCCCTTGGGGCCGTCCTCACCCCCTTTCCAAGCCTATCCAGGATCCTCAGGCTCAGGAAGTCCCACCAGTAGTGGGTGATGGCGAGAGCTCCCCTGGCCGCTATTGAGGTTAGGTATCCAAGGAAGATGAAAACCTTTCTCTTCCTGAGCTTGTCGCTTACGTAGCCGAATATAACTTTAAAAAGTGAGCCAAAGCTCTCTATTGCCCCCATGATGGATCCACTGGCGAACTCTCCAACCTTGAGTACTTCTGTCAGGTAGCTTGGAATCACGGGGATTACCATCTCGCTGCTCATATCGTTTAGGAAGCTGACGATTCCAAGCAGGAAGACGTTCCAGCTTACCCCAAAGATCCTCCTCTCTTTTTCATCCTCTTGGTCTTCTTCCATTCTTTATCCCCCCGGTTTATCCGAGCACGTGCTTTTCCAATACGTAGCAGTGGAAAGTTCCCTTTAAGACTTTCTCGTTTCTCTCATTGAAAACTTCCACTTCTACTACCCTCTTTTTGCCAAGGTCTTCCTTTATCTCCGCCCGGGCGATGAGGTTCTCTCCTACTTTCACCGGCTTGGTGAACTTCACCTCTGCCTTTCCAAGGACGACCGTAGGCTCGTTTACGGCAAGCATTGCGGCGTAGTCTGCTAAGCCGAAGGTGAAGCCGCCGTGGACGAGGCCGTACTCATCGACCGCCATCTCCTCGGTGGTTAAAAGCTCAACTTCGGCATGCCCTTCTTCAATCCTGACGGGCCTTCCGACGAGTCTCTTGGAGGCAAGCCTGTGGGTTCTCTGCTCCATCCCGACCACCAGATTTATTTAACCTGGTGCCGTAAAAAAAGCTGATGGCCATGCATCCCCTTGAGGAGGCAGTCAAGGTTAAGGGCTCCCACGAGTTTACGAGGAGTGAGCTCGTCGGGATACTCTCCTTCCGGCTCAGAAGGATGTCGCCCGCCGAGGCGAAGAAAGCAATTGGGGGGTGGGTTGAGGAGGGCCTCCTTGAGGAGAGGGAGGGTAAGCTCGTCGTAAGGCTTGAGGCCCTTGAGATGGAGGGGAGCGGTGAGAGGCTCCTCGGTGAGATGATTTCTCACATAGCCCACTCCCTTGGCTGGAGTGAGCTGGAGGTCGTCGAGGGGATAAGAGGCTTAAAGAAACGCTACGGCAACCTCGACGAGAGAATACTCGCCTACCTCTTCGGGATGGAGAAGGGCGTTGACATGTCAAGATTCAGGGAGAGACTTGAGGTATAACAATTTTAACCCGTTTGCCGAACTCTCTCAGGGTGGTACCATGCCCGAGGAAGCCCTCATGGTTGTTGACATGCAGAGGGATTTCATGCCCGGGGGAGCGCTCCCGGTTCCAGGGGGGGACAGGATAATACCAAAATGCAACGAGTATATACTCGAGTTCCACAGGAAAGGGGCCCTTATAGTAGCGACGAGGGACTGGCATCCACCAAACCACATAAGTTTTAGGGAGCGCGGCGGCCCGTGGCCGAGGCACTGCGTTCAGAACACTCCCGGGGCAGAGTTCGTCGTCGAACTACCGGAGGACGCCGTGATAATTTCCAAAGCCACAGAGCCGGACAAGGAGGCCTACTCGGGCTTTGAAGGAACAAACCTCGCGGAAATCCTGAAGAGGAACGGCGTGAAGAGGGTCTACATCTGCGGGGTTGCCACGGAGTACTGCGTGAGGGCGACCGCCCTGGATGCCGTAAAGCACGGCTTTGAGGTCTACCTCCTCAGCGATGCGGTGAAGGGTATTAAACCGGGGGACGAGGGGAGGGCCCTTGAGGAGATGGAGAAGGCCGGTGTGAAGATTCTGTGATCTTTTTCCACTCTTTTAGGAGGACGAGGAGAAGGTTGAGGACTATAGGTCCTATTATGAGACCCTTTAGGCCCATGGCCCACGTGCCCCCCAGCATACCAATGAAGACGAGGGTCTGGTCGAGCTCTGCGTCCTTAGCGACCATCATGGGTCTAACGGTATAGTCCGGAAGAGGAGAAACAAGGGCAAAGCCGTAGATTGCTATCCCTATAGCGTGTCCGTACATCCCTTTGACGCCGAAGTATATAGCCGCCGCAAGCCATATCATCCAGCCCTCGAAGAGGGGCACAAAGGAAAAGGCGAAGGTCAGAAAACCGGCTAGGAAGGCGGTGTATAGGTCGGAGACGCTGAAGATTATGAAACCGAGCGTCATGAGGAATGACTTGGCGATGTTGAGGAGCAACCACGCCCTCAGGAGTGCCGAGAGGGTCTTGTCAACGCTCGACAGTATTTCCTCTCCAAGTTTCCTCTTGCTCTCTGGTAGGAGGGCCTTTATCTGGTCAGGTATCTCCTCACCGTAGACGAGGGAGTAGTAGAAGGTGAAGAAGAAAACGAGGAGCTGGAGGAGATACCACGGGAGGGAGAACGCGCCCCTGGAGAGGTAGTTGGCAATGTGCGGAATGAACTGTCCCCTGAAGTTCTGCAAGAAGTTCAGAACGTCTGAGGGTAGGGGGAGGGTTAGGAGCCAGTCGAAGATGCTAACGATGTTGGTGTAGAGGGAACTCAGAACCTGGACGGAGATCAGCAGGAACTTAACGGTAAGGGCACCACCCACAGCTATTAGGAGGAGGCTTATTAGCAGAGCGGATCCCCTCTTCCCGAGTTTTCCCTCAAGGCGGCTCTGGAGGGGGTAGAATACATAAGCCAGGATAAGACCGAAGAATATTGGAGCAACTAAAGGCTGGACTGCCCTCCACGACAGGTAGAGCACAATGAAAACTGCCGATGCCCAGACTACTTCTTCTGTCCTCATCTCAGAAAGTTTATTTGGCCAACGTATAAAAAGCTCCCGGTGGAAGCATGGAAGCGGAGCTGAGGATGAGGTTCGAGCTCTACGTTGAGAGGGGTGACAGGCTGAGGGATGAGGAGAGGTACGAGGATGCCTTTGAGGCATACTTTGAAGCCCTCATAACGCTCGCCAGCCTGAGGGTTTACGCCGACACAGGAATGCTCGTCCCCGCGGAGAGGCTTATAGGCTTCCTCGGGAAGTACCCAAAACTTGAGGATGCCTTGAAAAGGTTCTCTGGCGTAAGGGGTGGTGAGAAAGAGGCAAGGGCTTTAAGGGAAGAGCTCGAAAGGCTCAGGGGTATGATGACTTTGCCGAGTCCCGAGCGGTGACGAGCTTCAGTAACTGACCCCAATCAGCTCGACCCTTGTTTCCGCGCACTCACCTACTGCCCTTCGTATAGTCCTTGCCAACCCGGGGCCTGTCTTCAGAACAAGCCTCAGCTTTCCTCGTTCAGTTTTGAAGAACATCTCAAGGATACGACTGAGGCGGTGGTACCTCAGCGATGGCTTCCCGCGGACGAAGAGGAGCTCTCCCTTTCCTCTCACGGCCACCTCAATTGACCTGCCGTTAAAGAAGACCGAGAAGCATGGGGCTCCGGAAGCTATCTCCCTGTCCTTAAGATAAGCCCTTCCCCTGGCCGTCCCAAGGTACACCGAGGAGGACACGCTGTTGAGATAGCTCCCCAAAGCTTCATAAATGGGGGTTTCACTATACACGAACATAAACATCACCGGTCTGAGTTGGGCGCGGTGATATTTGGGTAATTGCCCGTTAACGGTGGTCTCCATGAGGATAGTTTCAGCCGACACGGGCGGGGCTCTTCTGGGGGATGACTATGAGCCCGTTGGATTGATAGCGACGGCTGCGGTACTGGTCGAGAAGCCCTACAGGACGGCAACGCTGAGCAGGGTAAGGTATGCTGACCCATTCAACTATGACATGAGCGGGAGGCAGGCGATAAGGGACGAGGCGTTTTTGGCAGTAGAGCTCGCGAGGGAAGTTAAGCCGGACGTTGTTCACCTCGACTCGACCATAGGCGGGATAGAACTCAGGAAGCTAGACGAGTCGACGATAGATGCCCTAACCATAACCGACAGGGGAAAGGAGGTCTGGAAGGATCTCGCCAGAGACCTCCAGCCTCTCGCTAGGAGGTTCTGGGAGGAGACAGGGATAGAGATAGTCGCCATAGGAAAGTGGAGCGTCCCGGTCAGGATAGCGGAGATATATTCCGGTTTGTACACGGCTAAATGGGCCATCAACTACGCGAAAAGGAATGGAAAGGTCATGGTAGGCCTTCCAAGGTACATGAGGGTTGAGGTAGGGTCTGGAAGAATTTACGGGGAAAGCCTTGATCCGCGGGAGGGCGGTCTATTTGGAGAGATCAAGGCTGAAACAGAAGGAATCTGCTGGGAGCTCTACCCCAACCCGTTAGTTAGGAGGTACATGGTGCTTGAAGTGTGGGGGGAGTGAGGGCAATAACGTCAGAGATGTCAAAGGCGAAGAAGCCCTCTTCCCTCAGTTCCTCCTTCCCCTCAAGTTGCCTCCCTATTACACCAAAGTAATTTCCTCTAAGGGGTAAGAGGTTGGCCTTCTTTTGGAGGTTTTTTAGGATTCTTCTCGCGTCTCTCAGGCTTAAATCCCTCCATTTGACCTCGAAGAGAGCAACGTTCTTCCTATTATAGGCAATAACGTCTATTTCCTCTCCCTTTCTCCACCACCTTCCAACGCGTTCCGGTCTAAAGCCAAGGTCAAACCTTCTCACGAATTCAGTCGCTATTCTCTCGTAGGTCTTTCCAACGAAGGCCTGAAATTCGGATTTAAAGTCCTCAAAGACCCGTTCTGGCTCCTCTTCAAGGGCTGTGGAGTTGTGGTAGATAAATCTGAACCAGAAGTTGAAGAACTCGTCGGTTATCCGGTAGGCTACTTTCCTAGTCTTCAACGGATTCTCAGTGGCGGGAACTTCCCTCGTCAGGTACTCATAGTGGTTTGTCAATTCGCTGAGGTATTTACCAACTGTGAGCAACTTCATTCCCGTTTTATCGCTTATTTCCTTTGGTGTAACGTAGCCGAGACTTATCGCTTCCATTATGGAAAAGTAAGCCCTGTAAAACCTGCCAAACTCAAGCTTAAGAACGTTCAGGCCTTCTTCCCTTAGGGGGGCGAAATCATCAAAAAAGAGCCATCTCAGCGTTTCGGTTGAGTTGCCCTTGTAATATCGAGGGAGGTACAGGAGATACCTAGGCATCCCGCCCAAGGCTGAGTAAAGCTCCACAAACTTTTTCGGGCTAATGTCAATCATCGAACGGACGAAGCGCCATGCCGTCCAGAAGTCGAAGGGCCTGAGCTTTATCCACTCATCGACCCTTCCAAAGAGGGGTTCCTTTGAGTCCATGAAGAGGCGCTTTATCATTCCAACATACGAGCCAACGGCTATGAGCAGAAGGTTTGAGTCCTCTTTCTTTTCATCCCAGAGCTTCTGGAGGGAGGAAGAGAAGTGTGACTTGACGGTTTTAAAGTTCTGAAATTCGTCAAAAACAACAACGAGCTTTTTCTCGCGTGAGAACTCAAGAAGAAACTCAAGGAGCTCTTCGAGGGAATTAAATGTGCCTTTATGTACCCGGGCAGGTAAGCGGAAAGCTTATCCTCTATTTTGCGGGAGTACTCCTCAAGGAGTAACGCCTCGTCTTTTTCGCCGACGAAGAAATAAATGCCGAGTTTGTTTCTGAGGAACTCCTTGACAAGAGCTGTCTTTCCGACCCTTCTTCTGCCGTAGATAACCAGAAAACTTGAGCCGGGAGAGGAATAGACCCCCTTCAAGTTTCTCCAGTTCGCGCTCCCTGTCGTAGAACATATTACCTCACACGTATATTACCAAATTGGTAATATTTAAAGGTTGCAGGAGGCTAGGCCCCCTTCTCCAGCTCGCTCGGGAACTTTATGGCATCGAAGGGGCACGTCTGGTTGCAGACGCCGCAACCGGTGCAGAGGAGCTCGTCTATCCTTACCTTGTTCGTCTCAGGGTCGTAGATCAGAGCAGGACAGCCGGTCAGGAGTATGCAGGCCTTACAGCCGGTGCACTTATCCTCAATAACGATCGGTATCTCACCTATCTCACCGCGCCTTATCACTGGGATGACGCACTCGCGCCTCGCTATTATGACGGCGGGCCCTTCCACCTTCATGGCCTCCTCGACGGCCTCCCTCGTCTGCTTGAGGTCGTAGGGATCAACGGTCTTAACGTACTTGACGCCTAGGGCTTTGACCAGCGCTTCAATGTCTATCTCGTTGAACTTCCTGCCGGTCTCGCTTCCGCCGGTTCCCGGGTGTGGCTGGTGGCCTGTCATTGCCGTCGTCCTGTTATCGAGTATCATCACCAAAACGTTCAGGTTCTTGTAGACAGCGTCAATCAAAGGCTGAATCCCGTTGTGGAAGAAGGTGGAATCGCCTATCGTCGCTATGATCTTCTTGTCCATGACGATGCTCTGACCATTCGCCAAGCTGATGCTCGCGCCCATAACAAACTCCGTCCATATTGCCTCAAGCGGCGGGAGAAGCGAGAGGGCGTAGCAACCTATGTCGCCGTGTATCGGAACCTTGTAACGGCCGAGCTTCAGATCCCTGAGCGCATCCAAAGTAGCCCTATAGGAACCGCGGTGCGGACAGCCGGGGCACATAACTGGAGGCCTCTTCGGCGCGAGACTTTCGGCGTGGGCGACCTCTTCAGGCTTCTCGTAGGTATCCTCTTCCTCGCCGATGAGCCTCAGCAGGGCGTTTCTAACGAGGCTCGGGGTGAGTTCGCCCTCTAGGGGTAGATGTCCGGTTCTCTTTCCGTAGATCGGGACGTTTAAGCCGGCTTCATAAGCGATGACCTTGACCTCCTCCTCGAGGAAAGGTGCGCCGTCTTCAATGACTACCGCGTAGTCAACTACCTTAAGGAAGTCAACAACCAGCTTCCTCGGGAGGGGGTGAGGGGTGGAGAGCTTGAGGATCTTAAACCCGGCGTTTATCTTTGGGAGCACCTCCCTGACGTAGTTGTAGGGTGCCCCTTCAACGATTACCCCAATTCTGCCGTTACCCTCGATCCAGTTGAAGGGCATCGAGTTAAACTCTTCCTCTATCTTTCTGAGAGTCTCATTCAACCACTTATGCCTTCTCCTGTTGCCCTCCATGCTCGCCCTGACGTATCTCTCAATGTCCTTCCTGAAAATGGGCTTTCTGTCGAGCTCGACGAATTCCTCAACTTCGACGTCTGCCGTCGTGTGGTTTACCCTGGTCGTTGTCCTGAAGATTACCGGGACTTTGTAGTGCTCGCTCAGCCCGTAGGCGTATTTTATCAGGTCGTGGGCTTCCTGGGGGTCGGCTGGCTCCAGAACCGGTAGAAGGGAGAGCTTTCCATAATAGCGGTCGTCCTGCTCGGTCTGGCTGGTATGCGGGCCTGGGTCATCGGCCACGAGAACGACCAGACCGCCTTCAACGCCTGAATAGGCCAGGCTCATGAGCGGATCCGCGGCGACATTAAGGCCAACACATTTCATTGTGACGAGCGCTCTAAGGCCAGTGTAGGCGACTCCAGCCGCTTCCTCAAGGGCTACTTTCTCGTTGGGGGCCCACTCGGCGAAGACCTCCGGTTTTAGCCTCGCTATGGTCTCGATTACCTCGGTCGAGGGCGTTCCGGGGTAACCGGTCGCGAAAACAGCACCGCTCTCAAGGGCACCGTAGGCTATGGCCTCGTTACCCATGAGGAGCTTTCTCTCCCGCTTTCTGGCCTGTTCTCCGGCTGAGCTGGAAGGGTAAGCATCAACAGCTTCCATAGCACCACCTTGGAGTGATGGGATGAAGACGTTAAAATCCTACCTTCAGGAGGAAACTGCCTTTCTCGAAAATTTTTCAAGCCGAGTCCCTTAAATACCCCGGCCGGGAGTTGATATTATGAAGGTTGGAAAGCTGGTTGAAGAACTGGATAAGGCTATAGCACATCTTGAGGTCGCCCTCGTTGTGAACCAGCAGAGGGTCTTTGAGAGTCCCTACACCAGCTACGAGTTCGCCCAGAGAGCCCTTGAGATAGAGGAGGACCTGAACGACCTGAAGAAGCTCAGGGAAGAACTCTTGGAGTTCGACCTGGAGAGCGAAATCGAGGAGCACTACCCAAAAGAGGAGGTCGAGAGGCTCCTGAAGCTCTTGGAACTGCTCGGGAGGTCGAACGCTCACTTCTACTGAGGTGGCCGTATGGACTTCAGGGAGCTTGAGAAGGTGCTTGTTGAGTTCAGTGGTAGAAGGCGATGGAAGAGCCGAAGAAGAGGGAATTGGTGGCTGACGAGATAGACGACGTTATCATCTGCCCCTCCCTGCTCGCCCGCGGGCCTGGAATAGTCCTCGACGGGGCGGTAAGCAGGAAAATCGGAAAACGGGAGGAAACGCACTGTCAGAAAAACCGGCTGAACGCCTTCCTCAGATCTTCAGCCTCTTTTTCGTCCAGCCTGTTCTTCAGCCAGCGCTCCTTCATGCTTAAGTTCTCGTCCTCCATGTTGAGGACGGCCTTTCTAACGCCTCCCCGCGGGTTTCTGCTGTCCCCTTTCCAGCGCGGGATTACGTGGAGGTGCAGGTGCGGAACAGTTTGCCCCGCCTCTCTCCCAAGGTTCATGCCGATGTTGAAGGCCTCCGCCTTCAGGGCTTCCCTCAGGGCTTCCATCGCGAGCTCCATGCCCTTGATAAGCGCTAGCTTCTCTCCTTCCGTGAGCCCCTCCCAGCGTTCGACGTGCCTCTTCGGGACGACGAGGAGGTGGCCCTTACTGGCAGGGTAAGAGTCGAGGAGTATTCTGATGAGCTCCCCCTCGTACATAACGCTTTCCAGTTTGGGTGAGCAGAAGGGGCACTTCATCGAACCACCAAAGGCTTAAATTCCCCAGGAGTTAAAAAGGCTTGGTGGTCTGATGGATGAGCTGAAGGATATGGAGAGAACCTACAAGAGGCTCTTCGGGCTCGGCTCGCTCCTACTGCTGGCGGGCTTCGCACTGCTGATCTTCAGGCCCATCGGGAGGGATGCATCGGTCGTGGCAGGGTTTATAGTCTTCCTGCTGTCCTTTATACCCCTCGACCTGGCCAGGCGAACCGCCAGAAAGATGGCCGTTGTTGCCTTAAGGGAAAATAGAAAAGCTTAATATATTACTGGAAAACAATCGGAAAGGAGTAGTGAAAGTGGGGGTGATGTGAAATGGCGTTTGTGCCACCGCAGGCAGGCTATGACAGGGCTATTACAGTCTTCAGCCCGGACGGAAGGCTCTTCCAGGTCAACTACGCTAGGGAGGCCGTGAAGAGGGGAGCCACTGCTGTAGGCGTCAAGTGGAAAGACGGAGTGGTTCTGGCAGTGGAGAAGAGGATAACGAGCAAGCTCATCGAGCCGAGGAGCTACGAGAAGATATTCCTCATAGACGACCACATAGCCGCGGCTCCAAGCGGCATAATAGCCGACGCGAGGGTTCTCGTCGACAGGGCCAGGCTGGAGGCTCAAATATACCGCCTCACCTACGGCGAACCGGTTCCGCTCACCGTTCTGGTGAAGAAGATATGCGACCTCAAGCAGGCTCACACCCAGTACGGCGGTGTTAGGCCCTTTGGAGCGGCCCTCCTCATGGCTGGCGTCAACGAGAAGCCCGAGCTCTACGAGACCGATCCAAGCGGTGCTTACTTCGAGTGGAAGGCAGTCGCGATAGGAAGTGGAAGGAACGTTGCAATGGCAATCTTCGAGGAGCACTACACCGACGACATAGACAGGGAAGGGGCGATAAAGCTCGCCGTACTCGCTTTAGCCAAGACCCTTGAGGAGCCCAGCGCCGAGGCCATAGAGGTGGCCTACATAACCACCGAGGAGAAGCACTGGAATAAG
This sequence comes from Thermococcus sp., assembly GCF_027008145.1. Lineage (GTDB taxonomy): Archaea > Methanobacteriota_B > Thermococci > Thermococcales > Thermococcaceae > Thermococcus. The sequence continues at coordinate 5,166 of NZ_JALTCZ010000154.1, read as the reverse complement.
CTTCCGTCAGAGGAGCTTGAGAAGTACCTCAGCGAAGTCCTTGAGGAGGTCAAGGAAGAGGAAGTTGAGGAGAGGGAGGAGGACTACTCCGAGCTCGACCAGAACTACTGAGGTGGCGGGCGATGCCGATAAGCGTTGACAAGGCCGTCATCGCCCGTCTCAAGACGCACGGCGAGACCTTTGAGATACTGGTCGATCCATATCTCGCGAGGGACTTCAAGGAGGGCAAGGATGTCCCCATAGAGGAGATACTGGCTACTCCATACGTTTTCAAGGATGTCCATAAGGGAGATAAAGCGAGCGAGCACGAGATGGGGAAGATATTCGGGACGAGCGATCCCTACGAGGTCGCCAAGATGATCCTCCGAAAGGGGGAAGTCCAGCTTACGGCCGAGCAGAGGAGGCAGATGCTCGAGGAGAAGAGGCGTTATATCGCGACGATAATCCACAAACATGCAGTTGACCCGAGGACCGGGTATCCCCATCCGGTTGACAGGATCCTCAGGGCGATGGAAGAGGCTGGAGTCCACGTTGACCTCTTCAAGGACGCCGAGGCCCAGGTTCCTCAGGTAATAAAGGCAATAAGGCCGCTCCTCCCGATAAAGCTGGAGGTGAAGGTCATAGCGGTCAAGATACCGGCCGACTACGTCGGAAAGACCTACGGAGAAGTTCGGAAGTTCGGAAACATAAAGCGCGAGGAGTGGGCCAGTGACGGCTCCTGGATGTTCCTCATCGAGATTCCCGGAGGAGTTGAGGAGGAGTTTTATGAGAAGCTCAACGCCCTCACGAAGGGCAGCGCGGTAACCAAACTTATAGAGAGGAAGGGGCTATGAAGAGGATTTTTGTTAAGCCAAGGGAGTTAGTAGTCCCTGGGACGTTGCTCGCTCAGGGGCCATTTAAGAACGGAAGAGGGACTTTCAGGGAGGGCAACAGAATATACTCGACGGTAATAGGGTTAGTGGAGATCAGAGGAGACATGATAAGGGTCATACCGCTTGAGGGACCCTACATACCTGAAGTGGGGGACAACGTGCTGGGAAAGATAGTGGACGTCAGGTTCTCGAACTGGACCGTTGACATAGGAGCCCCATACCAGGCCAACCTTCGCGTTCAGGACGCGGTGGAGGAGAGGATAGACCTCCTCAAGACTGACCTAAGGGGGATATTCGACATAGGGGACGTAATTTACGCCAAAGTTAAGGCCTTTAACGAGATAAATCAGATAGACCTGACAACGAAGGGGATGCCCTTCAAGGGCGGGCCCCTCAGGGGTGGCCAGCTGGTTACCATAACCCCCTCCAAGGTGCCGAGGCTCATCGGTAAGGGCGGTTCTATGATAAACCTCATCAAGAAGCTGACGAACACGAGGATAATAGTCGGCCAGAACGGCTGGGTCTGGGTCAGCGGAAAGAACGATGAGCTTGAGAGGCTCGCTATAGAGGCAGTCCTGAAGGTTGACCGCGAGAGTCACATCCAGGGGCTCACCGACAGGGTAAAGGAGTTCCTGCTCTCAAGGCTCAGGGAACTGAAGGAACAGGGCGTTATAGAGGAGGTACCCTCTATCGAGGAGAAGGAAGGTGAAGAAAATGATGGGCAGGCCTGAGGGATTGAAGCTCATCGATGAGAACGGTAAGAGGCTTGACGGTAGGAAGAAATACGAGCTCAGGCCAATTAAAATGGAAGTTGGAATACTGAAGAACGCAGACGGCTCGGCCTACATAGAGTGGGGTAAGAACAAGATTCTCGCGGCCGTTTATGGGCCGAGGGAGATACACCCCAAGCACCTTCAGAGGCCGGACAGGGGCATTCTGAGGGTTCGATACAACATGGCCCCCTTCAGCGTTGAAGAGAGAAAGAAACCCGGGCCGGACAGGAGGAGCGTTGAGATAAGCAAGGTCATCAGAGGAGCGCTTGAGCCGGCTTTGCTGCTTCACATGTTCCCGAGAACTGCCGTTGACGTCTTCATAGAGGTTCTCCAAGCTGACGCCGGGACGAGGGTCGCGGGAATAACCGCTGCCTCGCTGGCTTTGGCAGATGCTGGAATCCCAATGAAAGACCTCGTAGCTGCATGTGCAGCGGGAAAGATAGATGGAGAGATCGTCCTTGACCTCAACAAGGACGAGGACAACTACGGCGAAGCAGACGTCCCAGTTGCCATAATGCCCCTCAAGAACGACATAACGCTCCTCCAGATGGACGGTTACCTAACGAAGGAGGAGTTCACAGAGGCAGTGAAGCTTGCCATAAAGGGTGCCAAGGCCGTCTATCAAAAGCAGAGGGAGGCCCTCAAGGAAAAATACCTCAAGATAGCGAGGGAGGTTGAGGAAAATGAGTGATGTCGAAGTTATGGCAAGCATAATGCGCGATCACATTCTCAGCCTTCTCCGAGAGGGGAAGAGGATAGACGGTCGCTCCTTCGAGGACTACCGTGATCTGGAGATAAAGGTCAACGTCATTGAGAAGGCTGAGGGCTCTGCTTGGGTCAAGCTGGGCAACACACAGGTTCTCGTGGGCATAAAAGTCGACCTCGGGGAGCCCTTCCCGGACCTTCCTGAGAAGGGTGTCATGACGACCAACGTCGAGCTGGTTCCACTCGCTTCGCCGACCTTTGAGCCGGGTCCACCTGACGAGAACGCCATTGAGCTTGCAAGGGTCGTTGACAGGGGTATAAGAGAGAGCCAGGCAGTTGAGCTGGAGAAACTTGCCATAGTCCCTGGCAAGCTCGTCAGGGTGATATTCATAGACGTCCATGTCCTCGACCACGACGGAAACCTCCTCGATGCCAGTGGCATAGGGGCCATAGCGGCACTGATGAGCACGAAGATTCCCAAGCTTGAATACAACGAGGAGACCGGCGAAGTGACCGTGCTCGACGAGTACGAGCCCCTCCCCGTGAGGAGGGTTCCTATACCCGTCACCTTCGCCAAGATAGGCAGCAACATCGTCGTTGATCCAAATCTCGATGAGGAGTGCGTCATGGACGGCAGGATAACCATAACCACGGACGAGAACGGCCACATCTCGGCAGTCCAGAAAGGTGAAGGGGGGGCCTTCAAGCTTGAGGAGGTAATGTACGCCGTTGATACCTCCTTTAAGAAGGCCGAGGAGATAAGGAAGGTAGTCATTGAGGCCCTCAAGGCCTGAAACATTTTCTATTTTCCGGTGGTTGAAATGGACATCATAACAATCATAGCCTCGGTGATATTCGCGGGTTTCTTCGTGAGAACCCTTTACCTTCTCCTGAGGGAGGGTTCCCAAAAGGAACTCCTCCTGACGACGGGATTATGGGCCCTGGCGCTCCTCGTGTGGGCCCTTTACCTCTGGAGCGAGAAGGGACCGAAGGCCTCGATAACAGCGGTCATCCTGCTGTCCGTCGTGACCTTCGCGCTCTCTTTCTACGGGCTCCTCCGTCTTAAGGAGGAAAGACCCGAAGAGTTTGAGAAAGAGCTATAAAGGTTGGGCATTAAAATTAGACAGCCTTAGGTGTTACGGGGGGACGGTCATGGGATTGTTTGACAGCCTTAAAAGGAAGGAAGAGAAGCCCAGGAGAAAAATCCCGGCTTCGCTCAAGAAAAAGGAAGAGGCTCCGGCCAGGAGCGACATAGAGGTCGTCCCGATTGAAGAGGACGTTCTCGCCAAGGAGCTCGTTAAGCCCCAGTTCCGCTACCTGAAGAAGATAACCGTGACGAGCTACTCAGACCTTGAGAGGATTTCCGCCGAGCTTCAGGAGGGTAACATAATCCTCGTTGATTTGACACCTCTGGAGAAGAGGGCTGATGTTCTCGAAAAGATAGCGGAGCAGATAAAGGGCATGGTAAACGCCCTCGATGGGCAGGCCGCAAAGGTTTGCAGGAATGAGATAAAGCTCATACTCCTTCCGAGCGACGTAAGGATAGCCAAGTGACTTTTTTTCTTAACCATGCCTTTATAAATCCTTTCGGGTTCTCCCTCCCGGTGGTCGTGAAATGGTAGAGGGCGAGAAGAAGGAGAAAGTTGACGTCAATCCAGAGCTCGGCGAGGTTCAGGTCATAAGCCTTGGGGACTGCCCCATATGCGGAGGAAAGGGAACGCTCAAGGCCATACAGCACATCCACGAAATACCCTACTTCGGCAAGGTCGTGGAGAGCACCATCTACTGCGAAAGGTGTGGCTACCGCAACGCCGACATCATGATACTCGAAGACAGACCGCCGAAGCTCTACACGGTGAGGGTTGAAAGTGAAAAAGACCTCTTCACGAGGGTCGTAAGGAGCAAGAGCGGGACGATAGAGCTTGAGGAGATAGGGGTGAAGATAGAGCCGGGACCGGCCGCTGAGGGCTTCATAACCAACGTCGAGGGAGTCCTTGAGAGGGTTCGCGAGACTCTCCTGATGGCGAGGGAGTTCAGAAAGCAGGAGGGGGATGAGGAGGCAGTTAAGAATGCCGACGAGATACTGGAGTACATCGAAGAGGTCAAGGAGGGCAAAAAGCCTCTAACTGTCAGAATAGCCGACCCCCTCGGGAACAGCGCTCTGATAGGTGAGAAGGTTAAGAGCAGACTTCTCACCGAGGAGGAAATTAAGAGGCTGAGCCTCGGACCCTACAAGCTCGTCCCCGGCAGGGGGCTTGATGAGGGCTAAAGGTAGAGGACATCCCTGGAGAGGAGGTCTTCTATAAGCGCCCTGACCCAAGGCTTCCTCGTTCTTCTCGACAGGTGGATGATGCCTTCAGTGTTGATGCCGTACCTTTCCTTTATCTCCTCCCTGCTCAGGGGTTTCCTGAAGAGGAAGGGCCTCTCGATTGTGAACGCATAACCGTAGTCCCTTATGTAGCTCTCAAGCCACTTCCTTCCGTTCTCGCCGTGGACAAGGCTTAAACTGCTCGTCTCTCTGGTCATCTCCCAGAGCGTCTCGGAGTCGGCCCTTATCACCTCGCCTACCTCAAAACCGCCGGCGATGGTTCCCCTCTTTGTCAGCGTCTGCTCCTCGTGGAGGCCGAGCCTCCTGAGGACCTCACGTAGCTCGTAGGGGTTCCCCCTCGCGATGTAGAGGAACACTACATCCCCCTCGTTGAATACCCTCGACTTCCTCAGCTCCACCGTCTTCAGCCCGCGGAAGAGCAACTCCGCGTAAACCTGATGGAGCGCTATGATGTGCTCCATGCTTTCACCACTCGGGACTCGGAAAA
>NZ_JALTCZ010000153.1 GCF_027008145.1 Thermococcus sp. | reverse complement strand
CCTGAGTTTCGTTTCCATTGGAACCCGCTTTCGGAAAAGGACGGCCCTTTGGCAGGTGGACAAACATAAAACCCAAGCATCGTGACTTTTTACATTTTGATTCACCAGATGGTTCAATCCTCTGTGCGAAAATCCGGTTAGTTATGAACATTTTGACATATTCATGGGATTATATGAACAATGTTCATAGAAACATATAAATATCATTGCCCAGATAAAAAATGGGAGAGTTTCACTGAGATTGCAATACATACCTAGAGTACCAAAAGCCGCTTCCAGTGGAAACAAAACTCCCAGGGAGGTATGTCTTGTTTAACTTTATTCAAACTGCAAACACTTATGTTTTCTATAAATGTCCTCATATGGCCTCCAATGAACTGCAGTGGATACACACTTATGTTCATTCTTCTTTCAGAGGAAACTCCTGGACTTTCATCGGAGCCTTTTACAAACACAAATTTTCATGAACTTGGATGTTCATTGAACCAGGCCGTTTCCCCTGCACCCAAAAGGGTTAATAGTTCCGATGCCCTATTTCTACTGGTGGTTTCTCGTGGATGGCACTCAGGTACTTGGATGGCTCCGGGCCGGTAGGGACGATGCGGAGGACATAGTTGATCTCCCCTGGGATGTCAGGGAGCTTGAAAACGGTCTTTACCTTGCCTCCCATCCGAAGATGCCCTTCGACCTCCTCGTATCCTTCGATGACACCTTCGTCCACCTCGCTGTCCCTTTGGGGCTTGAAACATACCCCCTCAACAACGAGGATAAGGTCAAGGTTTACCACACCCTTCTCCGCCTCAACGGGGGTATAAACCTGATGAAGTTTTCGCTCGAGGGAATGAACGATGAGGTCTATCTCCTGGCCGATTTAGACCTCAAGAGCCTCAGCAAAGACGAATTCAACGACGCCCTCACGGCACTCCTCTTCGGCCTCCTTACGGCGGTCTCGACACTCGGTCTGGAGGAGGAGTTTAAGCAAAGCCTCATGGAGAGAGTAGTCGCTATGGTCTACGAGAGGATCCGGCAGGGTAAAAAACGGGAGGAGCTGCTCGACTTTCTCGTTTCCAGGGTGGGCATGGAGAAGAAAGATGCCGAGGCACTCCTTAACGAGCTTACCGGTGGGACGGACAGCAACGTAGGCTACATCTAAACTTTGAAATGTCAACGGTTTGGGTGGATGCTTGGGGTATGCTCCTCCGCCACAGGCATTGGCGATAAGACATTTCCAAGGCGACCTCCTTCTTCATGTATTCTTTTACATCCTCCTGTTAAGGAAGGAATATAAACCCAACCAACACATTCTCTATGCTTTCCGGTGTATCCGGTGCTTCCGGTGGAAATGGTTGGATGTTTAAGCCATATCTGCCCCGATATGTGAATAAATATCATTATATTAAATAAAATCTGGATATTCGCCAAAACATAGGCCTAATAACTGTCACATAGTTACACAGGGGGTATTGTTTCCAGTGGAGCGTGAGAGCATGAGAGACTACCTGGGCTCGATATTCGACAAGTACCTCAACGCCAAAAAGATATTCAAGAACAAGGAGGTCCTCAGGCACAGCTATACCCCAAAGGAGCTTCCCCACAGGTACGAACAGATAGACGAGCTGGCTCACATACTCGTTCCCGTTCTGAGGGGTGAAACTCCCTCCAACGTCTTCGTCTATGGGAAGACAGGAACCGGTAAGACAGTCACCGTAAAGTTCGTGACTGAAGAACTGAGGAGGATATCCCGGCGCTACGACATCCCGGTTGAGGTCATCTACATAAACTGCGAGATAGTTGATACTCACTACCGCGTTCTGGCGAGGATAGTGAATCACTTCAAGACCGAGAGTGGAATCGAAGTTCCCCTCGTCGGCTGGCCGACCGATGAGGTCTACGCAAAGCTGAAGGATGTTATAGACGCTAAGGAGCGCTTCGTCATTATAGTCCTCGACGAGATAGACAAGCTCATAAAGAAGAGCGGTGACGACATCCTCTACTCTCTAACGAGGATAAACACGGAGCTTTCGAGGGCGAAGGTCAGCATAATCGGCATCTCGAACGATCTGAAGTTCAAGGAATATCTCGATGCACGGGTTCTCTCAAGCCTAAGTGAGGAGGAGGTCGTCTTCCCGCCCTACGATGCAAACCAGCTTAGGGACATCCTCATGCAACGCGCCAGGGGGGCCTTCTACGAGGGCGTCCTCGACGATGCAGTTGTCCCACTCTGTGCCGCTTTGGCAGCTAGGGAGCACGGCGATGCTAGGAGGGCCCTCGACCTTCTCCGCGTAGCGGGAGAGATAGCCGAGCGCGAGGGGGCCAGCAAGGTGACCGAGAGGCACGTTTGGAAGGCCCAGGAGAAGATAGAGCAGGACACTATGGAGGAGGTCATAAAGACGCTTCCGCTTCACTCTAAGGTTCTCCTCTACGCGATAGTCATGCTTGACGAGAACGGTGAGTTGCCGGCGAACACCGGGGACGTTTACTCCGTCTACAAATCCCTCTGTGACCATCTGTCCGTTGAACCGCTAACCCAGAGGCGCGTCAGCGACCTCATAAACGAGCTTGACATGCTCGGAATAATCAACGCGAAGGTAGTGAGCAAGGGCCGTTACGGCAGGACGAAGGAGATACGCCTGAACATCACCCCGTACATGGTCAAGAACATCTACCGGCACGACGACCAGGTTAGGAGCCTCCTCACTCTTAACATGTCCAGGCAGAGGAGGTTGTTCTGATGCTGGTTGATGACCTCCTCAAAAACGGCTATCTGATAACGCCATCCGCCTACTACCTCTTGGCGGATCACTACGGGAGAGAGTTTGGCCTGGCGGAGCTGATAAAGTTTGCGAAATCCCGGGGAACATTTGTGGTAGACTCTGCCCTTGCCGAGGACTTCCTCAGGAGCCTTGGTCTCGTTTCCAGTGGAGTTCCAGAGGAAGCTGCCCCCGTAAGCACTGAAGGAAATGAAACCCTTGAGGGTTATCTTGGGCAGAGGGATTCTCTTGAGGCTCCCTCTGGGGAAAAACCATCTGGGGGTGTTGAAAAACCGGAAATCTCTCCGGTTGTTTCCGAACCTCTTTCTAAAGAATCTGCTCCAGGGAAGACCTCTGTTTCCACTGGAACACCGCCTGAAGAAAAACCTTCTGAAGTCTCTACTGCGGAAGGGGGGGAACCTGAACCCGTGAATGTTGAAGGCCATAGTTCTGTTTCCACTGGAATTTCCCTTGAAGGGGGAACTTCTAAGGGCTTTTCTGATGTGAAAGAAGAATTCACAGTGGAGATTTCAGAGGGGGAGAGTTTTGTTTCCACTGGAGACATTGGGGGTGAGGATGAAGCCCGGGGCGACTCCGGAGCGGTTGATGAAGTTGGAGAAGTCGCTTCAGAGCGGGCACTTCCAGTGGAGAACGGCAACGGTTACGGTCTCACCTCGGACTCCGAGGAGTACTATGAAAACGGGGAGATAAAACCGAAGATAGTCTACGGTGACTACGGCGTTCCCATAGCCTACGTTGCCGAGGATGTCGAGGGCGAGAAGAGCTACTCCGTTTATGAAGACGTTGTGATAACTCCAAAGGAAGGCTTCGTCTACCGGGCGAGGGAGATTCCCAATGATTACCAGCTTGTCTTTGATCTCAAGAACGTGAAGTTCGAGGCGCCCAAGGTCAAGAACGCCGCGAGCAAGGAGGGGGAGGTCATAATCCAGGCCTATTCAAACTACTTCAGATCGAGGCTCAGGAAGATGAAGAAGCTCCTCCGCGAGAACCCGGAAGTGGGGGGTGTTGTTGACATAGCGAAGCTCTCCTACGTCCGGGACGAGGAAGTCACAATAGTCGGCTTGGTCAGCGATAAGAGGGAGACTCCCAAGGGCTTTATCTTTGTCCTTGAGGATTCAACGGGCATGATGAAAGTCTTCGTGAACAAGAACAACGGCGAGGCCGAGAGGCTCAAGTCTGTGATGCCCGATTCTGTCATAGCCGTCAGGGGAAGACCCGGAAGAGGCATATTCTTCGCGAGCAAGGTTTTCCTCCCGGATGTGCCAAAGTTCAGAAAGAGGAAGCCGCCCCTTGAGGAGAAGGTCTATGCCATCCTCCTCAGCGACATCCACGTCGGCAGTAACAAATTCTGCGAGAAGGCCTTTGAGAAGTTTCTTGAGTGGCTGAACGGAGAAGTTAACAGCAGAACCGAGGAGGAGCTCGTTAGCAGGGTTAAGTATTTGATACTCGGCGGTGATGTCGTTGACGGTGTCGGCATCTACCCCGGTCAGTACAACGAGCTCGCCATACCCGACATCTTTGACCAGTACGAAGCTTTAGCCAACCTCCTGAGGAACGTGCCTGAGCACATAACTGTTTTCATCGGTCCCGGAAACCACGACGCAGCTAGAACCGCACTGCCCCAGCCAGGTTTTTACGAGGAGTACGCGAGACCGCTCTTCAAGCTCAAGAACGCCGTCATAATCAGCAATCCCGCGGTGATAAGGCTCCACGGGAGGGACTTCTTAATAGCTCATGGGAGGGGCATAGAGGACGTCGTTGACTTTGTCCCTGGGAGAAGCCACCACCAGCCGGCCGAGGCCATGATGGAGCTCCTCAAACTGAGGCACCTCGCCCCGACCTTCGGCAACAAGGTTCCCATAGCCCCAGACCCGGAGGACACTCTCGTGATAGAGTCCGTCCCTGACCTCTTTCAGGCAGGCCACGTCCACGTCCTTCAGTACTTAACCTACAACGGTGTCTTCGTCATAAACACCGGAACCTGGCAGGCCCAGACCGAGTTCCAGAAGATGGTGAACATTATTCCAACGCCGGCGAGGGTTCCGATAATAGACGTCGAAACGGCCCGTCTGAGGGCAGTTGTTAACTTCGACCAGTTCTGCGAGGGGATTTGATGCTAAGGGATTTAATAAAGGATTTAAATTCCCTGAATATTATTGGAGGAGAGCTCGAAGGGAGGCCATGAGAATGAAAAATACGCAGGCTTTGATAGACATCATGGTGTGGATAACCGAAGGAGAATACACTTCAAATGAGCTGAAACTTTTTGAGGATGCAAAGCAATTATATGAACTCCAACTTGCCAAGATGGAATTTTTGAACTTCTCTACAGATCTTGATGAGTTCATTAAGAGGGCAGCCTATTTTGAGGAAGTTCTCGGCAAGAAAAGCTGGCACTATTACATAAGTTCTGTGAAGGGAAAGGGTCAAATCGGACATACAAACCAGTATATAACTCATTGGTTTTATCCATATAAGGGCAAGTTCCACGGGCAGATGGTTAAGGCGCTCATAAACTTTGCAAACGCTAGGAATTCGGATGTAGTTCTTGATCCATACCTCGGCTCTGGAACTACCCTCATAGAAAGTTCCCTCTTGGGTCTCCCAGGTAAAGGTGTCGAAATAAATCCTGCACTTGCCATAATCTCCCAGATAAAACTCGACTCTCTAGGTATTTCATATCCAGAGCTCTCCAAGATGTTGACTCCCACTTTGTTGAATGAGGCCTTTAAGTATTTTAAGAATCTCAAAGTCCACCCCAATTCGATAAAACCGACGGTTGAAGAGCATCTTAACGCAAGAGAACTTCTTGAACTGCTATGGGATTCGTATTTTCCCAGATCCCCACTTCACGAACTCCCCTTTGAGTGGCGTAACTTCCTAATGCTGGTATATCTTCACGCACTTTCTGACTATACTTATCTAAAGGGGACCCGAAAAGAAAAATCCCTCCAGGAGTTCTTCCATGAGGATCTTCAGGAATACCTCAAAACAATTGAAGGTACTTAC
>NZ_JALTCZ010000152.1 GCF_027008145.1 Thermococcus sp. | reverse complement strand
GGTCATCCGCTATGCCGAGACGAGATCTGATAAGGTAGGGGGCGTGATAGCTTCTTCACCGGCCCTCGCGAAGAGCCCTGAGACGCCGGGTTTCATGGTCGCCCTCGCGAAATTCCTCGGGAGGGTCGCCCCGGGCTTAACACTGTCGAACGGTATAAAGCCTGAACTCCTCTCAAGGAGCCCTAAGGTAGTTAAGGCCTACATCGAAGACCCCCTCGTCCACGACAGGATCTCGGCTAGACTCGGGAGAAGCATCTTCGAGAACATGGAGAAGGCCCATCGGGAAGCTGATAAGATAAAAGTCCCGGTTCTGCTCCTAGTTGGGACTGGAGACGTTATAACCCCTCCAGAAGGCTCAAGGAGGTTCTTCGAGGAGCTCAAGATAAAAGACAAAGAGATGAAGGAGTTCCCCGGGGCATACCATGAGATCTTCGAGGACCCCGAATGGGGCGAGGAGTTCCATGGAACCATAGTGGAGTGGCTTTTACGGCATTCCGGGGAGAGCTGAAATGGGATTCAACAGGGAGCGGCTCTTCCACATTTCCGGCCTCCTTCCATTGCTCACGGTTCCCTGGCTCGGAACGACGTGGCTCATCTACACTGCCCTCGCTGTTCTCCACCGCTTTAAGGAGAGGATTTGGCAGCTCTACGGCGGGAGAGGAAGTCTGGCAAAATACCTCGCCGTAGGAATGGCCTCTGCGTACTTCACTGAGGTTCTCGCGATAATCGACAACCTCAATAAGCCTCCTGCTGAGAGGGCACTCTTTAATTCGGATCCGCTGATAGACCTCTACCTGGCCTTCGCCTACTACATTCCCTTCATCCTCTACTGGGGCCTTGCAGTGAGGCGCTACGACTACTCCTGGAAAGAGGTCTTTATGATAGGTGGGACAACCGGCATCCTGATGGAGCAAAGCGGAGCCGTTTTCCTCTCGATGAATCCCCTTGCGTGGATTTATGTCCTCCTGGTCTACGGCTCCTACAAGGCCGTTCCCGTACTCGTCGCTGAGGACTGTTTGGAGGGAAAGAGAAGAAGAGTGCTGGATAAATGGAAAAAACTTGCTTTGGGATTGTTCGTTGAATTCACGGCATTCCTTTCAGCTGGAGCCTTGCTCTGGCTCTTCAAGCTGGTCGCTGAAATCAGATGACGTCCCTCCTGTCTATTATGTGCTCCAGCTCCGGGCCGGTCTTTATCAATGCCACTGGGACGCCAACGCGCTCCTCTATTTCTTCCACGAACTCCTTAGCCTTCCTCGGAAGCCTGTCGTAGTCCGTAACGCCGAAGGCCCCTTTGTCGTACTTGTCGAGCATGGTCAAAGCGAGCATCGTTGCCCCGTTTAGCTTCGCGGAGTAGCGGGCAAACTTGAAGTCAAACCAGCCGACCCGCCTCCTCCTCCCCGTTACCGTCCCGTACTCAACGAGGCCCAGCTTTTCAGCCTCTTCCTCGCTCATCTCCGTAGGAAACGGCCCGGCTCCGACCCTTGTCGGGAAGCTCTTGAAGACGACTATAACGTCGTCAACCCTCGTCGGCCCGATTCCGACGTCGCTCGCTATCGCCGAGGCCGTTGTGTCCTTTGAAGTCACGTAGGGGTACGTCCCATAGTAGAGGCTCAGCCCAAAGCCCTGAGTCCCCTCAGCGAGGACGAGCTTGCCCTCGTCGAGGGCGTCGTTGACCTCTCCAGCCACGTCGGTTAGGTAGGGTTCGAGCTCCGGGATGTCCCTCGCGAGTTTTGCCTTCCTCATGGCCCTGTCCGCGTTTGCCGGCCCGCAGCCGCTTCCGGTTGTTCCTATCTTCCCGTGGAGGTGGCCGTTCGTCCTGTCAAGTTGCTTGTGCCTCTCCTCAATTATAGCACAGCGGTAGTCCACCCCCACTCTTTCGGCTACATTAAACTCCTTCAGCGCTTCGAGTTCGTGGAAGAAGACAGCGGGGTCAACGAGAACGCCGGCACCGACGAGAAGCCTCGCCTTCCTCTGCACGAAGCCGGTTGGAATTTGCCTCACCGCGTACTTCCTTCCGTTTATGAAGACACTGTGGCCCGCGTTTGTTCCAACTCCACCGCGCGCTATTAACTCAGGTTCGTCCTTCAGGGCAAGGTAAGCTATTATCGAGCCCTTGCCCTCGTCACCCCACTGACCGCCAACGACGATGTAGCCCGGCATGGTTCTTACCCGTATTTAAGTCAAGAGGGGCTTTATAACGGTTTCGAATTGGACACGAGAATGTGAAAGAGAAGCCGGCCCGATTCCAAAAGGTTAAAACCCGCGGCAGAGATCAGAGGTGGGGATAGGGATGAGAAACAAGCTTGTCGTTGTCACCGGGGGAGCGGGCTTCATAGGTTCTCACATAGCCAGGGAACTCGTCAAGGACAATGAGGTAATCGTGATAGATAACCTCTACACAGGGAAGGAGGAGAACGTCCCGCCCGGGGCGAAGCTCGTAAAGGCCGACATAAGGGACTACGGGAGCATAGCCGGGCTCGTGAGTAACGCTGACTACGTTTTCCACGAGGCAGCGCAGGTCAGCGTCGTCGAAAGCATCCGCGACCCGGTCTTTACAGAGGAGGTAAACGTAATCGGCACGCTTAACATTCTCAAAGCTCTCCTTGAGGGCCACGGAAAGCTTATCTTCGCCTCCTCCGCTGCAGTCTACGGTGACAACCCGAACCTTCCGCTCAAAGAAACTGAGAGGCCAAAACCGCTCTCACCCTACGGTGTGACCAAAGCTACTGCGGAGGAGTACCTTCGAGTCTACCACGAGCTCTACGGTTTGTCAGTCGTTGCTCTCCGTTACTTCAACGTCTTCGGCCCGAGGCAGAGTGCCAACCAGTACGCGGGAGTTATAAGCATCTTCATCAACCGCGCCCTGGCTGGAGAGCCCCTCGTCATCTTCGGCGACGGAAAGCAGACGCGCGATTTCATCTACGTCAAGGACGTCGTCAGGGCGAACCTCCTCGTTGCCGAGAGCAGGAAAGCGAACGGCAGGGTCTTCAACGTTGCAACGGGAAGGCAGACTAGCATACTTGAGCTGGCGATGAAGGTCATTGAGATAACCGGCGCCAACACTTCGATAATCTTCGACAAGCCGAGGCCCGGCGACATAAGGCACAGCGTTGCGGACATAGGCGAGATAAGAGGGCTCGGCTTCGAACCCGAGTGGTCGCTGGAGAAAGGACTTAAGAAGACGGTTGAGTGGTACGCTAGGGGCCTTCGGCAATCGGAGTAGGAATGGGGACTATTTCCTTTACCTGCCTTGCGCCGCTGGGCCTTGGATGTAGCAGGGTGGCGTTGGAAGGGACTTTAATTGCCTTGGACAACTCCGGTGTGGCCACCTCGCTAAGCAAAGTACCGCCAACGCTTGAAGCCGAGACACTGAGAATTGCCAGTCTGGATTTATTTCCGAGTGTTACAGGCGGTTGGGGGCTGAACTTGAGGGAGCCGTACCAGTGGTGGATCCTAACCGAGGGCTCGGGGGAGACATGTTTTCTTATCGCCACCCAGTCGTATTCGCTTGGAGTGCCCCCGGTTATCTGGCCAATTGCGAATGACCCGCTGAGCACCGCTGAGGAGGAAAGGTTATACCTGACAACCAGTGAGCCGTCTTGGTATGTGGAGACTATCCCGTTTGAATTGATGTAGATTTCAAAGATGTGCCAAGAACCGATGCCATATGGGTTGTTTATATACCCCAGCACGGTTCCCCTTCCCGTGTTTATGCTCCTGTTGGTGAGGGCATCGTAGGTGCTTGTGGTTGGAAGTACCCGGCTGTACTGGGTGTAGTACTCAATGGTCTCCCCGTATCCGACCCCGGAGCTGTTGATGTAGATTGTGTAGAAGGGCCCCGGGATAAAAGCGTCCGGGTTGTTCTGGGAGATTGTTCGATCAGGGGAAGAAAGGCTTGCGTTGAGTATTACCTCATAAGAGGGTGGAAGGTTTATCTTCGTCCATATCCAACTTGCATTTCCGTAAATTCCGTTTCCAACCTGATAATAACCACTCAGCTGGAGCTTTCCCCTGCTAACCCTAGGATCTCCGTGGACGTTCCACCTGCTCCGGTTCACCGAAGCCCCCGTGAAGTCGTCAAAAAACAAAAACACCCTTTGGGGGTTATCGTATGATCTGTAGGGATTTTTGCCCCCGTAATGCATGCAAACGGTCACGTTTTTTTGGGCTGGTATCGAGTTCACCCTGACCCAGATAACGCCCCTCCTGTTGTTAGTGTCCAGCTCTTGGATCCAGTAATAGAGGGGAACACCGGAGTCGGTGGTGAAGTAGACGTTTGTTGAATTTATGTAGTTCCAGAGAATTTGCGTGGATGAGTTCAAAACGACTTTGATGGTATAGTTGCCAAGATTTACCGCTTGCAAATTCGAAACCTGAACTGGATTGCACAGGTCACCCGTCCACTCTCCTTCACCGAGTTTTCCAACGTAGAGGTCAATCATTCCCGGGGAAAATATCAGATCCGACGAACTCAGGACAACCCGGATGTCATGTACATTGTTTATGTTAACCTGCGAAGTGGGGGTAATGTTTATCTCCTCGAGGGCAGGCAACGTCTTCTTCAGTGTCCTGTTCCACAGGGCGATAAGACCGCCGGAAGAGTTGTAGAGCTTAACAAATATGCCGGTTCCCTTACTCAGGTCATTGGCAAACGAAAGCGTGATATTCAGTATCATCCCGGAGCTATCGACCCAGAAATAAAAGCCACCGGAACCAGTGGGGGAATAGACGGGGGACGAACCCTCTCCGATTCCCTGGACGGTGATGTTTATGCCAGGAACGGCTAACCCAAAGGTCGTAACGATGACCGTCAGGATAAAGAACACCGAGAGGACCCTAAGCTTTCCCATCTTAGGACCCTTTGGTAGCTTGGGTTTAAAAGGGATTTGGAAAAAGTTGAGGGGGCTCAACTCCTAGTGCCTGAACCACCCTTCTGCTGTAGCTCTCTCGCCCTCTGGGCGAGTTCGGCGAGCTGTCCCTCAATCTTCTTGAGGGCCTCCTGAGTTTTGGCAATCGCCACTTCGTATTCCTTTATCCTGTCGTTGAGGTACACTACCGCATTGTCAAGGTCCTTCTCGACGGTGTAGCCTGCCCCAACGCTGACTATGGCGTTCTTCTTGTCAACAACAACACCCCTGAGGAAAGAGCCGGCCCCTATCGGCACGAGGATTTCAGGTCTTTCCTCCTCGACCTTCTTCAGCTCCTCAAGTGTCTCCTTGACGGCCTGGAACTCGTTCTTGCCGAGGGTCAGGAGCTCAAGGTTCTGGGCCAGTAGCTGTGCCTGTGCCTGAAGGAGCTGGTACTCGTAAGCGAGTCTCTCCATCTCGTTGGTCTCTGCCATCCCGACCACCAGAAAAAGCTCCCGTCCGAGGCTATAAACCTTTTTGGTCATCTTTCACCGTCGGTGAAAACAAGGCTTAAGTATTTTACCGCTGTAAAACCCCCGGTGGGAGCATGAAGGTTAAGGTCGGGATCAACGGTTACGGAACCATTGGAAAGCGCGTCGCTTATGCCGTGGCCAGACAGGACGACATGGAGCTCGTGGGTGTAACGAAGACGAAGCCGGACTTCGAGGCTTACCTGGCAAAGGAACTTGGGATCCCTATCTACAGCGCGGGCGAGGAGTTCCTGCCGCGCTTTGAGAAGGCCGGCTTCGAGGTTGCAGGAACACTCGGCGACCTCCTTGAGAAGGTTGATGTAATAGTCGATGCCACACCGGGTGGAATGGGAGCGAAGAACAAAGTACTCTATGAAAAGGCCGGTGTTAAGGCGATTTTTGAGGGTGGTGAAAAGGCCTCGACCGCGGAGATCTCCTTCGTGGCC
>NZ_JALTCZ010000151.1 GCF_027008145.1 Thermococcus sp. | reverse complement strand
CTCGCGAGCTTTCCAAAGATATCCTCAACGTACTCGACCTCCTGACCGAGGAGACCGCTCAGTATCTCCGCGTGCTCCTCGGTGGTTACGTAGTCCCCCTTGTAGGGCCTGCTCTGGTGGGTCGCTACCACGAGCTTTGCCCCGCTGTCGAGGAGGTACTTTATTGTCGGAAGAACGGCCCGGAAGCGCGCATCGCTGGCTATCCTCCCGTTCTCGATCGGCGAGTTGAGGTCAACCCTTAGAAAGACGGTTCTGTCCGAGAAGTCGAAGTCGGTGAGCCTGAACATTGAATCACCATCCGCATGTAAAAACATGGAATTAAAAAGGCTTTGTTCGGCAAGTCCCGGGTGGAGAGGGAGATTTTTAAACTCTCCCTCCAAACGTTGATTATGCCTCTGGTGATCACGATGAACTGGGACTCAAGTCTGGTGAGGAAGCTCCCGAGGGGAACCCTCATAGAGGCCCTCACCGAACTTCTGGGGAGGATGGGCTTCAGGGGCTACGAGAAGGTCAGCGGGGAGCGTTGTTGCAGTAAGGGAGGACGAGATAGCGGGTACCGAAAAAATTGTCATGAAGGTTCACGAGGGTGGACTCGCATCGTCGAAGGACGTGAACGTTTTTGCCGGCATTGTTGACAAATACAAAGCCGATAGGGGCATTCTCGCTTCTCCGACCGGTTTCACGAAGGGCGCAAGAACCGTGGTTGCTAGGAACTACCGTGGGAGGATAATCCTATGGGACGGCGAGAAGCCGGCTGGCCTCTTCTCGAACTACGGGGTCGAGGTAAAGGTCGAGCTCCCGGAGGAGAGTGAGGAGGAGAAGGAGGAAAGCTGGCCAGGTTTGAGCTTGACGCCCCGCTCCTCTTCGACTTCTCCCCGGAGGACGTCCTTGAAAAGGTCGCGAAGGCTATAAGCGCCCGCTACCCTGTGAAAGCTGAGGAGGTCTCGCTCGACTCGCTGAAGATGACGCTCTCGACGGCCTACATACTCTCATAGAGTCTTGAGGAGAGGGGAGAAAAAGACAGGGCGCTCGTCTTCTCACAAGATGAGATCGTCCCAAAACCTCGGAGAGTAAATTTGCAACGCCCGTAAAGAAGGCCTTCCTCAACGACAGGTCAGCCGTCGTCGCCAGCGAGAAAGAAATCATAGCTCCCGTCACTCCGAGTGAGTCGGTTCTCATCCTCAAGGAGAGGCTCTCCAAGAAGCTTGGCGTTCCAGAAAGCTCGATAAGGATAACCGACAGGAAGAAGGGCTACGTGCCCAAACTGGCCAAACTTGAACTGTCAGTCGGCAAAAACAGGGGAAAAGTGAACATCAGAACCGGCAAGGTCTCCTTCGAGATAGGGCCCCTTCCGGATGAGTACTTCCTTGGGAAACCCCGAGAGCTCGTGAGAAGGAAGGCCGGCGAAGAGGCAGGGTTCTCGACCACAAGTTCCTTGAGCTTAACCTTGAGGGCGAGTGCGGAAAGATCAGGCTCAAGGTGAACAGGGAGAGCGGGGACATCCTCGACTACGTGGTGGAGGTAACCCCTGAGAAGGCCCGGGAAATCTCCCTCAAAAGATACGAAGGTTACAGGGTTCTCGACGTCAAGGGAAAGGAGAAGGCCTACACGGTAACGCTGGAGGACGAACACCACAGGGTGACCGTGAGGATAAGCGCGGACGGTAAGGTCATCGAGGAGACCGACAGGGTTCTCCGCGATGACCTAGCGAGAGAAATTGCCATCAGGAGGATAAAGGAGATAGACGAGACGGCCGAGCTAAGGGACTTTCCCCCGACGGCCACTGGATTGCGGAGTTTCAGGGGAGCACGAAGGTCGGAAGGCTCATTCTCGACAGGGTCACCGGAAACCTGAGGGAGAGCGAGGTTCACTTTACAGAGATTGCCCTTGAGAGGAACTACCACGAGCACCTGAGGAAGGCCTATGGGGAGGTCGAGCTGAAGACCGAAGGCTTACCCACTACAAGGAGGACGGCTACGCCCACATAAAGGTCACCGGAAAGAGCCACGTCTACTACGCCAGAATAGACACGAGAAGCGGGAAGATAATAAGCGGGGACAGGGCATCGTTAAAGAGCTTAACGGCAAAGCTGAAGCAGATTCAGCTCGAAAGCAGATACAAGTGATTATGCCATCAGCATGTTCTCTATCATCTTTATGGCCTCAGCTATCTTCCTCTCCGGCCCCTCGTCGTTCCTCGGTATCTCAAGGTTTATCACTAACCTCTCCTCTTTTCCGTCGTCGAAGTCGTAAATCTCAAGCTCCTCGACCTCAACGTCCTCGAATATGCTCTCAAGCTCAGGGCTTAGGACTTTTCCCTCGTTGCCGTAAACTTCAACGCGGACAACGTCATCGGTCGTTGATGCAACAACCACTATCTCGTAGTGCCCAACCTTCTTGGTGAAGCGCAGGGCACTTCCATAGCCTTCAACGCTCTCCTTGAAGCCGAGCTGGAGCATGGTAGAGCGTATCGCCTCGGTCTTGCTCCTTATCCTGTTCAGGACCCTCTCGCGGAGCTTGTAGCTCTCCTCAAGGGCCTTCTTTATTCCCTCACCGGCCCTCTCAACGGGGCCCTCCCATATACCGATGATCCTTATACCGGATGAAGTCGGTTTGAGCTCTATCTTGAGTGAATCAACGTCAAAGTCTCGCAGGTCGTTTATCTTGAGCTCGCCGAGGGTGAGTATATCAAACTCAATCCTCACGGTGCTGCCAAAGGCTTTGCCCCTGAACTTCACCCCCCATCACCACGGGACGCTCTGGCTAACGGTTTAAAAACCCTTCCCTTCGCCGGTCTCCTTTCGAGAGCTTCGAAAATTATTCAGAGAAGGAGCTGAAGAATTTTCAGGCAGGAAGAAGTTGAGGAAAATCGAAAATAATTGAAAGTTCCGAAGGCAGCTCAGAATACCAGTGGCGCTCTGTACTCGCCCCATATCTCCCTCAGGACGTCGATAACCTCCCCGAGCGTCGCAAGGTGCCTGTGGGCCTCTATGATATAGGGCATGAGGTTCTCGTCCTCGGTTTCAGCAGCTCTCCTCAGCCTGTCGAGGGCCTCCTCGACCTTCCTGTTGTTCCTCTCGCTCCTCAGCCTCTTGAGCCTCGCTATCTGCTTCTCCCTTATGCTCGGGTCGACCTTGAGTATCTCTGCCTCTATGGGCTCGTCCGTATGGAACTTGTTGACGCCGACGATTATCCTCTTTCCTTCTTCGATTTCCTTTTGATACTTGTAGGCGGCATCAGCAATCTCCTTCTGGATATAACCCCTCTCAATGGCGCGCATCATTCCGCCCATCTTCTGGATCTTCTCGATGTACTTCAAAGCCTCTTCGTAGATGTGGTCGGTGAGCCACTCGATGTAGTAGCTTCCTCCGAGGGGGTCAACTGTGTCAGCGACACCGCTCTCGTAGGCTATGATCTGCTGTGTCCTTAGGGCAATCCTGACGCTCTTCTCCGTTGGAAGCGAGAGGGCCTCGTCGTAGCTGTTGGTGTGTAAACTCTGAGTTCCACCGAGAACTGCCGCGAGAGCCTGAATTGCAACTCTAATTATGTTGTTCTCAGGCTGCTGGGCTGTGAGCGTTGAGCCCGCTGTCTGGGTGTGGAAGCGGAGCATCATGGAGCGCGGGTTCTTGGCGTTGAACCACTCCTTCATTATGTATGCCCAGAGTCTTCTGGCTGCCCTGAATTTGGCGATCTCCTCAAGGAAGTTGTTGTGGGCATTAAAAAAGAAGCTCAATCTTGGAGCGAACTTATCGACGTCCATTCCCCTGTCTATTACGGCCTTAACGTACTCTATTCCGTCGCCGAGGGTGAAGGCAACCTCTTGGACTGCGTTAGCACCGGCCTCACGGATGTGGTACCCGCTTATGCTTATCGAGTTCCACTTGGGGATGTTCTCGGCGCAGTACATTATGATATCAGTGGTAAGCCTCATGCTCGGCCCGGGCGGGAATATGTAGGTACCCCTCGCTATGTACTCCTTCAGGATGTCGTTCTGAACGGTTCCGCGGAGCTTGTCCTGGGTAACGCCCTGCTTTTCAGCCACGAGGATGTACATCGCGAGAAGGTTAGCAGCTGTGGAGTTTATCGTCATGCTCGTGGAGACCTTATCGAGAGGGATGCCGTCGAAGAGTATCTCCATGTCCCAGAGCGAGTCAATGGCAACTCCAACCTTACCGACCTCACCCTCTGCCATGGGGTGGTCGGAGTCGTAGCCAAGCTGAGTCGGCAAATCGAAGGCGACGCTAAGGCCCGTCTGCCCCTGGCTGAGGAGATACTTGTAGCGCTTGTTGCTCTCTTCGGCGGTTGCGTAACCGGCGTACTGCCTCATCGTCCAGAACCTACCCCTGTACATCGTGGCGTAAACACCGCGCGTGAAGGGATATTCCCCGGGGAAGCCGAGCTTCTCTAGGTAGTCCCACCCTTCGCCGAGGTCAGTGGGAGTGTAGAGCCTCTTAATCTCGAACCCGTCATCGGTCATGAACTTCTCCTTTCTCTCGGGTCTCTTCTCGATGAACTTCCTAACTGTTGTTTCCTCCCAGCGCTTCTCCTCCTTGCGAATCTTGGCGAGCTTCTCCTTATCGAAGGTCATTTCTGGTCACCTGCCCCTAATTGGGCACCGAAGTATAAAACCTTTTACATAGCTCAAGGTCTCCCTTGGTATTGGATAAAAAGTCCATTAGTCCGGGAAGTCGCGCCTCACGAGGATTGCCCACGCGGGCAGGAGCATCGCAATGGTCAGGGCAATAAAGAATATTGCTGAATGGGACGGAACACCGACAAAACTGGAGATCTTATCAAAGCCCGCCTTGAGGAGAACCGCGGTCTGATAGGTGAAAGTATAACGCTCGGCGTTCTGGAGGTAGGGTATCTGCGGAACGAGGAACTGGAGTATGAAGACTACTCCAAAGGTCGCGAGTGAAGCGTAGAGGGGCCTGTTGACGATAACAGAGATGAACATCGAGAGAGCGCCAAGGAGGGCCAGGATAAGGACACTCACTCCAAGGACGAGCAGGAGGTCGGGAAGCCCCTTCCAGAGACCGTCGAGGCCGGTCTTGTAAACTACCGGGTTGTAGAGCCAGACCGTCGCGTAGGGAACCCCAAAGAGGACCGCGAGGGCCGAAATCCCAGCCAGGAACTTCGAGGCTATGAGAGTGCTTAGCCTAAGGGGCTTCGCAAGGAGAAGCCTTATAGTGCCCCCCTCCATCTCGCTCGCCAAAAGGTCGCACATGAGTATTATCGCTATGAGCTGACCGATTATCCCGAGCCAGTAATTGGGGAGCAGGTTGAGCATCATGGCCTCAAAGGCCTTCAGCATGGGGTTGATGCCATCCCCAGCTGGGTTCGGGCTTAGAATGTATATGAGTGACGGGAAGAGGGTTACCACGAAGAGAATTTTGAAACGCCGAGAGCGGAGGATTCTACGCAGTTCACTCTCGAAAACGACCCAGAATCCGGTTTCAAAGAAGGTATTCATTCCTTCCACCCCACGTTGAAGCGCTTCATAAGGATCCTCTCAAGGGGACTCGTGTGTGGCTTGAAGAGCCGGAGGGCGAGCTTTTCACTGGCTATGAACGCTGGAGCTTCAATGAAGAACTCCTCAGCAAACCTCTCGTCGAGCTTCACCCTTAGGATACCCTCTTCCTCCCAAGCTTCCCTTACGTAAACCTTGTCCCGGAGGAAGGCTAAGAGCTTCTCATTGTCCGAAACGAGCGCATCATAATCCGTTCCCTCCACCCTTGCTAAGTCCCTTACCCTGCCCTGCTCGATGAGCTGGCCGTCCTTTATAAGCCCAACGTAGTTGCATGTCTTCTCGATTTCGCTAACTATATGCGAGCTCA
>NZ_JALTCZ010000150.1 GCF_027008145.1 Thermococcus sp. | reverse complement strand
CTCCTCAGGTTTTGGGGGTGCTACTTCAGTGACCTCAGCCCTTTTCTCGAAGAGTTCGGAGAGCTGAACCTTGGGTGTCTCGGAGTAAGCATCAAGGTTCTCGGCCACTGACATCTTGAGCTCTATCTCGTCCAGGGTATAAACGTCAACGACCATCGGTTTTGACAGAAGGGATTTGAACAGTTCAACGGCCTCGGCCCCAGCGACGGTCTGATTGCTGTCCACGAGGAGGCACTCGGCCGCTAGGATCTTCGTCCTGTCGAAGAGCACTGTTATGTAGTACTTCCCCCCGCTGTCCTTTGCAAAGGTCTTGAGGAACGCCCCACTGCCCCTCGACAGGGCATCGCTTACCAGCTTCGCCAGCTCCTCCCCTGAGGTTATTACGACGTTCTCTGAGAGGGGGGCCTTGTCCGGTAGTTGCATCGCCATCACCATTAGCTATATATATCCCTGTTGGAATAGAGAAATCTGCAGCAGGGATTCCGCATATCGGTATATCAAAGCCTATATTTAAACATTGTTGTGCAAGTCAAGGTGGTGCTCATGAGGGTGCTCATCCTCGGTGGAGGCATTATAGGTCGCTCGATAGCCGAGTCCCTTAAGGGCGAGTTCGACGTTACGTTGGTTGAAAAGGATGAACTCAGGACCAGGTCCCTTGAAGAAGGAGGCCTTCGCGTTGTTCAGGGGGACTTCTCCTACACGGCTACGCTCCTCAAAGCCGGCATAGAGAATGCAGACCTTGTGATAATAACGACTATGGATCTCAACACGATAAAGAAGACGATCTACGTCATAAGGTCGAACAACAAGGAGGTTCCAATCCTTACGGTTCTCCCCGATGAGGTCACCCTCGACGAGCTCAAGAGAGGGCTCAGGGAGGAGTTCGAGTCCGAGGTTAAAGTTGACTACGGGATATCTCCTAGGATGGCCCTCAGGGAGGCTATGATAAAGACCGTTGAAATAATAGGCGAGAGGAAGAATGTGAACCTCCTGGTAAAGCACCTGAGGGCCCTCCGCGAGGAAGGGGATTCCCTTCTCATAGTTATGCACGACAATCCTGACCCGGATTCTATAGCGAGCGCCGCTGGACTTAGCCTCATAGCTCAAACTCTCGGCTTCAAGACAAAGATCGTATACGGAGGTGAGATAGCCCACCACGAGAACAGGGCCTTTGTGAACCTCCTCAGCATCGAGCTTATGAAGGTCTCAAGGGGCTCATACGAACTGAAACGCTACCCGTTCATAGCCCTCGTTGACTGCCAGCCGAACGGCAATATAACCATCCTTGAGAAGTCCGACTACGAGAGGATACAGATTGTCATTGATCACCACCAGGTTCTTCAGAACCTGTCGGATCACTTACCAAATGATGCGTTCATTGACATAAGGCCAGACGTCAACTCCTCCTCGGCCATTATCGTTGAATACCTGAAGGGTCTCAACCTGGAGGTTAACCCCCTGCTCGCAACCGCCCTCTTTTACGGTATCTATATTGACACCAAGAAGTTCTCCAAGCTCAGCCACGTTGATTTGAAGGCCATCGAATACCTGGCTGGCAAGGTTGACTACGAGCTACTCGACAAGATTGAGCATCCAGATATAAGCACCGAGACTGCCGAAATACTGGCCAAGGCGATACTCCACAGACGGATTTACAAGAACATAGTGATAAGCAATGTGGGCTTCATAACGAACAGGGACGCCCTCGCAGAGGCAGCTGACTTCCTGCTCAGGCTTGAGGGTATAACCACCGTCCTCGTCTTTGGAATAGTCGATGACAGCATAGAGATATCCGCGAGAACCCGCGACGTGAGGGTGAACATAGGGGCGGTAATGAAGGAGGCCTTCGGAGAAATAGGAAGTGGTGGAGGCCACGCCCAGGCCGGGGGAGCGAGGATACGGCTCGGCATATTCACCCTGGCGAAGGACAAGAACTCCCTCCTAAGGCTCGTGGAGGAGGCAATAACGGAGAAGTTCCTTGAGGCGCTAAAGGTAAAGGAGGGCTAATCCGCCTTGGCCCTGACGAGGACTATGTCTCCTATGGCAGTCACCCTGTCGTAGGGTACGCCCACCTTTTCTCCCGGCAGGACGAGGGCCAGAACTTTCCCCTCCCCCCTGTCGATCTGGATTAAGACCTCGTCAACGTAGCCGACGTAGTAACCCCTGGTGTTGTAAATCTGCTTGCCGTAGAGCTTCGAGAGGCGCATCACCATTTCAATCACCGGATTTGGTTATCTGTGGACGTATTTAAGCGTTGTCTTTCTCGATGGAGCGAAACTTCTCAAAGCCCCACCTTCCCAGAGCGGAGAAAAAGGACAGGGTTAATGCCATTCCTGAAAAAACCACTATGGCGTGGATTCCACCCTCAACGGCCTGTATAGGCCCATAAAACTTCAGGGCTAGGAGGGACAGTGCAAAGCCCCCCGTGTAGTTAGCTGGAACAAGTGCAACGTCTTTTAAGCTTGAGGGCCTTATGAACAGCATCAAAACCGTAACGAACGCCAGGAAGAACCTTGCATCGCCGATTCCCCACATGCCCCAGAGGAGACCTAGGGTAAGCGTAACCGCCAAACCGAGAAGGAACGCAACTGGCGAGGCACTAAACTTCTCCCCAACCCTCGTGCCCGCGAAGGCCCCAGCTATGGCACCTAAGGGTATGGCGTAGAGGAAAAGCTCGTTCTCGAAGGGGCTGTATGAGAATATAACAAGAAGGAAGCCAAGAAAGGCTCCAAGGCCTGCTGTGGCAAGAATTCCCCTCCGGTTCATTCCCTAACGACCTCCAGTCTAACTCTGTCCCCATCTTTGAGGCCGAGTCTCTCCCTGAGGTTGACCGGTGCTATTACCTCAGCTATCTTGGGGGGATGGATTGTTCTTGAGGGTATCACTATGGCACCTCCAACGCCGTCTATCCTGACCCTGTAGGCCTTGACGTCCCCAAAAGTCCTGCCGTTCCTGGCAAACCCGGGGAGTATCACAGGTCTGACATTGCAGAGGGCATCAAACACCGTCTTTGGAAAGAGAACCCTGACGTTGAGCGTCCCTAGATATGGGTCAAAGCCCAGGTACTCCCTTATAAGCGGGGCGTAGAGCTTGACGTAGTAAGCCCCTTCCCCAAGGCCCGAGACGATTTCGCCTATTATCACGCCACTGGAGATCGCCTCCGTTATCTCCTCGCACAGCTCCTCAAGGAAGCGGGCACCCTCGGCGGTTACCTCCACAAGGGTTTTCCTTCCAATGCTTTCCCTCTCGAGGAGTCCTTCTTTTTCCATCTCCCTTAGAAGCCTCAGAACCGTCTGAGGGGAAGTCCCAAGCTCCCCTGCGAGCTCCCTCACGGTGACCGATGTTTTCTGTCCAAGCGCACCCCTCTTTGCAAGACTGACCAGCAGGAGTATCTTCCTCATCCTCTCACCTTCGAAAGCTTATCGGCGAGTCTCAGCGGTTTCGGATAGCCCCTCTCCTCCAAAGACTCCACGATCTTAACTGCAGACTCCAAGTCAACGAGATGCCCAACGCTTACATAAGCTTTTCCCACCCTTGTGTATAGTTTTCTGGAAACCCCCCGGAGGGCTTTCTTTGCGACGCCCACTGTGGGCCTTTTAAGCACCAGTCCAAGGTGGCTGGCTAGACCGTATCTCCTGGGGTGGGCTCTGCCGTGCCCCTCAACTAGGAGGACGTCGAATTCTTCTCCGAGGGCTACCCTGAGAACCGGTCCAGTCTCGCGAAGGAAGAAGAAGGTGGGGATGTAGGGATAGCCCACCTTTACCTTAGCCGTCTTGGTCTTGAGCGGTTTGCATTCCGGGAAGGAGCAGAGGACGAAGGCTGGGAAAGCTGTGTTCCCCCTGTACGATACGTCAACGGCACCGACTGTTTTCACCTCCTTCAAGGGGAGCGGTCTTTCTACTGCCCTCTCTGCGAGCTTTCTCTGGATCTCGGCTATAACCCTCAGCTTTTTTGTCGGCATTTCAAAAAATCCCCTAATCGAGCTTCTCAAGGAGGGCCTCAAACTTTCCCTCCAGCTCTCTCCCCAGCTTTGCCCTTGTCAAATCTTCCAGGGTTCTCTCAAGGACGTACCTGGCCTGATCCTGCTTTTGTCGGATGTTCACGAGCCCCTTGGGGTATTCAAGAGTCATGAGGGCGTTATAGGTTCTCTCCATCTCGCGGTAGGCCTTCTCAGCCCCGGCGAGGTCTCCCCCAAGGAGGCGGAGTAGGAAGTAGCGCCTCAGCTCGCCGATGAAATCCCCCATTCCCAGGGCGTAGTCGGCCTTTGGGATCCCCAGTTCGTTGGGGCCTGGATATGGTTTTCCCGTTACGTAGCTCAGGAAGAGCGCCGATTCGACGTACTCCTGATGTGCATTCTGGACGTAGCCGGTGTAGTAGATGTCTGGATGGTATTTCAGCTTCTCCCAGAGTTCCTTCACTTTCTCGCCGGCGCTCCTGAACCTCTCTTCAGCACTCTCAATTTCTCCCCTGTGGAGGGCTTTTATGGTATCCCCGCTGAGCCTTACGATTTCTCTTGTCAGTTTGAGGGCCTCCTCCCTCAGGGAGTCTTTTTCGTCGAGCTCAGCCCTTATGGCTTCAACTATTTCCTCAATCTCCAACCCAACCACCGCCACAAGTTGGGGGAGAACCTTAAAAGTGTGGGCCCCGCCGATCCCCTGCCTTCACGTCTGCCGTCCGGCAGTCTCGGGCAGACCGGAGAGCGGGCCCTGTCCGCCCGGCATCGTCGCATCCGCTCATCGATGGTTCAGCCTCCTCCCGGATCCGAGCCGCCGGGCGTGACCGTCACTGAAAATTTTTTGGAGGTGCCTTTAAGGGTTTCGATTGCCATAACTGTGAGGAATGAGAGTTGCCCCCTACTATGCCGAAAATTATATAAGATTCCCGAACAAGCTGATTCTGCTGAAAGGAGGAGGTGGTGACGCTCATGGCTGAAAAGGTAAGAAACATAGTCGTTGAGGAGCTGGTGAGGACTCCGGTCGAGATGCAGAAGGTCGAGCTCGTCGAGAGAAAGGGCATCGGCCATCCAGACAGCATAGCCGATGGAATAGCCGAGGCCGTCAGCAGGGCCCTCAGCAGGGAGTACATAAAGCGCTATGGAATCATCCTCCACCACAACACCGACCAGGTTGAGGTCGTCGGCGGAAGGGCCTATCCGAGGTTCGGCGGCGGTGAGGTCATAAGACCCATCTACATCCTCCTCTCGGGGAGGGCCGTTGAGCTCGTTGACAGGGAGGAGTTCCCGGTTCATCAGGTCGCAATAAAAGCCGCCAAGGAGTACCTCAGGAAGGCCGTCAGACACCTTGACCTCAAGCACCACGTCGTCATAGACTCCCGCATCGGCCAGGGGAGCGTTGACCTCGTTGGGGTTTTCAACAAGGCCAAGGAGAACCCGATTCCGCTCGCGAACGACACCAGCTTCGGCGTCGGCTACGCCCCGCTCAGCGAGACCGAGAGGATAGTTCTTGAGACGGAAAAGCTGCTCAACAGCGAGAAGTTCAAGAAGGAGTGGCCGGCCGTTGGCGAGGACATAAAGGTCATGGGCCTGAGAAAGGGCGATGAGATAGACCTGACCATAGCAGCTGCCATCGTTGACAGCGAGGTTGACAACCCCGATGATTACATGGCGGTTAAGGAGGCAATCCACGACGCAGCATGGGAGATCGTTGAGGCCCACACAGAGAGGCCGACGAAGGTCTACGTCAACACCGCCGACGACCCGAAGGAAGGCATCTACTATATCACCGTCACTGGGACGAGCTCTGAATCCGGGGACGACGGTAGCGTTGGCAGAGGCAACCGCGTTAACGGGCTCATCACCCCCAACAGGCACATGAGCATGGAGGCC
>NZ_JALTCZ010000149.1 GCF_027008145.1 Thermococcus sp. | reverse complement strand
CGTAACCAGCTTGAAGAACACGTGAACTTTTGACCAGTTTTCCTGAACCTTGCTCACTGGTTTTGTAACTGCAAACGGGTTCACGCAGCCCTTGACTTCTGGGTACTTGGGGTAGCTGACCACGTAGGCTCCGTACGCCCCGATGAGGAGTAAGACCACGAGTATGGCCAGTAACGCACGCCTCCTCATCGACCCCCCCAACGGGTTTTGCACTTAAATTATGATAGTTTGTGGTATATAAGCATTATTTAAACCAAAGGTTAACAACCAAATGCATGAGAAAGTTAATTCTCAAACAAATGAAGTTCAACCAAAACTAACCTTCCTCTAGCCTATAACCCGGTTATGTTCCCCCGATACTGTCCTTGTAATTCCATTCTTCCGCAAACAGGAGGAGATCCTTAAGGGCTATCGCTGGCCCTTCTCATCTCCTCCCACTTCCTCAAACTCTCTTCCAGCGCCTTCCTAACGGCCCTTCCGATGTTCAAGCCAAGCTCTGTAGCGGTTCCCGCCCACTCCTTATTTCCTTCAAAGGCGAAAATCCCTATCCCGTCACTCGTCGTTCCCGTTGCATTGTAGCCGAGTTTTAGAAGGGTGTAGGTTTTCGCCTCGGTTGCGGTCATTATGGCGTTGGCCATCGCACCGACCGTTAATCCTTCCTCGATTACAAGGGCGATGTTTATCGTGCCCGGCTTCCAGGGAGGTGGTTCTTCGCCCGCTATCGCCGGGTTGGTTATTCCAGCTGTTACGTAGGCCGTAACGTTCCCGCTTTTGGCGATTGAGAGAACCTTCTCTATGTCCGCGGCTGTCATGAAGCCGACAAAATCCTTCAAGCCGTGTTCCCGTTCGAAGGCCAAGCAGTCTTTTCTGTAGTCGCCCGAGTAGTCCTTGGGGACTCCCATAAAGAAGAAGCCGTTGCCCCTGCTTAGCCCTCCCCGGTGGGGCGCGTTGCTGAGAACGAGCATAGGCCGTGGAAAGGGCTTTATGAAGTGCCTGAACCTCATGCACTTCCCTTGGTTACGGGGAATATAACCCTTCCCGTTAAACGCTTCCGTTTGCTAAAACATTATTAAGCCCAAGTTCAAGTTTAACCGGGTGGTAGCATGGGTGTTGAGGAGCACAAGAGGGAGGCACCCAGAACCTTCAGGTTTGCCGTCGTAACTGTCAGCGATACCGCCAGCAGGGGTGAGAAAGAAGACCGGAGCGGAAAGTTCCTTCTGGAGGAGCTTGAAAAGGCCGGACACGAGAGGGTTCTCTACCGGATTGTCCCCGACGAGAAGATGGAGATAATAGGGGCAATCGTGGAGGCCTTTAGAGCCGGGGCCGACGTGGTTGTGACTTCCGGCGGGACGGGGATAGCGAGCAGGGACGTGACGGTAGAGAGCCTCAGGCCACTTTTTGACAAGGAGCTCACCGGGTTCGGCGAGGTTTTCAGGCTTCTAAGCTACGAGGAGATTGGGACCTCAGCGATCATGACGAGAGCTACTGCGGGGATAATCAGGAGCTCCGGAAGAGCTATGGCCCTCTTCTGCCTTCCGGGGAGTCTTGGGGCAGCGAGAACCGGGGTAAAGATCATCCTGAAGGAGGCCGGCCACGTGCTGAAGCATGGGAGGGAGTGAAATGAGGGAATTCAAGCGTCTCACCCCCTACAGGGAAGCGCTGAAGCTTCTGCTTAACGACATCGAGGAGATAAATGAAGTGGAGGAGGTCTCCCTTGAGGATGCCATCGGGAGGGTTCTCGCCGAGGACGTGGTCTCGTCGATAGACCTTCCTCCCTTCGACAGGGCGGCGGTGGACGGCTACGCTTTGAGGGCAGAGGACACGTTCCGGGCTAGGGAGTACAGCCCGGTCGAGCTTAGGGTAATCGACGAGATTGTAGCCGGGCAAGAGAGCGGGGCGAAGGTCGAGCCGGGAACTGCAGTAAAGCTGACCACCGGGGCCAAAATACCAGAAGGTGCCAACGCCGTCCTCATGCAGGAGATGGCGGAGCGCGAGGGAGGCGTCATCAGGGTTCTCCGCCCCGTTGCGCCGGGCCAGAACGTGGCATTCGCCGGGGAGGATGTTGGGAAGGGGGAGGTAATCCTTAAAAAGGGGCAGGTTCTGAGGCCACAGGATATCGCATTGCTCAAGGCAACTGGATTTAAGAGCGTGAAGGTGAAGAGGAAGCCCCATGTCGGAATAATCGTCACCGGGAGCGAGCTTATAGAGGAGTTCGACGAGGAGAAACTGAAGGCTGGCAAAATCCTTGAGAGCAACTCAGTGATGCTCAAGGGGCTTGTAAGGCAGTACTTTGGTGAGCCGGTGTTTTACGGCATCATAGCAGACGATGAAAGGTTGATAGGTGAGGCCATTTCACGGGCGAAGGAGGAGAACGACCTCGTCCTCGTTACTGGCGGTTCAGCCTTCGGTGATACGGACTTCGCCCACAGGTTCATCAAACTGCTCTTCCACGGGACAACGATAAAGCCTGGCCGACCAATAGGCTACGGCGAGAGGGTATTCGTGATGAGCGGTTATCCTGTGGCGGTCTTTGCCCAGTTCCACCTCTATGTCAAGCACGCTCTAGCCAAGCTAGTGGGGGCTAGAAACTACGAGGTTCGTGTCAGGGCAAGGCTGAAGGAAAGAGTCTCCAGCCAGCTCGGTCGCTGTGAGTTCGTCAAGGTCTGGTATGAGAAGGGCGAGGCAAGGCCTATCAAAAAGAGGGGAAGCGGGATAATAAGCTCCCTAGTTGGTAGCAACGGCTTTATCCTGATCCCCGAGGACAGCGAGGGCTACCTTGAGGGAGAAGGGGTAGAGGTGGTGCTTTATTAATAGTCCTCAAGCAACTCCCTGACGTCGGGTATCTTGATTAACTCCCTGACTTCCTCCGGGAGGAGCTTGAGGGCTTCCGTTTCCCTTTCAGCGAATTCGCGGAGGATCTCCTCCGCCTCTCTCTTCCTCCTGTCCATTATCTCGCGCAGGGGGTTCTCAGTGAGCCAGGGAATCACCTTGCCGACATCTCCCTTAGGAACATTAACGTAGTCCGCTCTTATCATGGTGTTATAATCTAGTCCCTATCCTTAATAACTTTTGCTCTTCAGTTTTTGCACACCATACAAAAAGGTAATTAAATTCTGGAAAATCCCTAAAGTGTGGCCCGCCCGTAACCCCCGTCCTCATCCCAGCCCGACGGCAGAATCAGACGGGTTAACCCAGGCGGGCTTGTACCCGGCCTGGGTTTCCCGCGGTCATCACGCTCCGTAACGCGGAAGACCCTCCCACGGGGACCTCGCTGAGACCGGGCTGTAGCCCCCCGCATCGCCCCCCGGTTCATTCTCCCCGGGGTCCTCGCGCGGGGGCATTAAAGAGTTCACCTTAGGTTTATAAAACCTTCACCCAAGGAGCTTCCTCAGCTGGGCGTACCTGTTCTCGCTCAGGCCTCCCTTTTCGAGCACTATGATTAGCGTCCCCTTGTTGACGAGGACTATGTCCCTGAGCTTTGAGAGGAACTTCATGAGGCTTTCCCAGGAGTTGTAGACCATAAGGTACTCGAAGCAGTCTATCAGGATTACACCCCTCTTCCCTGCCTTAGAGAGGACCTCAAGGTACTGGTAGGTCAGCTCGGTCATCTTGGCTAGGTTCGTGGGCGTTATCGTCCCTTTGAAGTTCCCCTGGAAGGGAACCGTGGTGACGAAGTAGGCCTCCCACTTCTCCGGGATGTCAGAGGCATCCCGGAGGAATGCCAGGACGGGGACGTTCTTTAGGCGCTCCTTAATCTGGGGATAGTCCCTGGTGTCGAGCATCATTACCCCCGGCTTGAAGTCAATCTCGGCTTCCCCGTTGATGCCGGCGAACCTGAAGGCCCTTGAGGATGTCAGGTTTATCATCGCCCAGACCATGAAGACTATCAGGATTGTCGAGAATGTAAAACCAACGACCTTGTATAACTCGATCTTGCCGAATATCGCCGCGGGGACTAAGTGTATGCCGAAGAGTATGACCCCGGCTGAGAGGTATTTGATGGCGCTTTTGTACACCTCCTTGACCTCCCAGAGTAGCATCCCACCGCTCACGACGAAGACCCCGCTTATGCCGAGAGAGGATGCCACGGTGGCCGTCCAGAGGGCGTCTCCGGTGTAGTGGTACACGTAGAGCATATACACCATAAAGGTCGGCGGCATCATTGAGAAGAGGGCCAGCGTCCTGTGGCTGACGCTCAGAGACTCCTCCTCAAGGAACTTGACAGAGCCGTAGAAGATGAGACCGCTAAAGGTTGGAAGTGCAACGAGGCCGGCTATATCGAAGAAGGGTTTGCCGGTATTCACCGAGGCGAGGACGAATATCAGGTCAAAAATCCATGCTAGGGAGAAGGCGAGCGCTGAAATCCTCCTGTTTTGGAGGTATATCCTGAAGATCAGGACTGCCGCCGTTATGTCGGCCAGCACGACGGCAATGAACTCCACCATGAGCAGGGAGTACGTCCAGTCCATGCTCTCACTACCTGCTTGGCTCACCGAAGCCGTCCCACCTGAATGGACCTGCTGGAGGAACGCGCTCTGCCGTCTCACTCTCCAGTTTTACCACTAGAACCTCGGGCCGGGCGATTATGAAGGCCGTCGTGCCCCGCTCTCCCCTCTTAACGACCCTGAACCCATCTTCCCTCTTAAGAGGGAAGATTATTGTGACTGGGTAGTTCGAGTAGTAGTGGAACCTCCCGTTCCTGTAGATGCCAACGAGGTCACCGAAGAGGTAGTAGCCGTAGAGGGGGATTATCTTGGTTCCACCGAAGGTTGCTTTCAGGTAGTCCAGAAAGCCCTCGTTTACCCCGACGCCACTCACCATCGCGGTCTCTATGTCCTCGCTGTATTTTTCGAAGAGGGTCATCAGCTGGGGGGCGGTTCTCACGGTGTTTACCATATCCCTCTCCATGACCCTGTGGGTGTACCTTGTCAGGGGGTCGAGGAGCCTCAGGACGGCATCCAGCCCCTGCTCCTTCAGAACTCTCTTCAGGCCCTCAGTCTCCATTCCGATAAAGTACAGCGTGCCCCCATAGCTCCACACGAGCTCGCTTATCTCGTCCTGGTACCAGCCGTACGGGCCGTGGGCAATGGCGCGCATCTGGTGGCCACTGTAATCTGAATCAAGGTGGTAGAGCTCATCAATCGCCTTCCTCATATAGGGGAGGAGAATACGAAGATAGTCTCCGTCCCAGTGGCCGATTGCCCTCTCCCTTGTCGTCCCCGAGGACTGGTAGAATCTTATCCTTCCGGGATAGTTCTCGGGGACGAACTCGGGCCAGTTGGCTCTCAGGTAGTCCTCATCAACCATGAGGCCGGCGTTGAAGACCTTCTCAAAGACCTCTTTGATGCTTCCCTGAAAGATTTCATCGAGGTCTGGTTTTAGCTTCCTCGCGACTTTCCTCCAGTAGGGAGTCCTCTTAAAATGAAACTCAAAAATCCTCCTCAGGTAGTCCCTTGTGAACTCCTCAGAAACACCCAGTGGGTCGTCCTCGATTACAGGGATTATGGAGTCATACATCATGGTAGGTTACTATGACGAACCACTATAAAAGGTTTATCCGGAAACTCTAGCCGTTCGGTGTTTCTGGAATTCCGTTAAATATTAATAGAATGAAGTTCGAAACTTCAACGGTGGCATTCTATGGGGTTGGTAATGGGAAGGACGGGCCGGGAAAGCCTGAGAGACTTTGCTTACACCCTGAGGGAAGCCCTGGAAACGACACCCTTCTGGAGGGAGAAGTTCGCTGGAATAGATGTCGAGAGCCTTAAACCTGGGGATCTGATCGGGCTCACCGATATGGTTGTCATAGAGCCCCACGACCTTTACAGGACGGAGTCAGTGTGGCCCG
>NZ_JALTCZ010000148.1 GCF_027008145.1 Thermococcus sp. | reverse complement strand
CCCATCTGCTCGGCCCTCCCTGCGCCACGGGTGCCCTCATGGCATAGTAGGTAACCCAGTGGCCCTGATCCCACCAGGTCAGGACGACGTCGTTTATGCTTGAATGACTCCCGAGGTACGTTAAAGCCCTCTCCCAGTGTTCGTTCATGAATGGCTTGACCGAGAGCGTGCGAACCGTTCCCTGATAGGCCGAGGCAAGGGGGAGGGACATGAAAATGAGTATCAGGGCGAGCGAGATGTATCTTTCTGGAATCCGCTTGAAAGACGTTGTTATACGGGAGAGAAGTCTGTAGCACTCGACGAGTCCTAGACCCGCCATAAAGGCGACGGCAAAGGAACCTATGAAGAGGAAGCGCGTCCAGATCAACGCCATCGGGAGGAGAACTGTAAGCGTCCCGAGAAGCAGAAAATCAGCTACCCTGGGCTTTCTAAAGCGGAGGAAGAAGAGGGGGATTAAGAAACCGGAGACTCCATAAGCCTCCCACCAGTCCTTTAAGCCCGTTCTTTGAGTCTCGGTAATTGGAGCCTGTACAAAAATCCCAGACAAAAAGCCTTCGAAAGTCCCATAGTATTTAACAAAGAGGAGTGCAAAAGTCAGAAGCACCGCTCCGATGACCCCTATTCGTATTCTCCTGTCGTCAATGAAGCGGGAGAGGAGGAGAAGGAGAAGCAGGGCAATGATGGAAGGCAATAGGGCGTATTTGAGGAAGATGAAGAGGAAGGCATCCTTTATGACGCTGAAATGAAAGCCCATTACCTCTGCGAGCTTTTTGCCCAGCCACCTATTCTCCCCCAGCATACCGTATCCAAGTCTTCCCCCAATCCAGTTGGCGGTGAACACACTGAGGATGAGGGAAACCGCCAGTAAAAGCCCGTCCAGAATGTACCTATCCCTTCTCAGGAGGAATGCTCCAACCGAGAGCAGGAGGGCGTTTGCCAGGAGAATTCCAAATATCGGGTAGTAGGCCTGCCAGAAGGCCGAGGCAAAGCCGGCGGAAAGTCCCGGAAGGATGTAAAAGGCGAGCCTCAAACGTTCCTTTCTGGGGTCCTTCAGAGAGAGTGCCAGGCCTATTCCAAGGAGCGAGAGAGCGTACCAGAAGAGCATGTAGTTGTCCCCACGGTAGTAGCCCGCCATGGAGCGGAAGACGTGGCCGAAGCTGACCGAGAGGAAGAACGCCGACAGAAACGCTTCGATCTTTCCGTAGAGCCTTAGAATGGTAAAGTACAGGAGGAGGACTGTGAGAACGCCGAAGATCACCGGCGTGATTCTGAAGGAGTTGTAGAGGGAGACACCGAAGGGCGAGAGAAACTTGTAGATGTAAGCCGGAGTCATCCAGAGGCCGAGGGGGTGGAA
Organism: Thermococcus sp.; assembly: GCF_027008145.1. GTDB lineage: Archaea > Methanobacteriota_B > Thermococci > Thermococcales > Thermococcaceae > Thermococcus. The sequence goes on along the minus strand of NZ_JALTCZ010000148.1, from coordinate 397 downwards.
GAGCTTTATTTGAAACCCCCAGGGACCGATTGCATAGGGAAAGAAGTTCACCCACTCCCCCTTCTCCAGCGCATAGCGGATATAGGCCAGGTGGAAGTATGGGTCGTACCCCAGGAGATACTTAAAGCGCATCGGGAGGAGCCTTATGGCGAAGGCAACTGAAGTGATGAGCAGGAGGGCCCACCCGGGTTCAAAGATCCTCTCCTCAACATCCCGGAGCCTTTCAACCGCTCTCCTTTTCATATCCTCCATCCCCGGTAGCCTGCGGTATTTACGGGTAGAACAATAAAAGGGTTGTGTCAGGGCTTGACCTCGACGTTGAGTTTCAGGCTCTGTATGGTGCCGTTTATTGCCTCGATGATGAGGTTTTTAGCGTCTGTATCTGCGTAGTTCCCGT
>NZ_JALTCZ010000147.1 GCF_027008145.1 Thermococcus sp. | reverse complement strand
CGAAGGAGTTCTCTCTCTCAATCTCTCCCAGCCTCTCCTCGGTTGCGACGTGCCTGCTGTGGCCAGTTGGTATCCCTATGATCCTGAGGACGTTCCACTGTCTGATATGGGACACCCTTTTCTCCCTGGTCTCATGGAAGGTCTCTTCGAGGTTCAGGAAGAGCCCTCTGAGGAACTCCCCGACATCTCCCCTGAGGAGAACCGGGAGAGGTCTTTCAGCCCTCTCCGAAAGGGTCTCCTTTGATGGATCCTTTATCAGGAGTGCCTTCCTCGGTTCGAGAGAGACGAACTCGGTGAAGTATGCGTCTATGGCAAACTTCCCGCGCGGCGTCCTGAAGAGTACGAACGGCACCTCCATGGCAATCCCAAAGGTATTTAACCCCGCCCTCAATAAGCCTTGCGGTGAAGATGAAGGTTGATGAACTCCCGGTTGACGAGAGGATAAAGCGGATCATCAGAGAGAGGGGCATAGAGGAACTCTACCCTCCTCAGGCAGAGGCACTTAAGAGCGGTGTTTTGGAGGGTAAAAACCTCGTTCTAGCTATTCCAACCGCAAGCGGGAAGACCCTCGTGAGCGAGATAGTTATGGTCAGCAAACTTTTGAGAGAGGGCGGGAAGGCAGTCTATCTGGTTCCGCTCAAGGCCCTAGCCGAGGAGAAGTACCGCGAGTTCAGGGAGTGGGAGAAACTCGGAATCAGAGTAGCTGCAACCACGGGGGACTACGACTCCACCGACGAGTGGCTGGGGAAGTACGACATCATAGTGGCAACGGCTGAAAAGTTCGACTCCCTGCTGAGACATTCTCCTAGGTGGGTCAACGACGTCAAGCTCATTGTTGCGGACGAGGTTCACCTCATAGGCTCCTACGACAGGGGAGCGACGCTTGAGATGATACTGACTCACCTATTGGGTAAGGCTCAGATTTTGGCCTTGAGCGCGACGGTTGGAAACGCCGAGGAGCTGGCGGAGTGGCTTAACGCCGAGCTTGTGGTAAGCGACTGGCGCCCGGTCGAGCTCAGGAAAGGTGTCTTTCACCTTGGAACCCTCTTCTGGGAGGACGGCAAGACTGACCGCTATCCGGAGAACTGGGAGAGCTTAGCGGTTGACGCCGTGAAGAAGGGCAAGCAGGCCCTGGTTTTCGTCAACACGAGACGTTCGGCCGAAAAGGAAGCAACAGCCCTCTCCTCTAAGGTCTCAAGACTTTTGACAAAGCCCGAGAGGAGGGCCCTTGAAGAGCTTGCTTCTGGCATAGAGGACAACCCGACGACCGAGAAGCTGAAGAAGGCCCTAAAGGGCGGTGTCGCCTTTCACCACGCCGGTTTAAGCAGGGCCGAGAGGACTCTGATAGAGGATGCCTTCAGGGACGGGTTAATCAAGGTGATAACGGCGACGCCGACCCTTTCAGCTGGTGTCAATTTACCCTCATTTAGAGTGATAATAAGAGACACCAAGAGATACGCCGGCTTCGGCTGGACGGACATTCCCGTCCTCGAAATCCAGCAGATGATGGGTCGCGCTGGAAGGCCTAAGTACGATAAAGTGGGTGAGGCCATCATAGTTGCGAGAACTGAAGACCCGAAGAAGCTCATCGAGAAGTACATACACGGGAAGCCGGAGAAGCTGTTCTCGATGCTTGCCAATGAGGGGGCCTTTAGGAGCCAGGTCTTAGCGTTGATAACAAACTTCGGCGTTGAGGACTTCCGGGAGCTTGTTTCTTTCCTCGGAAGAACCTTCTACGCCCACCAGAGGGGTGACACTGCCTC
>NZ_JALTCZ010000146.1 GCF_027008145.1 Thermococcus sp. | reverse complement strand
GTTATATCCAATCCCTCCCTTTTTATGGCCTCGGCTATCTTAACGGCCCTGACCTTGTTGAGGGTGAAAGTATCATCCAAGAACTCTATCTCCCTCCTGCCGTATTCATAGCGGAGTATCGAGAGCTCCTCTATAACGCGCTCAACGCTGTGACCACGCCATCTCTTCCCGAACTGGAGCGAGGAGGAGCAGAATGCGCAGTTGAAGGGGCAACCCCTGCTCGTCATCACCGTTCCGAAGGGCGTTCTGCCGGCGACGTACTTATCCATCGGAAGGAGATCGTAGGAGGGCATCGGAATCCCGTCCACGTTCTTTATAAGAGGCCTCGGGGGCTCGTTCCTTATCTTACCGTTCCCCTCGCGGTAGGACAGCCCGAGGATGCCCCTCAGCGGACGGCCCTTATCAACTGCATCCACAAGTTCTTTAAAGGTTAGCTCACCTTCTCCCCTCACCACGGCATCTATGCAGGGACACTCCCTCATCGTCAGTTCCGGCGTAAACGTGACGTGGGGACCACCCATCACGACGAAGACGTTTTCGTTGAGGTTCTTCGCTATCTTCGCAACCGTGTAGGCGTCATACATCGCTGAGGTGGTGGCGGTTATCCCGATCATGTCCGGATCGTAGCGTTTTATTATCCTCATGACGCCCTCAAAGGTCAAGTCCTCGGCTATGCCGTCGATTATCCTAACCTCATGCTCTTCGCGAACCATCGAGGCAAGGTAGGCCAAACCCAGAGGGGGACCTGTGGTGCCCACGACCTTTTTTATGGCACTCTCGGTTGGGGGCATCACGAGGAGAATCCTCATTTCCATCATCTCCAGGACGTCCAGTTATATAGTTTGGAAAAAATAGGTAAAAAAAGTTTGGGTCAGACAGACACCTCGATTTCCTCCTCAATTATTCTGCAGTTCCAGAGTAGGGCTACCTTTCTCCAGGCCTTAACGTAGCCGACGAGGAAAGGTATCTGGACGATTGGAGTTACCGCCGGAGCGATTGCCATCAGCCCGGTTCCCGCAGCCAAAGCTATTGCCATTGCAGTCCCCTCGTTCTTTCCGACTGAGGTGAAGGTTATCGCCATGTGGTCTTTGTAGGGTATTCCCGATGCCTTGTCCACGAAGGTCATGAAGAGCAGTGCGATTAAGTAGTAGAGGGTTAGGGGGATTAATGCTATTCCCACTATCTCCGGCTTCGCCGCTATGAGCTTCGCCTTCTCCATGAAGATGAGAAAGACGATGGTGTACATGCCGAGGAGAGAGATTGAGGGGAAGGCAGGCTTTATTCTGAGGAATCCTTCCGGGCCGAGCTTATTTAAGAGGTAGCCCCTCGTGAGGACGCCGAGTATCATGGGCGTTATGACTACTATAAGAATGGTCTTGACGAGGAGCCAGACCGAAATGGCGACGTGGTAGCTGGAGGCGAATATCTTAAGCCACAGTGGAACCGTGACTATGGCGAGCGTGAAGCTGAGGGCAACGACTATCGTTGCGAGCTCGATGCTGCCCTTGGTAAATCCTGTGTAGGCTATGCTCATCGAGGAACACGGGACGACGACAGCCAGGAGAAGCCCAAGGGCGAGCATGTGGTTTACCGGGTGGAACAGCCCGGTTAGCCAGATTGCACCGTACATGATTAGCGGTGAAATAACGAGGCCCATGGTGAGGGCTATGACCAGCTGTTTTCCGAGCTTGGCGCTGTTCTTGAGCTCGCCGAGGCGGAGGTTTATCATCATCGGGTATATCATGCTGATGACGACGAGCATGTTGATTATCTTGAGCGTTCCCTTGTAGGCCTCGACGTTTGCATGCGTCCCAACGTAGAAGCCCGCTATCATAGCGAGCGTCACGTAAACTGGGAGGTATTTATCGAGATGGTTCTTAATCTTCAGCCAGTTCATTCCTCATCACCACACCTGCATTTTGGCTTCATGAGCAGAACGGGTCGGAATGTCTTCTTCAGCACGCGCATCGCTGTCGAGCCGAAGAGCTCCTTGGAGAAGCCGAGCTTCCCGTGAGTCGGGAGAATTATGAGGGAGACGTCTTCCTCTTCGGCAACTTTGACTATCTCCTCCCAAGGGATGCCGAAGCGCACGACCGGCTTAACTTTCCCCGCATTGAAGGCTCTCTTCACGTCCTCGATCTTCTCCCGGAGCCTCTCCATGACCTTCTCTTCCAGCTTCTCCTTTATCTCCTCCAGCTCGACCTTCTCGTTCTCGTAGAGGAGCGAATAGCCGTTGAGGAGGTCTTCGAGGGTTCCCTCATCAATCACGTGGAGGAGAACCACTTCACCCACCGGAACCTCATTGGACTTCTCAAATCGCTTTGCGGCCCGGTATGAGCCTTCACTGAAGTCAGTCGGAAAGAGCACCTTCCTGAACATCTAACATCACCTGCCGAATTTTTCATCTTGACTATTTTTCATGTGTTAGGGGTGCCTAACAGTTTTTAAAGTTTGCTGGACAAATGTGATTATTTTCAGATGAGAAGAAAATCAGGGAATCTGTGACACCATAAGATTTATATCTGAAAAGATGTTCATGAGTATGGGGGTAGAGATGAGAATCGCGATTCCGGCCGAGGACGAGAGGGGCCTTGAGAGCAACGTCAGCGGGCACTTCGGGAGGGCGAGGTACTTCGTCTTCGTGGACGTGGAGAACAACGAGATCAAAGGCCATGAGGTTGTGGAAGTTCCCTTCAATGAACATGGTCCCGGAGACCTGCCAAGCTTTGTGAAGGAGCACGGCGGGGAGGTCGTTTTAGCCTACGGTATGGGAAGGAAGGCTGTGAGCTACTTCAATGACTTTGGGATAGCGGTCGTCACCGGTGCCTACGGCCCGATTAAGGACGTCGTTAAAGCCTTCATAGAGCAGGTTCTCGAAGTTGACCCCAACTGGAGGGAGAAAATAGAGCGGGAGAAAAAGCACGGGGGAAACTGCGAAAAGCGAGAATAGTTACTCCCCTAAAAGTCCCTTTATAATCAGCTCCGCCGCTTCCTCTTCCGTTAGTCCCTTCGCCATGAGCTGAACCAGTTGGGCCTCGTTTATCCTCCCAATCGAGGCCTCGTGTGTTAACTCTGCTTTATCGTTCTTCACCCTCAGCAACGGAACCGTCTGGACGTCGGCTTCTCCCTTCACAATTTCGTGGCACTCGATGTGGCCTTTGGCGTAGTCCCCTAACCCATAGGCCTCATTCACGACGTTGACCCTCGATTTATCGAACGCTATCACCGTGCTCTTGAGGTCGCCCCGAGAGTGCGCGCCCTCCAGCTGGAGGACTTCCCTTATCTCGACCGAGTCGTCTTCTACTGCCTTGACCTTCGACGTCAGCTCCGCAACGGCGTTGTCGGCGAGTTTAGCCGTCATCTCAAGCTTAAGCTCCCTCGCGCGCTGCTTCGTGAGCGAGAACTTTCCGGTGTAGCGACCACCGGCCTTAACCTCAACCTCGGTCCTGCTTATCATCCTGACCCCTTCGCCGTGTATGTGCTCGTCGTCGTAGAGCACAGAGGAGTTCTCGCCGACGCTTATCCTCGATATTGCTTCGTGGGTGAAGTCCTTCGCGTATGGAAAGATGCAGTGGGAGGTGAACCTCACCTTCGAGTTCTTTCCAACGGTGATGTTGAACTCAACCCGCTGATAGCCCTCGCCCTTAAGGTAGCCGGTGCAGAGGTGGATCGGAAAGGGGAGCTCCACCCCATCTGCTATCCTGACGTCGGCCCTTACGCCGTTCTCGATCTCCTCGCCTTTTATCTCAACTCCCGGAACGTTGTTGAGGCCGATTATTTTGCTTCCGCTTATGATTATGGTCGCGACCCTGTTATCGAAGAGCGATTTATCGAGACCCTCGCGCTCGTAGATATCAAGCAGGGCTTCATACTCCTTCACGCGGTCAACCTTTATCGTCATGGCGACCCCTCCACGAAGAGGCACCTTCCACAGGTTTTTCTATAGTAATCAACGACCTCCCGCGAGAAGCCCTTCTTGACGAGCCTGCCGGCGCAGACGAAGTAGGCAAAATCAGTCTTTCTGGCTATCTCCTCATGGTGCGTGATTATGATGACTGTCGTCCCGGCCTTCTTAAAGCGGTTTAAGAGCTCTTCAATGAGCTCGCCGGCGGTTATGTCGAGGCCCGAATCGGGCTCGTCCAGGATGGCGTATCTCGGCTTCAGGAGGAGGAGCGAAGCTAATTCAACCCTCTTCCTCTCGCCTCCGCTCAAGCCCTTGTCCATCAGCCTATTAGAGTAGAGCTCATAGGGAAGGCCGACGAGCTCAAGTGCCTCCCTTATCTCGTCTTCCTCAACCTTCAACTTCCCGCCGAGGGTTAGGTACTCCCTGATCATTATCCCCTCGTAGCGCGCCGGTTCCTGCCAGGCCATGCTTATCCCCAGTTTGGCCCTCTCGGTGACGCCGAGGTCTGTTATGTCCCGTCCGTCAAGGAGAACCCTTCCAGAGGTTGGTTTTAGCTCGCCCATTAAGATTCTGGCTATCGTTGACTTGCCGGCACCGTTGGGCCCGAGTATCGAGTAGCTCATTCCCTCTCTAAAGCGCATGTTTATTCCCCGGAGGAGCCTCCTCTCTTCCCGCGAGTAGTCGGCGTTTCTTAAGCAGAGCATTTTCACCTATCATAGATAATATGAACTTAATTTAATATTTTCTGGACAGAAACGTCCAGAACCGAAGGTTGGAAACATTAATATCTGAAAAATATTTTAAGTGAAATTATCTCAATTGGGACGGAGGTGGTGAGAATGCCAAAGGTGGAAGCTCCCGTAATTGGCAAGGACGCCCTCGGAAGGGAAGTTAAGGATCTGAGCGCTATCCCATGGTGGGGCATTGACAGGAAGGAGATAGAATGGTATCCGAAAATAAACTACGACCTCTGCGCCGGCTGTGGAATCTGCTTCGTCACCTGTGGTAGGAGAGTCTTTGACTGGGACACTGAGAGGGGAGTGCCAATAGTGGCGAGGCCCTACAACTGCATGGTCGGCTGCTCAACCTGTGCAACTCTCTGTCCCTGCAACGCCATAGAGTTCCCGCCGAAGGAGTACATAAAGAAGTGGGTTGCTAAGGCAAGGGTGACGAAGAAGGCCTTCGAGATAGTGGGCCAGATAACAGAAAAGAACCACCTGAGCGAGGAGGAGATAACGGCAACGCCCGAGCAGGACTCTCCAGGAAAGGGTGATAGAAGTAACAGGATTCGACCAGAGTTTTAAGAGCCACGGGGTGAATTATCTCCCCTACCGTCTTGCTCGCCCATCCCCCGTAGATCAAACCCCCGGTGATGAGAAGAACGCTATCGGATGGGAGAAAGACATCAATCCAACGGGCGGTTTAATGGGCTTGAGTACCCTGCTTCCAGCTCCCGTTGAGACACCTGGCCTCAGACTCAAGGCGGATGATCCCGCGGAGGACACACTCAAGGGCCTTTAAATTCTTCAGGGCTTTCTCAAGGCTGGCCCTTCTAACGGGATCGTCACTTCTAGCGATCATTCTCTCAACAACGTTCTCGAGCGGAATGACTTCATGTTCAAGGATGTCCTTTGGCTGCTGGAGGAACTTCTTCAGAAATGCCGGAACTGCAGAAAAGTACTTCACCCTGCCTCTTTTCTGGTACTTGACAAGGTAGTCTCTCGAGAGCCTTTTCAGTGAGATCGATACGGCAGATCTGCTGAGCCCCAGCTCCTTTGATAGCTCGGCCATCGTGGCCGGCCTTCCCATCAGGAGCAGGAGACCATAAACCCTGCCGTCCACCTCGTCATATCCATACCTTTTAAAGAAAGAACCGACGGCCTCTACGAAGAACCTGCGGTCCTCTTGGTCTCTGTCCTTTTTGTCATCTGCATCCCACCTGATCAGGGTCATCCTTGCAACCACTGTCATGATGGTCGCCCCCGGAATAATAAAAAAGAAACTGGAGAGGAAATTCAGCTCTTCGCGGTTGCTATTATTGCACCGCCAATAACGGCAATCCATGCCCCAATAGTCCAGAAGCCACCATCAAAGGGCATCGTTATGAAAGCTAGGATCAATATGGTC
>NZ_JALTCZ010000145.1 GCF_027008145.1 Thermococcus sp. | reverse complement strand
CGAGCTCCATGACGTCGTCCTTTGTAGGGGCCTTCCTGATGAAGACGTAATCGACCTCACCCCGGGCCATGTCCTCTCTAGCATCCTCCTTGAGGCCGTAGTAGATCAGCTCTATCTCCCCGGCCTGGTTCATCTCGTCGAGAACCCTGCTCACGACCTTCTGCTCGTTGAGGGCGCCGGGTATTATAAAGCTCCTCTCTCCCACAAGGGCAAAGGCCACCTCACCCCTCTCGGCCTTCTCCTCCGCTTTCGAGTCTTCAACAACCTCAAGCCCTTCTGCCTTGAGCCTCTCGATGACGGCGTCGAGGTCACCCCTGAAGGCCGGGTACCACGTGTAGACCTTGACGTCGTCGCTGAAGTAGTTGAGTATAACGGAGGGAGCCCTTTTTGCTCCAAGCTTCTGGAGGCCGGCCCAGCGGTGGTGACCGTCAACTATCAGGTACATGTCCTCACCCGGAACCTTCGCGAGGAGCATCGGCTTCCAGAAGATCCCGCTCCCGGTAACGCTCTCTATGAAATCTTCAAGCTCCTTCTGGACGAGCTGTTCGTGGGGCTTCATCTTGTCGAGCTCGATAAAAACGTAGTCGACCTTAACAGTTGGGATGTCGTACTTCGGAACCTTTTCAACTCCCATCCTCAACCCTCCGTAAGCTTAAACCTGCAGACGGATATCAAAACGGGGGGTAAAAAGGCTTTCCCTTTCATACAGACAGCCTTTCCCGGGCATTTTGCGGAGAGGCAGAAAAAAGCCTGAGGATTTTAAGGGGCAAGGGTTAAAACTCCGGAATGCATAAACAACCCCGATGAGGAACGTCGCTGATTTACCACTCCACGGTGGACACGTTCCGGCATGGCTCGCCCAGAGGATGAGGAAGCTGGCCAAGTTAGTTCTCATCTTAGCGGTTGAGGAGTACGGCACTAGGGGTTTTCTGGAGAGGCTCTCAGACCCAGTGTGGTTTCAGGCCTTCAACAACGTCATCGGAATGGACTGGGACTCCTCAGGCTCGACGACGGTAACCGCGGGGATGATAAAGGATGCCCTCTGGAAGGAAGAACTTGGAGTAAAAGCTGCCGGTGGAAAGGGGAAGAAGAGCAGGGCAACTCCAGAGGAGCTGAAGAAGATAGCTGAACTCTACGATCTAGATCCAGAACCTTACGTCAGGACTTCAAGACTCGTTGCCAAGGTCGATACAGTTGCCCTCCAGACGGGCTACCAGCTCTACCATCACGTCTTCTTCCTCGACGAAGAAGGCAACTGGGCGGTTATACAGCAGGGGATGAACGAGAAAACTAAGCTCGCGAGGCGCGTCCACTGGTTTGACGCCGAGACCTTCACCCTCGACCCCCACAAGGCCATTGCCGGCCTGAAGAGAAACTTTGCCCTCAACACCGTATCGAGAGAAGCGAGGGAGTACCAGAAAACCCTCCTCGATATTATCCAGGAAAAGCCAGAGAAGATAGAGCGCGAGCTTGAGAGTTTGAAGGCGATGGCGAATGGTTACCGACCACTTGTTTACTACAAGCCCCGCGAGCCATGGAATAAAGACCTGCTAAAGCGCTATGAGAGCCTTGGAAGGGCTGAGCTGAACAGAAAAGCCCTTGAATTTGCGAGAGAGCTGAGCGTCTCAAACTACGAGGAGTTTTTACTTCTGAAAGGCCTCGGGCCGAGCACTCTGAGGGCATTATCGCTCGTCCTTGAGCTAATCTACGATGTCCACCCGAGCTGGAAGGATCCGGTAACTCACCCGCCGGATCCCTTCAAGTTCAGCTACGCCGTCGGGGGAAAAGATAAGGTGCCGTTCCCGATAGACAAGCCCGCCTACGACGAGCTGGTTTCCTTCCTTGAGGAGCTCGTCTCAAGGCACCCCGAGGAGAAGGCCCTGCTGAGGAACGTCACCAAGATAACCAAAAACTGGAAGTTCCCGGAGGGGGAGAAGAGGGCGACTTAGGGGAATTGTTGAATCTTAGTCTAATCATGTTGCAACTGTCCCAGTCCTCCAAGTTGTGCAGTATAGTACACAAAATTCTGAGTTTTTGTGCAGTACATTTCTACAACTGCACAGGAGCGGGCTGTAGAAATATAAAGGCTCAGAGGCCTTCAAGAAAGTAGCGGGAGGCAAGCACAACCCTTTTAACTATCGGGGTGATAGTATACTATTGGGGTGGTAGTTTGTACTTCGACGAGAGGCCCAAGAGCAGGAGAGAGGATCTTTACGATAGGGAGAGGGAGCTTGAGGAGTTGCTGGCAGCAATCGAGTCCCGCAAACCGCTGATGCTCCTCAAGGGTATTCGAAGGCTCGGGAAGACCTCCCTCCTGCGGGTTGCCCTCAACGAGGCCAACGTCCCCCATATAATAGTTGACCTCCGCGGGGTGAATCCCAACTCAAGGCGCGACCTCTACCTCCGCTTCCAGAGCGCGCTCAACGAGTACCTCTCAAAAAACGCCCCCCTCCTCGCGAGGCTGAAGGATAAGCTGAAACTCATAGACGGCGTGAGTCTCTCTGGAATCGGCGTCTCGCTCTCGTGGAAGAACCCGGAAACGCTGTACTCCCTAATTTCGACACTCGAAGGCGAGGGGTTTGTGATAGCTTTCGATGAAGTCCAAGAAGCGAGGGGGCCGGCGGGAAAGGAGCTGGCCTCAATAATAGCTCACTTCTACGACTATGGAGAAACAACGTTTATATTGACGGGCTCCGAAGTCGGCCTCCTCTACGACTTCCTCGGCGTTGAGGATCCGGATGCCCCCCTCTACGGCAGGGTTTTCCACGAGATAGAGCTTTCCAGATTCTCCAGAGGGCAAAGTCTAGACTTCCTCAGGAAGGGGTTTGAACAGGCAGGCGTTAATGCCCCGGAGGAGATTCTGGAAAAGGCCGTTGACAGGCTCGACGGAATAGTGGGCTGGCTCGTGAAGTTTGGAGTGGTTGCACTGAGAGAAGGCCCCAAACAGGAGGTTATCGATAAAGTCCTTGAGGAGGCCTCAAAGCTCGCTTTAGCTGAACTTGAGCGCTTCCTTGAAAAGAGACCGCTGGCGAGGAAGCGCTATTTAACGGTTCTTCGGGCGATAGCCTCGGGTAAAAACACATGGAGTGCACTGAAAAGGGAGCTCGAAGGGAAGGAGAAGAGGGAAATCGGGGATGCTACACTGGCAAGGTTCCTCAACACACTCCTAAAAGCTTCCTTCATAGAAAAGAGTGTCGAGAGGAGAAACGTGACCTACCACATAGCCGACCCCGTGCTTGAGTTCGCCCTCCGTCACTGAATTTCCTTTAAAACCCTTCAAAATCCCCCAAATCCCATACAAGCCATTCACCACTGCGTAGCTTCCCTTTGCCACTATTCCGTACCATCTCTCCCCGCCCTCTCAGCCCTACGAGCTCGCCCTTCCTCTCCAAATCCTTTAAAACCCCCTCGCTTCCCTCTCGCTTAACTCTTTCCACTTCGCCTCGACGAAGAGGGCCTCCTTCTTCCGCTCGTTGAGAGCAAGAATGTCGGTCCTCTGTTCGCTACTTAGTTGTTCACACACGATTATGATAATCCAAACTGAACATTTTCCCCGTTTCCCTGTGGACTTCCGTCTTCCCACGACCCTTCTAACTACTGGGGTGATAGTTATCCCCTCAAGCAAACCATGCTCCCCTGCGGAACTCCCAGTTCTCTCGCTATCGGTCGGCATTTCGCCTTGAGCAGGTAGAAGACGCGATTATCGCTTACCTCGCTCAGAGTCTCAAAGTTGCCCTGACCCTTGGCGATTATGACATCGGCTTTCTCAAAGACTTTCCTGAACTCATTGGAGACCCCCTCGAGCGGAACGCCGACGATCCTAGTGCCAGTGGAGATCACCTCCGCAAACTCCCCAAAGCCCGCCTTTTTCAGATCTTCAACCGTTGCATCGTTGATTATCGGGCCTTCTTTTCCAGCAACGTAGATTTTGAGGTGCGGGAATGCCTCCTTCAGTTTTTTAATAAAGAGCCTGTCGAAGTAAATCTCACCGCAGTTGTCCGTGAGGTAGAGAAGGGTCTTGGCATTCCCCAACCTCTCGAACAGCTCGCCAGAGTGATCAACGTAGAGCTCCTCGCCAAGCATTGCCTTAACGTCCTCCTCAATCCTCTCCGGGGGATAGCCGACGGCGAAATCTATAACGTTGCCGATTATGGCGAGCTTCAGCGCGGTCTTAAGGTCTATCTCCTCCCCCTTAAGGTCTGAGGCAACCTTCTCGGCGAGCCTGTTCGAGAGCTCCTTGTATTCTTTAAACGGGTCGTCGTTGCCTATGACCCTGTAAACGCCAAGAAACACCTCGCTACCAAAGATTGCCGGAATCGAGTCCCCGCTTATCCTCGCCATCAGCTTCGCCGCCTCAATGACGCCCCTCTTCCTGAGCTCAAGGTCATGGGCGCCCATCTCGACGATTTTTTGGCATTGGTTCGCGACGCAGGCTAAGCACTCGTAGTGAATCCTCACCGTCACCACCGGGTGATGAAAAGGCCTGGGCTTTTTAACCCCATCGGAAGGGCTGGTACCAATCGCACGCAAGGAGAATCTCATGGGTAGCGGCCCCGTAGGGAGTCAACTCTCATCGGAAAGCTTTTAAGCTCCGGATGATTGCCTCTCGGTCTGACCGGCCCACAGGGAAGGGCCTTCCCAATTCCCATGCAAAGGTTTATAAAACGTCTCTGGGAAACCCCTTCAGCCGTGAAAATGGGGTCAATAAGAGGTGATGCTCATGGGAAGGACTGTCAAGGTCGGTTCAGCCGGAAGGTTCGGGCCCAGGTACGGCCTCAAGATAAGGAGAAGGGTGGCTGCCGTAGAGGCCAAGATGAGACAGAAGCACGTCTGCCCCGTCTGTGGGAGGAGAGCCGTCAGAAGGATAAGCACCGGTATATGGCAGTGCCAGAAGTGCGGGGCAACCTTCGCCGGTGGCGCATACCTCCCCACCACTCCGGCCGGGAAGGTTGCCAAACGCGTCGTGGCCTCCAAGGCCTGATCACCTTTCTAATTTGAGGTGGTTACCATGGTGAAGGCCGTTTATCGCTGTGCGAAGTGCGGTAGAGAAGTCGAGCTCGACCTCGCGACTACAAGAGAGGTTCGTTGCCCCTACTGTGGCAGCAAGATTCTCTACAAGCCTAGGCCGAGGGTTGCGAGGCGCGTTAAGGCCATCTGATTCTTTCGTTTCGAAAGCCTTTTAGCCTCAAGTTCCTTCTGAGTGATAGTCATGATGCTGATAACGACTTCCCACAGACCGACGAGGAGGACAAGGAGCTTCGGCCACGACCTGGAGAGGGTCTTTCCCAACTCCCTCTACCTGACGAGGGGCAAGAAGACCATTCAGGACCTGCTTATGGAAGCCTACGAGAGAAACTACGAGAGGCTTTTGATAATCAACGTCTGGAAGGGAAACCCCCTCAAGATGACCTTTATCAAGGTTGACCCCAACGATTGGGGCTACCTTGGCTATCTCTACCTTCACGGCATAAAGCTCCAGAGGGAGATAGGCTTCAGAGATCTGAGGCCCATAAGAGAGGAGATGCCCTTCATCGTGACTACTGCTAAGCGCGTTGGAATTGACCATACCGCCTTCGCCCAGGTCTTCGCCGAGCTAACCGGCGGGAAGTTCATTCCTAGGGGTAGCAAGGGGCTAACGGCCATAGCCGATAAATACAACACGGACGTCATAGGGGTCATAGAGAACTACCCGCGGGGGATGGCGGTCAACTTCTACCGCCTCGACATCAGCAGGGACAGGCCCGTTGGACCGCTAATCCTTGTGAAAATCTGGATAATGGAGGACGGCAGGAGATGGGACTACAGGGAGGCCCTGGCAAAGGCTGGCCCATCGAGGGAATAGTTGAGCTCTCCTTCCCGGACGAGGAAACCGCCAAGATAGTTTACGAGAGCGTTCTCTACGAGCACGAGAGCGTGCCCTACCGGAGGAGCAGGATAGAGTTTCTGCGCGAGGGGAACATGATAATAATCCGCTTTTTGACCAGGGACAACTCAGCTTTGAGGGGAACGCTGAACTCGTATCTGAGATGGATTAAGGTCGCG
>NZ_JALTCZ010000144.1 GCF_027008145.1 Thermococcus sp. | reverse complement strand
TCTATGGGAACCGGCCGGGCACCTCCATGCCTTCCCAGAAACCACTTAACGACGTCCTCGTTCTCCTCTGGTAGCATCGAGCACGTTGATAAAGAAGCCTTCCGCCGGGCTTTAAGAGCCTCCAGGCGCTCTCGATCAGCCCCTTCTGGAGGGAAGCTACCTTTGGCATGTTCTTCTCCCGCAGGCGCCACCTAAGTTCGGGGTTCTTCGCTATCGTCCCGTCGCTCGTACAGGGGGCGTCGAGCATGATCCTGTCCGCAATCCCTTCACCTATCATCTCTAGCGCTTTCCTTCCGTCCGCAGTTATGACCTCTGCTATCTCGACTCCAGCCCGTTTAAGAACCTCTTTCATGCGCCTTATCCAGGCCCTGTCGATCTTGAAGGCATGTATCCCCCCTGTTCTCCATCAGCTCCGCCATGTGGGGGCGTTTTGTTCCCTGGGGCCGCCGCGAGGTTAACGACCGTCTCACCAGACTCAGGAGTCAGGATGAGAGACGCGACGGCCGGGGCTTCCTCCTGCGCTATCACCCAGCCCCCTGTTGAGGAGCCACTCGGGGTTAAAGGGGTTAAGGATCCTTATGATCGTTTCAGTCCTCTCGCTCCTCCTAAAGCGGATGTTCTTCTCCCCAGGTAGTTTTCAACCTCTTCTACTGTCACCTTTAATCTGTTCACCCTTATGCTCGTCGGTAGGGTCTCGTTGAGGGACTTCAGCAGTATCTCAGCCTCTTTGCCCGGGGGAACGGGCTCTCGCTATGAACCGCTCCGGCAATAGGTACTCCCACTTCAGTCTCTCCTCCTCGGTGTCAAACCTCGGGACGTAGTTTATGACCCTTGGAAGGAAGTCGTAGTAGTAATAGCCGACGAAGGGGGGTTCTCCTTGAGAGGAACTGGGCAGCCCCCCTGAGGTGTTGCAGCGTTTTCTCACTTGGCTTTCTGAAGACGGCAACCCTCAGCGTCGTCCTCAGTCAGGGGTCGAGGATGGGCGGGGAGACTCCGACGAGCTCCCATGCCTCCTCTGGATGGAGTAAAAGATGCCGGTCAGCTTTGAGTTCTCTCAGCCCTCAATTTTGTGCTTTGAGAGGCCCTCCTCTTCGCGCTCTGACTCGGCTTTATTTCCTCCCCTAGTTTAACCGCCTCAATGAAGGGCGTAGAGCTGTCTGTCGCTGAGCTTGAGCTTCCCCATGAGGCACACCATTAGAGAGCGGTCCTGTTGCCGTAGGAGAACCTGCCCGGAAGGGCACCGGCGCTTGAGAATATCAGATAGGCCTCCTCGACGAGACCGAGGTTCATCAGCTCCTCGGCAACCCTCTGGGCCTCACGGGGGTGCAGACGGTAGTAGCGGATGACCATCTCCCTGAGCCTGTCGAAGGCGTCGATGGCCTTAACCTTTATGAACTGGTCACTGCAGGAAGAGAGGAGCCTCTTCAGGGCGGGCAGGACGGATTTTATCACAGAGTCCATCGGGAATACCATGGGTAGCTTCGTCAGCCTTACGGAGGCTTTTAAGCCTGCATCTATGAGCCTCTCGCTGCCACTGGTTAATAAATCTCCAACCCTTTCCACGAGCAACTTCCAGCCGTCCCTCTCAATGGCGCCGGATCTTATGAGGATTAGAGAAGCCACCGCTGCTTCCTCGTCGCTTCCTTCCCCGAGGGCCCTGAGAAGTAGCGAGGTTGTTCTCCTCGATACGTACGGGATTTTTATGCTCCCTATCACGTCCATTATGCCAGACCAGACGAGGGGACTCTTTGAGGGGGCCTTTCTGAGGAGGGCTTCGATGACAAGGGTCAGTTCTCTATCCGTTAGAGG
>NZ_JALTCZ010000143.1 GCF_027008145.1 Thermococcus sp. | reverse complement strand
CGTTTAGTACGCCCTTCGGGCGGGGAGTGATAGTGAACTTCGTAGACCTGCTCCATCTATGCTCACCCCCAGATTAGGAGAACCCCCATGATGAAGGCCGTCGTTATCACGAGATAGCTCGCGTAGTTGGTGAGCAAACCCGTGTGCTCCCTCCTAAGCGCGGTGAAGAAGTTCTTGAGGGCGTAGGTTAGGCCCCACATGATGTTCCTTCCCGTGTAGTGGCCTTCTAAGTGCTCGAAGCCCGGGATGACCTTATCAGGGTCCTCACCGCTTATGAACATTTTAGTTCCCGGCCCAGTCTTTCTCGTCCCCATACCGCTCCTCTTAGCCCACTGGTCGAGGAGGTAAGCCAGGATCAGGCCGATGATGAAGACGAAGACGAAGTAGAGCGCATCCCAGTAGCCAAACATCTCAACCACCCCCCATGAGAGTGGTTATGTAAGCTAACTGGTTTTCTAGGGCCTTTGCAGCTGGAATCATGACCTTGTCGCTTATCTGCCACGGGAAGAGGCCCATGGCGATTATTGCCACCGTTAGGATCAGCATCGGCCAGAGCATGCTCTTTTCTGGGTCTTTCGCCTTCATGACCCTCTCGCTTGGCCTTCCGAAGAAGGTGTAGAAAACCCTGACATAGGCAGCAGTACAGAAGGCAGTTCCTATTATCGCTATCGCGCCCAAAATCGGGTTGAAGAGGGCCGAGCTCTCGTAGATGAGCCACTTGCTCGCAAAGCCGTTCAAGGGCGGCATTCCGATTATAGCGGCCGCTCCAATGAGGAAGGCGAAGGTTGTCTTCGGCATTGTCTTTGCCAGACCGCTCAGCTCGTTCAAATTTCTTGTTCCGAGCTGGTGGATTACCGCTCCAGCTATGAGGAAGAGCAGGCCCTTCATGAGTGCGTGGTTGAAGGTGTGGTATATAGCTCCCGCCAGGGCCACTTCACCAGTCTGGCTTCCGTAGGCAGCTAACCCTATCCCAATGCCGAGGAGTATGTAGCCGACCTGTCCAACCGAGGAGTAAGCCAAGAGCCTCTTCATGTCCGTCTGTATAACCGCCATCGCGTTGCCGACGATTAGTGTGATGCAGGCGAAGAAGATTATGATCCAGCCGACGGTTCTCATGCTCACGCTTGCCCCGTAGATGCTGAAGGCTATCCTAGCCAGCGCGTAGAGGCCACCTATCTTTATCACCAGACCGGAGAGCATAGCCGAAATCGAGCTTGGAGCAGCGGGGTGGGCATCAGCAAGCCACATGTGGACCGGCGATGCACCGCTCTTGAAGAGCAGGCCGGCGATGAACAGTGCCAAGGCGACCTTCCCAACAACGGTTGGGTTCTGGGAGAGCTTTAATGCAAGGTAGCCCATCGTCAATGTTCCGTATTCGCCGTAGAGGAGTGCTATGCCGAGCAAGATTAGAGAACTCGCTATCGAGCCGACGAACATGTACTTTATTCCAGCTTCTATGCCCTCCCAGGTGTCGTTCCTGAAGGCAACGAGGGCGTAGCTGGCTATGCTCATTATCTCAAGGAAGACGTAGAAGTTGAAGAGGTCGCCGGTTATCGCTATGCCCAGCATTCCGAGTTCGAGGATAAGTATGAGCGTGTAGTACTTGTCCAGCCCGGTGTCGTGCTTCATGTAGCCGAGGGAGTAGATTACTGCCATGAAGGAGACGAAGGCCACCATAAGCACCATCAGGGCAGAGAATAGGTCGACCTCCCAGACTATCCTTATCGGGAAGTTAACGCCTTGGCCGAGCGGGCTTTTTGCTCCGAGTGTGTAGAGTATCGTTCCATTCTCGTAGACCCAGTAGAAGACCCATGAGCCTACGGCAAGTGTTGCACCGCTGATCAGGATGGCCCAAGCTTCCCTGATCTTTCTCCCCGCCAGGTTCACTATCGGCATCGAGAATGCTCCGAAGAGAGGGATGATTATTAGGTAGGGAAGGAGCATCATCCCCTCAACCTCCTGAGGGCTCTTACATCGAGGGTTCCGTAGTGGCGGTAGGCGTTAACGGTCAAAGCGACCGCGAGAGCCAACACACAGACGCCGATGACTATGCTCGTCAGGACGAGGGCTTGCGGCAGAGGCCCGACCATCGGACTCTTGAGCGTCTCGTAGCCGGTGTAGATTGGCGCCGTCGGGATTTCGTTGAGCTCTATGCGGTAGCCGAGGCTTATGAGGAGCAGGTGTATTCCCGAGTCTATGATGTCCAAAGCCAAGATCAGCTTGAGCAGGTTGTTCTTTGCGAGGAAGGCGTAAATTCCGAGGACTACCAGCAGGAAGGCAGTTATGAACTGGAACTGAATCATGACCTCCACCTCCTGTAAAGGGCCAGGCTCGCCATTGCACTCACCAAGCCCGTGAAGACCTTTAGGCCCACTGCTAGGTTCATTATCGGCAGGTAGCCGGCAGAGAGGAGTGTCCCGGGCTTTCCGTTGAAGAACGGCCCGCTGTGCCAGAGGACGTTGTAGAAGAAGGCAACACCAACGCCGAGCATCGCCGCGCCGAGGAAGGCTAAACCGCCTATCCCCTCAAGGGCAGAGTAGAGGTTCTTGTTGTAGCTCTTTTTCATCTCCTTCAGCCCAAAGGCGAGCAGGAAGAGTATCCCTGCGCCGGCTATAGTTGCTCCTCCCTGGAAGCCACCTCCGGGCGTTAGGTGACCGTGCATCACTATGTAAGCCCCAAATATACCTATGAGCGGTATCGTGGCCCTCGCGGCGGTTCTCACTATGACCCCCATGTCGTCTCCAACGCAGCTCATCCCTCATCCCTCCTCCAGGGCCTGAATAGTGCTACAGCTCCGGCTATGGCAGTGAAGAGAACGGTTGCCTCTCCGATCGTATCATAGCCACGGTAGTCGAACACGATGTCCGTGACTATGTTCATACCACCGACTTCTTTAAGGCCGTGGGTTATGTAGTAGTTGTCCGTATAGCGAAGTGAGAGCCACTCCTTGCCCCCGGGTCCGAAAATCAGACCGTAGTTGGGGTTCGCCACGTAGAGGAGCACGCCGAGAATGAAGAGGAGCGAGAGGTAGGCTATCGTCTTTTTCATGCTCTCCCCTCCCATCTCTCTGTCTTTGCTATGCCGTAGACGACCAGAGCCGTCACAACGCCGGCACCGACGGCAGCTTCCGCTATGGCAACGTCCGGTGCGTGAAGCATGTAGAACTCAAGGCTGAGGAGCAGGCTCATCGCTGTCGACATTAAGGCAGCAGCCAGTAAATCCCTGAAGCGAATCGTGAGGTAGGCTGTGATGAGGACGCCGAGCAGGACGATGGCTTGGATTGTCATGTCTATCGTGAGGGTATTCATTCTCTCCCACCCCCGAGCTTCTCCTCGTAGGCATCTATGACGGCTTTAGCCGGCTTGTAACCGCTCAAGTGTGCAGCTTTGGCTATCGCGTGTGCCCCCGTCGGGTTCGTTAAGAGGAGAGCCACCAAAGCCACGAGGCTGTGGAGGCCCATCTGCAGGTACTTCGGATCCCCGGTGGCGTGTAGTCTGTAAAGAGCGTGGGTGAAGACTGCTAAGACGGCAAATATCGTTCCAAAAGTTGTGCACTTTGTAGCGCCGTGGAGCCTCGTGTAAACATCGGGGAAGCGGTGGAGGGCTATGCTCCCTAGGGTATTGAAGATCAGGCTGATAGCTAAGAAGGTGCAGACGAGGTAGCTCGCCCAGCTCACGTCAATCCCCCCTGGAGGTAGCGGGCAATTGCAAGTGTTCCTATGTAGCTCAGCAGGGCGTAGACGATGGCGATGTCTATGTAGATCGTCCTGTCGTATGCTGCCCCAAGGAGTATCATTACCGCGACGACGAGAGTGTTCAGCGTGTCAACGCCAACAACTCTGTCAGGAACCGTTGGTCCGAGCAGGATTCTGAGCACCGAGAGGAAGCCAGCCATCATGACTATCAATGCAGCGTAGAAGAAAACCGGCTCTATCATCTTCCCAGCCTCCTCGCCCACTTTTCAAAGGGCCCGGCAACCGGCTCGGAGCTTTCTGGTTTTTCCAGACCTGGAGGGATATCAATCCAGTGGACGTAGAGGGCCTTCTCCTCCGGACAGGCATCTATGGTCAGCGTTCCCGGGGTAAGCGTTATCGAGTTGCTCATTATCGTGTACTGGGCGTCGTTTTCGAGCTCAACAGGAACCCTGACGATTCCGGGCCTTATCTTCCCTGTTATGACGAGCCATGCGACGTGGAAATTCGCTTTGGTCATTCCCCAAAAAAGAACTGGGATGTATGCTATCCACTCAAGCCACTTGATGGGATTCAGGAACCTTCCTGCCTTTTCACCTATGATGTTTCTCGTTGTGTAGGCCACTATTGCCGAGAATATCACTCCCGCTATCAGTTCCTGCGTGCTCCAGAGCAGGCCATTCGTTCCCGCGGTCAGAGCGAGCCAAAGTATGTAACTCCAGATGAAGGCCGCGATGAATGGCAAAACACCACCCCCAATTAACGTTTTTGTTTACTCTCGATGGAAAGTTCTTTATTGGCCTTAAAACGCTTTTCTAAAGTTCAAATTGGCAAAAAAAGGTAAGAAACTAGTTGTTATAAACCAAAAGTTGGAGAGTCTCAGAGGCCGAGCTTAACCTTGGAAGCGTATTCTATAGCCTTCTGGATGTAGAGTTTGTAGTTTACCGCTTGGGTTGCCGCAGGGTCAATGTAGTGACTGACCACGTAAGGAGCAAGAAGGCCGATAACAATACAAGCCAAAGCCAAAACCAAGCAAACACCACTCATGCTCCAGCTTTCCCTGGCCTTGACATCCCCCTTAGGCTTCCCAAGCCAGACCTCATAGAACACCCTAACATAACCCACCAAAGCCGTCACTGAACTCAAAACCAGCACCAAAGCCAGGAGAAAACTCTTCCCCATAAAAGCATTGAAAAGCAGCAGCTTGCTGAAGAACACGTTCAATGGCGGGACACCAACGAGACTCAACGAAGCCACCGCCAAACTGAACATCGCTACTGGAAACTTCCTTCCAAGCCCGGCCAAATCCTCCAGGTTCCTCGAACCAGCAGCGTGGATGAAAACCCCAGCCGAGAGGAAGAGCAGGGCTTTAGCAACAGCGTGATTCACCATGTGGAAGATTGCAGCGCTCAAAGCCAGCTGAGAGCCAACGCCAACCGCCATCACCAGGTAACCCATGTGCATTATTGTAGAGTACGCGATAAGCCTCTTCACGTCCCTCTGAACCAGCATCATCAAAGCCCCAAAGAGCGCCGAAACCGCGCCAAGGAACATTAAGATTACACTGAGCGCGTGAACCACGCTATTCAGGCCTGCACTGAGCGAACCCCCGTAAACAGTGTAAACGAACCTAGCAAGCGAATAAACGCCAACGTTAACCACCAGTCCCGAGAGGATTGCCGAAATCGGACTCGGCGCTGCCGGATGAGCCTCCGGAAGCCAGAAGTGATTCGGGAAGACAGCAGCCTTAATCAGGAAAGCCCACGTTGCTAAGGCTAGAGCAACACCCGAAGCAACAACCACGTTCCCCCACGGCTTTCCAACCACTGGGAAGCTTAACCCGTGGATTAAAGCACTCAGATTCGCGAAGTTCAGCGTTCCAAAACCGTAGTAAAGGACTCCTAAAGCGAGGAAGTACATTGTAGTTCCAACCGCGCCGATTAAAGCGTACTTCAGGCCGGCTACTACTGAATCCCCCCTGTCGCGGTAGAACATTACGAGGGCATAAGCTGCAATGCTGGTGACCTCAATCATGACGAAGAGGTTGAAAGCATCACCCGTGAGAAGAACACCGAGCAAGCCAGCCTCAAGGCCGAGGTAAAGCGTGAAGTACCACTCCAGGGCCTCCTCAATGTAACGGTAACTGTAGATTGCGATGAGGAACATGAGTGTGGCAGTTACGAGGGCGATCAGGGCACTCATCCTGTCAACCTCGTAAATTATGCCCACTGGCGCCGTCCAGCCACCGAAAGTGTAAACCAGCGGTTCTTTTGAAGAGTAAGCCGACTGAAAGAGCTTGAGAGCGCTAACTAAGGTTAAACCCGTTCCGGTCAAAGCGTACGCCATCACGACTCTCCTGTTCCCCTTAACGAGGATTGACGTTATCGGCAACGCGAAGGCGAAGAGGATTGGGATTATTGGGGTTAAGCACGCACCGTTCATCCCCACCACCTCACTCGAATATTCTCTCCGCAAATTTTTCAAACCCCTCGCAGATTTCTTTCTTAGCCTCTTCCGGGTTTTCAGTCGTCACGTTAATCCAGTTCACGTAGAGGTAGTTCTCATCAACGTCAACAACTACAGTCCCCGGAGTGTTCGTTATCGAGTTCGCAACTAAGGTTCTCGCGTACTCGCTCTTCACTTTCAACGGAACCTTAACTATTCCAGGTTCAAAGTTCCCCGTGATTATTCTGCCAATAACGTCCAGGTGCGCTTTAACCTCGGCAACGAGAAAGTACCAGACGAAGTAAACTACACTCCAAAACCACCTGAGTGGGTTCAATGCCTTGGCGTCGTTCTCTACTAGGAACTTGCCAACCAGCAGGCCAATGACGATTGCCACAACTGCTCCAGTAACAAGGTCGTACGGCGTTATTGAGCCGGTGAAGATGATGTACGTCACGAAGGTGAGCAAGGCAGTTGACACTACACCCTTCATCACTCACCCCTCCTCAACAGGTTTGGGAGGAACCTGCCGGCTTCCCTAACGTCAAGCGTCCCGTAAATCCTGTAAATTTGGATTATCGCGAAGGCTATGAGTATGTTAACCGCCATTCCGATGACTACTGCCGTTAGAACCAATGCCTGCGGGAGAGGGTCAACGGCAGTGTTGAGGAAGCTCTGGAGGGCACTCTCCTTCCAGACTGGCAGGATTGGAGGCTTTACGGGGTAGATTACCCTGTACCCGAGGAGGACTACGAGAACGTTGGCAGTGTCGCCGAAGATTGTTAACGCTATCAGCTTCTTCACGAGGTTTGGCTTTGCCGCAATCCCGTAAACGCTTATGATGAGGGTCACTATAAGTGAGACTATCGTAACGCTCCAGAGGAGGCTTATCATTGTTTCACCCCCAGGAACTTCCTGAACTTCTCCTCTGGAATGCTCAAGAGGAGGAAGACTGCCGTGAAGCCTGCCCCCACAGCCAGGTACTCGAAGAGGTTGTAGTAGACGAGTGACCCGCCGAGAGGAGCTCCCAGAGCTTTTCCTGGAAAGATGGGTTGGTTCTGCATGAAGTAACCTTTAACCAGGAGGGGGGTTAAGGCTGTGAGGGCTATTCCTAAGAGACCGATTGAGCGGATTATTATGGCTCTAGTCTTGTCCAAACCGTTCTTTTCGAGAGCGTACTTGGAGTAAGCTGCTATTATCAAGAGCGGGGCGACCGCTAATGCAGAACCGCCCTGGAAGCCTCCTCCTGGCGTTAACTGCCCGTGGAGGGCTATTGAGGCTGAAACGGCTAAAATCATTGCGACGATGATTTTCGTGACGGCGCAAACTGGTTCGGGGAGTTCTCGTTTTGGCTCGCCCTGCTTTGCCTCTTCGCTTTGTTCCTTGCTCAGCCTGAAGAGGGTTAAACTGCCTATTATTGCAATGAAGAAGACTGCCGTCTCGAATAGCGTATCCAAGCCACGATAGTCCCAGACGATTGAGGTTACCGCTTCTGGGCTTTTCGCCGAGTAGTCTCCAAAGTAGCTGTTCTTGAGGTAGAATTTTCCGAGTGGGTGGAGGCTCTTCTGAGGGGTGAGGTTTTGACTGACGTAGTAAGCCACCCCTAAGGTGATTGTGAGGATGATGATCAAGCCTATTAATCGCTTCATTCACACCACCTCGTACCTTTCGGTTTTTCCGATGATGAAGACGAGTAACGCCGAGTAGATTCCCACCGCTATTGCCACGTATGCTAAGACAATGTCGGGCGCCATGAGGAGGTAGAAGATTATGGCGTAGGCTATTGCTTGGACTGCTGAGTAGGCGACTGCCTTGAGGAGGTCTTTCTCGGTTATTGCCAGGTAGGAGAAGGTTAATCCTATTAACGCGGTGATTGCGAGGATTGTTAGGTGGAGTTCGATCATTTTCTCGCCTCCTTTAATTGGTCGGTTTTTGGCTTCCATTCTATTATTCTCGCCTTGTGGGCGGCGTAAGCCAGTGCTGTTGCTCCTGCTGGGGCAACGAGGAGGATTATCATTCCCGTGATGAGGCTGGCTCCTGCTATCGCTTCTTTGTTTGGAATGTCAGTGCCGAGTGCTAGTAGTGTTACGCCGAAGAGTGGCACTGCTGCTCCTCCTATTGTTCCGACGGTTGCCGCGTGTAGGCGGACGTAGAAGTTGGGGAATTTTAGTAGGCCTATTGCTCCGAAGAGGTCGCAGATTCCACCGGTGAGTATGAGGATTGCTCCGAGGGTGAGGAGTATGCTCATGTTCCCACCTCCTTTTTTGTGAGGTGGTTTGCGATGTAAACGTCCAAGAGGTAGGCCCAGAGTGCTAGGGTTATGGCTCCGGTGATGAGGTAGGTGCTTTTGAAGTATACTGCGAGGATTGCCATGAATGCGGCTATGTCGAAGCTCATGCAGTCTACTGCGAGGATTGAGTCTGTTATTGTTGGGCCTTTGACGGCCCTGACTGAGTACAGGATGAACGCAACAACATACAGGGGAAGCACGAACATGAAAAATGTGAGGATACCTCCATTCATCATGAACACCCCCTTCTCTCCAGTTTAAGTCTGTCGTCGGGCTTTAAATTGTGGAATGCCTTTGTTAAAGTGCACCTGTCTTCTTTGTTCATTTTCTCAAAGGGGATTTTGGGGAGATCGGCGAGCGTGATGTAGTCCTTTCCAAGGGCCCGCTTGATCAGCCGGCAGGCCTCCATTGAAACCTTACCAACCTCCTCGTAGATCGTGAAATCCGCATCAACGTGATCCAGCATCGCGCTTAACGGCGACCTGAACCCCACGTACTTCACCTTGAGGAGCCTTGGCATTCATCCCCACCTCCCATCCGTACTTCTCCTTCAGCCTGAGGAATTCTCTTTCCAGAACCCTCATGGCTAGTGAAATCCTCGAATCGGGATTCCTCAGGCAGTAATCTTCGATCAGCCTGTGGAGCTCCTCGACACTTTCCGCTTTCCCAGCAAGCTCCATGAAATCCCTGAGAATCCCCTCCCTGTCGAAGTAGCCGACGACGTACTTCAGCCTCTCCCTGAGGCTCAGGCGTATTCTTTCTTCGATTGGGTACTCGGGCAGTTCAAAGCCGGCCTCCTCCGTGTAATGCTCGCCCTTTGCCCTCTTTTCCACGAGTCCCAGAGCCAAAGCGACGCCGTAGAGTATCTCCTCCGGTCTCGGCGGGCAGCCAGGGATGTAAACAACTGGTCCCACGTATTCCCCCTCGTCCCTCAAATCCTGAACCAGCTCGAAGATACCGCCCCTCCTCGGGTACTCCTGACCTTCTCTCGGGCTTTCCGGCCTTCTGTATATCGGGTAACCGTTGTAGAATATCCCGCCCGAGCAGGCGCAGGTTCCTATGGCGACTATTATCCTCGGCTTCGGCGGCATTGCCTTTATGGCCTCCTTGGCGGCATAGTAGGTCTGCCTCGTTAGCGGACCCGTCACCGCCATCGCATGGGCGTGCCTTGGGGATGCAGCCAGTCTGACGCCGAGCCTTTCGGCGTCGTAGTAGGGTGTTAAGACATCGAAGAGTTCTATCTCACACCCGTTACAGGCCCCAGTATCCAGGTGGAAAATATACAGTGAGCGGAGTTTCATCCTACCACCTCCCTGCTGGCCTCTATCGTGTCGTCAACGGTCAGCTTTCTGCGACAGTTTCTGCAGAGGATAGCCTTTTTTCTGAGCTCCTCTTTGTCGAAAAGCCCCTCCGGTAGTATCTGGAATGCCTTTTCTAGGGCCCTCTCCGTGTAGTCAGTGTAGTTTCCGCAGTTGGGACAGCGGTGAAGTCTAAGCTCGACGACCTCTACGTGGTCACTCCTGTCTAGAGTTGCAACCTCGAAGTTACGGGTCATCCTTATCGCTCCCGTCGGACAGGCCTCGTCACAGCGGGCGCACCGGATGCATCTGCCGACGTCGAGAACTATCTTCCTTGTACCTGTTGAGTGATCGTCTATTTTGAGGAGGGCATCGGCGGGGCAGGCGTTGACACAGGCACCACAGCCAATGCAGAGCCTCGGCTCTATGTGTGGAATTCCCCTGTATTCGGGAGGAGCCTCAAGCTTTACAAATGGATACTTCAGCGTAACGGCCATTTCAGACCCTCCTGCTGACCTTTCTGGAGAGTTCAATGAGTTCTTTCTCCGTTAGAACCCTTGCACGTTTTTCTTCCAGATCGACGACCTGCACTCTCTCTGTGCAGGAGTAGCACGGATCCAGCGAGGCTATTATCAGAACGGCATCGGCAACGGTGTTGCCCCTCATTGCATCTGGTAGTGACGGGAAGTTGTTATAGGTCGAGGCCCTTATCCTCCAGCGGTAGAGCCTGTTGCCCTCGCCAGTCATCACGTAGTGCACATCCTCCCCCCTTGGTGCCTCCGTGAAGCCGACCGCCTCCCTGTAGGGCGGTATCTCCTTCCACTCGGCGAGGATATCCCCGCCAGGCATCTCGTCGAGGGCCTGCTCTATGATCCAGATTGACTCCATGATCTCCTCTGCCCTAACTAGGCACCTCGCCAGAACGTCGCCCTCCTTGTGAACTGGAACCTTGAAGTCGAGGTATTTGTAAGCCGCAAAGGGATGATCTCTTCTGGCGTCGAAATTCCTTCCCGAACCCCTTGCCCAGGGTCCAACCGAGCTCCATCTTTTCGCGTCCCTGTAGGATAGAACACCTACCCCCTCACAGCGCTTTATGAAGGTTCTGGTTGAGAGTGTCTGGTCAACCCACTTCTGAAACTCCTCTCTGAGCTTCCTGAGTGTTTCCTCTATCATCGTTCTCCTGTATTCGAGGAAGTCCCTCCTCACACCGCCGATAATGACCATTCCGTAGGTCTTCCTGTTGCCGGTGAGCCTCTCGGCGAGCCACATCACGTGCTCCCTGATTCTGAAGGCGTCCATGAATCCCTTGTCGAAGCCGATGTCGTGGCATGCCAGGCCGAGGTTAAGCATGTGGCTGTGGAGCCTCTCTATCTCCGCCATCACAGTCCTGATGTACTCTGCCCTCTCAGGAACCTCAATTTTCCCAGCGGCCTCGACGGCCTGTGCATAGGCTAAAGCATGCGCCGTACCGCAGATTCCGCATATCCTCTCCGCTATGAAGTTGACCTGGTCGTAGGTCAGTCTGTTCTCCCCTATCTTCTCTATTCCCCTGTGCTGGTAGAAGAGGCGGTAGTCAACGTCAACTATCTCCTCTCCCTTGACGAACAGCCTGAAGTGACCCGGCTCGTCGAGGGCAACGTGATACGGTCCGAGCGGGAAGACGGCGGTTCCCTTCGGCGGTTCCCTGTAGGGGTATTTCGTCTCGTCGGTGAATTCCCTTTTCGGGCTGTCGGTGTAGTGGAAGTCCTTTCTGAGCGGATAGACTCCTTCGGGCCAGTCATCCGGGAGGACAAGCCTCCTCGGGTCTGGATGGCCTTCGGGTATGAGGCCGAGTAAATCCTTGACCTCCCTCTCGTACCAGTGGGCACCGGGATGAACCGGCGTAACCGCTGGAAACCTCGGGTCGTCCTCAGGGATGTACGTCTTTATGCCAAGGAAAACGTCTCCACTCGCCCCATTTATGGATATCCAGTAGATCAGGCTGAACTTGCCTCTGAGTGGTCTTTCATCGGCTCCGGCCATTGTGGAGAGTTGAGTCTCCTTCCACTCCGGGTGGTTTACTATGTAGCCTACAACCTCTGGAAGATCCTCTCGGTTAATCTCGATTATCCACTGGTTGTCCGCGTTCCTCTCAACGCTGATGATCCTGTCCCCGAACTTCTCAACTACCTCGTTAACGTATTTCTCCCGAACCTTTTCATCCATAATCCTACGCGCCCATTCCTTCATTCTCACCACCCCAGCGCCGCGAGCAGGAGGACAGCCAGAGAGCAGAGGAAGACCCCGGTGTTCCTCCTTATGACGTGGTCTATCCTGAGACGTGCGTTCATTGACTCGATCACAGCTATTCCAGCGTATAATAACAGAAGAACGATAAGTTGCGTGATCAGGATTAACGCACCGTTCGCGACGTTTCTGACAAAGGGTATCGATATGAAACTGCTCAGGAGCCACAGCAGGGCAAAGCGCTTTATCATCAGTGCCCACTTGAATATCCCCAGCAGGTAGCCGCTGTATTCGCTGAAGGTTCCCTCAAGTATCTCCTGCTCCGCCTCGGCCACGTCAAAGGGTATGAAGCCCCCCTCGACGTAAACCGAGTAGGCCAGCAGTCCGTAGGCCAGGAGAACCGAGACCGTGAAGGTTAGGGCGAAGGGTATCGCTCCTATCCTGAGGGTGTGGGCATTGAGGGCGAAGGTTCCTATTGCGACGCCCAGTATCGGCTCAATGCTGAGGATCATCATCATTTCCCTGTTCGCGCCGGTGTTGGTGTAGGTGTTGTTGAGGCTGAAGCCACCGACCATGTAGGCTATCGAAACCATCGCAAGGACGTAGAGGAAGACGAAGATGTCACCAGTGAAGCTGACGGGTATGACCCTCCCGTAGGGAAGCACGAGAGCGGCAGAGACCGCCGAGGCGAAGGCTATGTAGGGAGCCAGCCTGAAGGCGAGCCTCTCCGTTGGGTAAACTGGTTCCACGGAAAGGAACGTGGTCAGATCGTAGTAGGTCTGGAGTATTGAGGGCCCCTGCCTGAGCTGTATTCTCGCCTTAACCTTTCGCCCGATACCATCGAGTAAGGGGGGGAGGAACAGTATGAGACAGAGCGAGATGAAGCTGAAGGCAATTCTCTCGGCTTCCATTTTCACCACCCCAGCAGGATTAGCATCATAACTCCCAAGGTCGCCGCGGCGAGCATGAGAAGAAGGTCGTAGCTGAGTGAGACTTCCTCGATAGCTATCCCGAGGCCTTTCATCAGCTGGACAAAGGGCGATGCAACCGCTTCGTCTAGGTAGATCTCCTTACCGTTCTTCTCATACCATCTACCGGTGCTTAAAACATCCTTCCCAACCTTCTCGGCCCATCTCAGCAGGGTTCTTCCTAGGGAGAGATAACCTCCAGCCAGGGATGAACAGACGTAAGTACCCCAGCCACTCAAGGCATCGCCGCCGTGGTAGAGGCCGTGGATGTACTCCTCGAAGGGGCCGTAGTAGTGCATGGCCCTGAGCTTGTAGTGCTCCGCCTTGACCGGCTCTCCCGTCGTCCAGACCTTGACAATCCTCTTCGGCCTGTTCGGGTAGGAGATGAGCATAGCAACTACCAGAACGCCGAGCACACCCACGAAGAGCCACGGGTTGAAGTAGGTCTCGCCTCCAGCGGGCATTCTTGGTGCCCTTATCGTCACGAGCCAGTACTTGGTGGATATCCAGCCCGAGAGATCGACTCCGGTTAGCGCTTTTCCTGGCGTGAGTAGGAGGGGTATTATCGACGAGGGAACCAGTCCAAAGAGCAGGCAGAGGAATGCTAAGAAGCCCTTCCCGATGAGCATGCTTGATGGAACTTCCTCGGCTTTCTCCGTTGTGGTCGTCGGTGTCCCTCCAAAGGCCGTTGTGTAGAACTTGACGAAGGACGCTAACGTCGCCGCACTGATGAAGAGCGCCATTATGCCGCAGAAGACGAGGAGTCCATCGCCCGATAGGAACGTTCCTTGGTAGATCATCCACTTGCTCATAAAGCCATTGAACGGCGGCTCACCGGCTATGGACATGGCCGCTATGAAGGTGAACAGTGCGGTGAAGGGCATGAGCTTCGCCAGGCCCCCTAGAACGTTCAAATCCCTCGTGTGCGTTCTGTAGAGAACCGAGCCAGCCGAGAGGAACAGTAGGCCCTTGAATATCGCGTGGTTCACCAAGTGGTACAGCCCGGCTGCCATGGCTATCGCTCCAAATGCTGGATATCCCTTGGCAATCAGGGTTATTCCCGCCCCAACTCCAAGCCAGATGTAGCCCATCTGACCGACGCTGTGGTAGGCCAAAAGTCTCTTCGCGTCGGTCTGCTTGAGGGCGTAGAGTGTTCCAACGGTGAGGGTTACCGTTCCGAGTATAGCAACTGTGTAGCCGAGCGCTTCGGTTGGCCTCAGGATGAAGCAGGTCGTCCTTATCAGGCCGTAAACTGCCACCTTGATCATGGCACCGCTGAGTAACGCCGAGACGTTGCTCGGCGCGGCTGGATGGGCATCCGGTAGCCAGAAGTGGAGCGGAACGACACCGGCCTTGCTGCCGAAGCCGATCAGGAAGAGGACGTAGTATATCGGACCGAGGTGAAGTGTGGCCAAGTTGTCGAAGTCCAGGCCGTTAACCGAGCCGGTCTTGGCGTAGAGCATGGCGAGGGATATTATCAGCGGGAGGGTGCTCGCGACGTGCATCGTGACGAAGTATTTCCAGCCAGCCTTCCTGACGTACTCCTCGTCGTTCTCCCATATCATGAGTAGGTAGGAAGTAAAGGTCATGACCTCCCAGAAGAACACGAACCACAGGAAGTTTGATGTCGTCACTATCAGTATCATGGAGAGGACGAACGCTGAGTAAAGGACTACGTAGAGCCAGCTCCTGCCGAAACGCTCGTAGAACTCCATGTACCTCGGAGAGTAGATCGAGGTGGCGAGGCCGAGGCTTCCGAGGACGAGGCATAGTATCAGGGAGAGGCCATCAACATGGAACGGTATCTCCGCAACGCCGAGGTTGTAGGTGAATTCGATGGCTTTACCCTTCAACACATCTGGAAGCGAGCCGACGGTGAAGGCTAGGAGCGAGATTGATGCCAGGCCTGTAAGGACGTGGCCAACCGTGATCGATGCTCTGTAGTTCTTCCTGAGTGGAAGCACCACGAGGATTGAAAGGAGGTATAGGATTACGGTGAGGGTAAACAGTTCTTCCATCATTTTCACCACCTCGCCCACACGTAGTTGCTTATGAGTTGACTCGCGAGGGAGAGGATTAGGAGGATTACCACGGCAAACGCAATGCTAACCGGAAGCTTCCTCCTAACTTCGGGCTTCCCATTGCTTATCACGTAAGCGTGGATTATTCTGAGGAAAATAATGAAGGCTATCACCCATTCAACTGCAGTGAAGAGTGCTAACCACTCGTTCGCCTGGAATAGTGCTTTAATCACGTTCAACTTGTTGAGGAAGAGGTTGAAGGGCGGGACACCTTCGAGGGCGAAGATTGAAGCTATTAAGAGCCCGGCTGTAGTCTGATCCGCGTTAATCATCCCCTTCATTTTCTCCAAGTCCTTGGTTCCGAAGACGTAGATCAGAGCGCCAGTCGTCAGGAATGCGGCTCCTTTTGCCAGACCGTGTGCTAGAACGTAGTAGCTCACTCCCTTTTCAACGCCAGTGACTCCTAACAATCCGGCGAGGATGAAGAGGTACATCCAGCCGATGTTGTCTATGGTTGACCAAGCGAAGAGCCTCTTCACGTCATTCTGGTGAGGATAGCTGAGTATCGCGGCCAGCATGCTCAATACTGCCATCGCTCCAATGAGCCAGGTTATCCATGCTGGAACGCTCCAGTTTACTGCTTCAAGGACTCTAATGCTCCCGTAAACGCCTAATTCCACCATTGCTCCGCTCATGAGTGCCGAGACCGGGCTTGGTGCTGCTGGGTGGGCGTCCGGAAGCCAGAAGTGGAGCGGGAAGAGGCCTGCTTTCGTTGCGAATCCAAGCAGGAAGAGTGCCACCACCGCCGTCTTGTAGGCTTGGATTGGGCCGAAGTCGAAAGTCCCAGCCGAGGCGTAGTAGATCGTGACCGCCAGCATCAATGGAGAGGTGTCAAAGAGGTGCATCGTGGCGAAGTACTTCCATCCTGCCCTCTTGACGTTCTCCTCGGGCCAGTCATAGATTATGAGGAAGTACGAGGCGAGAGTCATTATCTCCCACAGGAAGAGGAAGCTAAGCCAGTCGTGGACGGCTGGAATCAGGAACATCGCGACTATGAACGTTATCAGGGTCGGGTAGTAGGGTATCTTCAGCCTGAAGGTGTAGATTTTCACGTACCTCACTGACCCTATCAGCGCCGCTATTCCAAGGATTGCAACGTTCAACGCGAAGAGCACTGAAATCCTGTCGAGTGAAAAAGTCAGCGTCGTATCGAACATTCTCACCACCCCACCTTGACGACCAGCGGATAGGCTATGTACGGGGCTATTATCGCCAGCACCAGCAGGATAACCATCACCGCCTTCATCAGGGGCGTTATCTCGACCTTCTCGTCACCCTCGCTGAAGACCATGGAGTGTATCCTCTTCAGTGAGACCATCAGGAAAACCGCCGAGTCCAGAAGGAGGAGGGCGAACATTATCACGACAAGAACGCTCTCCCTCATCGCGTTCGCGTTGCTGAGTATCCCGAGCTTTCCGAAGAACACTCCAAAGGGTGGAACTCCTGCCAAGCCGAGAAGCGCGAAGGTCCAGCCGTAGCCCACCACCGGCGACTTCAGGAGGCCCCGTATCCTGTCCATCTCAAGGGTTCCCAGGGCGTAGCTGAAGGTTCCAGCGGTGAGGAATGCCAACCCCTTGATGTAGGCGTGGTTGAAGAGCTGGAAAACTGAAGCCTGAAGACCGCTCTGCATACCGAGGACGGCGATGGCCAGTGCCACGTACATTAAACCTGATTCCGCTATCGTTGAGTACGCGAGGAGCCTCTTGGCGCCCCTCTGGAGTGGATACATGAGGATGCAGATAATCTGGGTGGCTATTATCAGGCTGGCTAGGGCGTAGAAGCCTTCTTTTGGAATCGGCTGCATAAACTGGATGAACCTCGCGAGAAGGAAGACACCCATCTCCACCATCGCGGCACCGTGGAGGAAAGCGCTGGCTGGAGTGGGGGCGACCATAGCATCCGGTAGCCAGGAGTAGAAGGGGAACTGGGCGCTCTTTGTGAAGGCCGCTATCATAACGGCCAGAAAGACTATGAGCTTCAGGTGGGAATCAAGGGAGGAGTAAGCGAAGAGGCTCAGGTTGTGAAGGTGTATGAGTCCAACGCCGACCGCCGTGTAGAGTCCTACCATCGCCCCGAAGTTCGTGACGATGAAGGCCTTGTATGCTGATCTCTTCGCCTTCTTGCTTCCGTAGTAGCCCACGACACCCCAACAGGCGAGGCTCATGAGCTCGAAGAATATCAGTAGCTGGAGAACTGAGGAGGAGTAAACAAACGCCAGGGTTGCCCCTATGAAGAGGACCATCCAGGCGTAGAAGCGCCCTTTGCCTTCTCCCACCGGGTGCTCCCTGTTGTTCGGGCTCATGTAGTCGATCGAGTAGAGCATGAAGAGCAGACCAGCCGTTGAAACAACAAGCCCAACGCAGACGCTCATCGGGTCAAGCAAAATGCCGTAAACTTCTCCAAAGGTTCCCGAGGTTAGCAGGGTTTCGTGAACGGTTTTCATTCCCGAGAAGCAGAACTCGTAAACGCCGAGAATGTTAAGGAGGGTTGAAACGATGACGGTGATGAGCATGAAGTAGTCGGCCCTCTTGCCGTCGAGCTTGAAAAGGACCAGCCCCCCGATGAGAGGGATTGAGAAGGAAAGAAGGAAAAGTTCTTCCATATCAACCACCTCACAGTCCCATTAGGGAGATTTTCTCGCCTTCCTTGGTAGACTCTATGGCTTTTTCTGTGAACTTCTCCCTTCTCATCCTCTGGATGTCGTTGAAGTCTCCGAAGAGCAGAGCATCTGTTGGACAGGTCTCAACACACGCTGGAAGCTTGCCCTCTGCCCTTCTGTGGGCACAGAGGTCGCACTTCATCATTATCTTGTTGAGGGAGTCGAGCTCGGGAATTCCGAAGGGGCAGACTATTCCGCACATGAGGCAACCTATGCACTTCTGGGGGGCCAGAAGGACTGCACCATCCTCGTCGCGGTAGAGGGCGTTGGTGGGGCAGACCTCAACACAGGGCGCATTCTCACAGTGACGACAGTTGAGGGCCATCGCTGCCATCTCCTGCCATTCAAAGACGTTGATGAATGACCTGCCGTTGTGCTCGCGTTCACAGGCGACCTCACAGGCACGGCACTCAATGCACTTTGAAAAGTCGATAAACACGGTCTTCCTGGCCATTTAAATCACCCCTTCACGACCTCAACCTCTGGTATAACCTTTGGAACGGCCTTTATCAGCTCCCTGGCCTCTTCTTCTGTTATCTTTACCACTCTGCAGGCGCAGACTTTGGTTTCTGGTATCTTTGAGACCGGGTCGAGGGCATCGTTGGTCAGAACGTTTGCTCCCCAGTGCCATGGAACGGCTATGACGCCTTTCTTGACGCTCCTTGTGACCTTCGCCCTAATCGGGTAAACTCCCCTTCTCGTCTCTATCTTAACCCAATCCCCAGTCGTTATCCCTAGTTTTTCCGCATCCTCTGGGTGTATCTCCGCCAGTGGTTCAGGCCAGCGCTTGACTAGAGATCTGCTCCTCCCGGTCATTGTGAGTGTGTGGTAGTGCCCAACATACCTCACTGTAGTTAGAATGAATGGGTACTCCTCGTCCGGAAGTTCAGCCGGTCCCTTGTAATCCACCGCCGCGAGATGGGCCAGTCCGTCGCTCGTTAGGAACCTGTCCCTGTAGAGAACTCTGGTTCCGGGGTGATCTTCGCTCGGGCACGGCCAGTGAATCCCGGCGAGGTTCTTCTTGAGCCTCTCAGGTGTTATGCCCCTGTACTGAGGTGTGCAGGCGTTTATCTCCCTGAGAACCTCCTCAGGTGAGGTGTAGCTGAAGCCCTTTGCACCCTCTCCTGCAAAGCCGACAGCCTTTCCTATTTCACTAATTATCCACCAGTCGGGCCTCGCCTCCCCCGGCGGGTTGATGGCTTTGAAGCTCCACTGGACGCGCCTCTCCGTATTTGTGAGTGAACCCTCGTTCTCGGGCATTGCAGCAGCGGGAAGAACTATATCGGCGAACTCCATCGTTGGCGTCGGAACTATGTCTTGGACGACCATGAATTCGAGTTTTCTGAGGGCTTTCAGAACGTGGTTCGTGTTGGCGTCGCTTATTACCGGGTTCTCGCCCATTACGTAGTATGCTCTGACCTTGCCCTTCTCTATGGCGTGGGCTGCCTCGATAACTGTAAGGCCAATCTCACCGCTCAGTGAGACGCCCCAGAACTCCTCAAAGAACTTCCTCTTCTCTGGGTCGGTCACCGCCTGGTAACCCGGGAAGACGTTGGGCAGAACACCGAGGTCACACGCTCCCTGGACGTTGTTCTGACCGCGCATTGGTGAGACACCACAGCCTTCTCTTCCCTGGTAGCCACATATTGCAGAGAGCGTCGCGGCGAGCCTTACGTTGTCGTGGCCGTGGGTGTGCTGGGTAATCCCCATGGCCCAGGTTATCACTCCCTTCCCCGCCGTCGCGAATGTTCTCGCCGCCTGGACTATCAGCTCGGCTGGGACACCGGTTATCTCCTCAACGTATTCCGGCGTGAACTTTTCAACGATCTTAGCAAGCTCCTCAAAGCCGGTGCACCTTCTCCTCACGAAGTCCTCATCGTAAAGGCCTTCCTTGATTATGACGTGGATGAGGCCGTTGAGGAGCGCTATGTCAGTGCCCGGATAGTGCTGGAGGTATATGTCGGCGAACCACGCGGTTCTCGTGAACCTGGGGTCGGCGACTATTACCTTGGCTCCACGCTCCTTGGCCTTTATCACGTAGCGGAAGCCAACGGGATGCGTTTCAGCGAAGTTATGGCCGATTATGAAGATGACGTTCGCCTCTTCAATGTCCCTGAACGTGTTGGTCATCGCCCCCGCTCCGAATACCGCTTTAAGTCCCGTAACCGTCGAGGAGTGGCAAAGCCTTGCACAGTGGTCAACGTTGTTAGTTCCGAGCATTCTCGCAAGCTTCTGAATTAGGTAGTTGGGCTCGTTGTAAGTCCTGGCAGAACCGAAAAACATCATCGCATCGGGATCATCCTTGGAGTACTCCTTCAGCCTCTCGGCTACTTCCCTAATCGCCTCGTTCCAGCTTATCTCGACGAACTTACCCTCCTCCTTGGCCTTCAGGGGCTTCTTAAGTCTGTCCCTGGCTAGGAGATATTCAAGGATGGCGTTTCCCTTCGGACAGAGCTTGCCCTTTTCGTTTGAAATGCTGGGTATGTCCTCGGCGTACTCTATCCCCGTCGGGTAACCGTCAAGTGTTTTTATGTAGAGTCTGCATCCCACACCACAGTAGGGACAGACCACCGGGGTCAGCTTCTCCTCCATGCTCACCACCTTCTTCAGAACGTCATTGGATGGCCGAGGGCGCTGTAGACTATTGCCATTGTTATGTAGTATGCAACTATGGCGTTTTCAAGAGCAAGCAGTCCACTCAGCTTGGTAGCCTTGCCCAGTGAGTGCGTGAAGACAAGCGACACGTTGAGGGCCGTTATGCTCCAGAGCAGGAATGCAACTACCTTGTGACCCAGCATCAGGGCCCACGAGCCCGCGAATATTGTGTACACTATTATCGCTATGTCAAGGAACGTCAGCGTCCGTGGGTCTGCATCAAAGTACTCGTTGAGCCATATTGCTGTCCAAAGCACCCCGAAAACTGCCGCGGTCGTTGCGTCAACGATGTCGTTGTAGAGGGCAAACAGCACCAAACCTGCCGTAAACTGGGCTATGCCACCGAAGGCGAAGCCATTGGCTATCAGGCCCCTCTTTATCTTAAATTGTTCCTCTTCATTCCTTGCCTTTGGAAAACCAAATAGCAAATATAATCCGTAGGTTAATGCGGCGGTTCCATATCCGAAGACGGCAAATGGAACCGGGAACGTCGGCATTTCTCCTCACCCCCATATTTGTTCTTAATGTCCTGTTATTGCCGGGATGTCCATGTTTTTCTTCAGAAGAAGCTTTGTGTTTTTGCTTAAAACGCTTTTTTAACAACTTAGTTTTTAACTTAAGGTTCAAATAGTGGATTTTAGTGGGAATAAAGGCACATAAATGGCATTTTACTTTTTTGTATGCCCCTTGGCTTGGAAGTAAACAAAAGATATTAACAAACATCAGCTTTGTTGCATAACTTGTTTAAAAAAGAAGAAGTTTCAGAAGAGCTGGGCCATGTTTCTCTGTGCTCTGGCCACCTTTTCCCTAGCCATCTTTAGAACTTCCCCAACCACGTGAGTTCCATCGCGGAGGTCTATGTAGCCATTCTCATGTGCGCCTCTCACGAGTTCCTCCCCGCGGGTGTTCCTAGTTATCAGCACCGTCCATCTGGGTTCACTCTCAACGAAGCCGGCCGATACATCACTCCATATTCCAGTGTAATCCATGCACACAAGGCAACCCGTCTGGAGGTAGGAGTATGCCTCCTTCAGGGGTATGGCAAGAACCGTATCATCATAGTGGACCTCAAGGAAGTCCTTTGAGAGTTTTATGTCCTTTATCTCATCAGCCCTTACTCCGTAGCGAACCCGAAGGTAGTTGAGGAAGGCCTCAAAGGCAAAAGTCCCCATACAAAAGAGGCTTACTATGTACTTTATCCTGTTCCCGAAGTCGGTCTCAAGTATTGGAAAGTCCCTCATCTGACCGAAGAACTGTGCCTGACAGGGAAGACATACTATGACAACTTCCCTGAGGTCTTCCTCCTCTATCTTTGCCTTTATCCTTGCAGCAAAGGGGACGATGCTCCATCTGTTGCCCGCGGCCTCGAGGAGCTCCCTTTTGTTGCGAGCAACTATTGCCTTCCCCTCAAACCCCTTCACTCTCTTGGAGGCGACAACGCCCTCGACGAGGCCCTCTTCAAGGGCGTAGGTCAAAATAGCAGTCACCGCCCCTCCGCTTGCCACTTTTCTCTCCAGGATTTCCTTATCTCTGGCCCGGGCGAGGTAAACACTGTGGAACTGCCCGAGGATGTTTTCCCCTATGGGCATCATGATCTTTCACCTCCCATGCATATTATCTGAGACGCGCGCGGACAGCGGATGTAGCAGGTTCCACACCTGATACACCTCTCCTGTGTCAGGGTTGGTCTCTTCTCGACGAGCTTAATCGCATCGGTCGGACAGGAGAGCTCACAGGCACCGCATCCTATGCAGAGCCCGGTCAGAACAACGTCGTCTATCAGGTCGAAGCCACTCAGCTTCTTCAGCTTCGAGGTCACCTTGAAGAGTCTTAGCCTTGCCTCGTTCCCCGAGATGAAGAACTTGAAGAAAGACTGCAGCATCTGTGGTGTTGGAGGGCAACCCGGGATCGAGTAGTCAACCTCAATGATGCTGTTTATCGGCTGGAACGTCCTGTGA
>NZ_JALTCZ010000142.1 GCF_027008145.1 Thermococcus sp. | reverse complement strand
CATTGACACAAGGAGGGCGGAGCTGCAGCTGAGGGTCGCCGTGCAGGAACTAAAGATTGGGGCAGAACTTGCAAGGAATGGAAAGCCCGTGGAGGCCAGGGCGCACTTTGAGATCGCCCTCAATCTGTTGAACCGCGTCGAGAGCTTCATCATGGCGCATTCCTGACCCTTTTCCTTTTTTAAGGGGGCTGATGTGGTGAAGGAAAAAATAGCGGTCGTCCTGCTCATATCCTTCATCTTTTACGGACTGGTTAGTGCCCAGTATACCATCTCTTCCCTCGTCCTGACTGTTTATGAGGACGGTTACGTGAAGGTAACCTACGAGCTACTCCCCGACGAGTACGTCTCCCAGATGGAGGTTCAGCTCCTCGGCGTCCACGTTGAGGATGTAATGGTTGAGAACGAGAACGGAAAACCCCTAGACTATCAGCTCAACGGCAACGAGCTCGTAGTCTTCACTGACAACGCCAGTATGGTGAACGTCACCTACTACACCCCCGACCTGACGTCGAAGCAGGGAATCGTGTGGACGCTCAACGTATCTTCCACGGAGCCCTTCACTGTCATCCTCCCTGAAAACGCGGTCGTTGTTGACCTCAGCGACATCCCCCTCCAGATAGCGGGCAACAGGATAACGATGCCGCCCGGAAACCAGAGCATATCCTACACGCTGGAAGGGCCCGGGGGAGGTACCGAGGGAGGACAGACCGTAGCTGGAGGGACGGGAACCTCAAGGATATACCTAATCGCTATAGCCCTACTCGCCGCTGGCCTCGCATACGTCGGCTTGAGGAGATCCAGGCGGTTCCCAACGAGGAAGGAGTTCGAGGAGAGGCTGAACAACCTCGACCTCAGCGAGGAAGAAAAGAAGGCTCTGCTCTACATCTTCGACAGTGGTGGAAGGGCCAGCCAGGCGAAGGTCAGGGAAGCCATAGGCCTGCCAAAGACGACAGCATGGAGGATGTTCAAGAGGATGGAGAAGATGGGCCTGGTAAGGATACTCAAAGGGAAGAAGGAAAACTGGGTGGAGCTGAGGTTCTGATTACCTTATCCTTGCTCCCAGCTTCACCTCTTTGTCCGGCATGAGCAGGGCGACATTTTTTCCATCGTCGGCAGCGAGAAGCATGCCCTGGCTCTCTACTCCCCTCAGCTTCTTGGGCTGCAGATTAGCCACGATGACGACGTAGCGGTTGAGGAGCTCATCTTTGCTGTAGTACTTCTTCAGCCCAGCGACCAGCGTCCTGACCTCGTCTCCGAGGTCGACCTTGACCACGTACAGCTTGTCGGCGTTGGGGTGGTCTTCCACCTCTATTACCTTACCAACACGGAGATCAAGCTTCGCAAAGTCGTCAAAGCTTACATAATCCATCTTTTCACCCTCCTTTACCTCCTTCTTTTCAAGAGCTTTCGCCTTTTGAACTTTTTCCCCCTTTACCCCGGGAACCTCTTTGTATATGGCCTCAAGGAGGGCTAGGGCTTCTTTCCTCCTCTCCTCGCCAAAGCGCTCAAGGACAGCCTTGACGACATCCTCCTTCCTGTAGTACTTTTCAAGGAGCAGTTTGGCGCTCTCGGGGTTGCCCCTTCCGATGTAGTTCACGATGAAGTAGATTATCTCCTCGTCGGTTACCTTTCTGAACATCGGGAAGGCCTTCCTAACGCGGTGACCGGCTTTAAGCTCACTGAAGGACCAGCCTTTGGAGTCCTCAAGGTTGAGGAGGTGCCATATCTTCTCGCTTGCATCGGGCAGGAAGGGTTCAAGGAGTATTCCTAGGGCCTTGACTATCTGGAGCGAGACGTTGACGGTAGTGGCGGTCCTCTCGCGGTCTGTTTTGGCCGTCTTCCAGGGCCTCTGGTGGTCGAAGTAGCGGTTTCCGAAGATCGCCAACTCCATAACGCGCTTTAAGGCGTCCTTAAAGCGGTAGTTCATTATGAGCTCACCGACCTCTTCGAAGGTCCTCTCAATCTCCTCGAAGGCCTGCCTGTCGAGCTCGTTCAGCTCGCCCCTCTCCGGGACGACCCCTTCGAAGTAGCGGTTCACGAAGGTCATTGCCCTGTGCACGAAGTTCCCGAGGTTGTTCACGAGCTCTTCGTTTATCTTGGTCTTGAAGTCCGAAAAGCTGAAGTCGCTGTCGCGAGTTTCGGGCATTATGGCAGTGAGGTAGTAGCGGAGGTAGTCAGCCGGAAAAACTTCAAGGAACTCGTGAACCCATATTGCCCAGTTCCTGCTCGTTGAAAACTTCCTGCCCTCAAGGTTCAGGTACTCGTTGGCGGGGATATCGTAGGGAAGAAGCCACTCCGCCTCGACTTCTTCATCCCTGTATTTGCCGTAGGCCATCAGGAAGGCCGGCCAGAATATCGCGTGGAAGGGTATGTTGTCCTTGCCGATGAAGTGTATTACTCTCGTCTGGCCATCGAGGTTGAGCCAGAACTTCTTCCACCCGTTCTCCCTTCCCTCTCTCCGCAGGTGCTCTATCGTTATGCTGATGTAGCCTATCGGTGCCTCGAACCAGACGTAGAGGACTTTGCCCTTCATGTCCTCGTCATCGAGCGGAACCGGAATCCCCCAGTCCAGGTCACGCGTTATGGCCCTCTCTTCCAGCCCCTCGTTTATCCAGCCGAGGACTGTGTTCTTAACGTTCGGCTTCCAGTGCCTGCCCTCAACCCACTTCTTGAGTCTCTCGCTGAAATCCTCCATACGGAAGTAGTAGTGGGCCGAGTCCTTGAAGGTGATGGGGTTGCCGCAGATGCTACACCGCGGGTTGATCAGTATTTCGGGCGTTAAGGGCCTCCCGCAGACCTCGCACTGGTCTCCACGCTGGTTCTCGGCCCCGCAGTAGGGGCAGGTTCCGATGACGTATCTATCGGGCAGGAACATCCTGTCGTGCTCGCAGTAGGCCTGCTTGCTCACCCTCTTCACGAGGTGGCCGTTTTCAAGGGCTTTGAGGAAGAAGTCCTGACTTATCCTGTAGTGGACGGGCAGTTCAGTCCTGCCGAAGAAGTCAAAGCTTATCTTGGCCCTCTCGAAGGTCGTCTTTATGTGCTCGTGGAACTCGTCAACGATTTCCCTCGGGTTTCTTCCTTCTCTGAGGGCACGGAAGGTTATGGGAGTGCCGTGTTCGTCGGTTCCGCAGATGAAGAGCACTTCCTCGCCCTTGAGGCGAAGATAGCGCGCGAAGATGTCCGCAGGGAGATAAGCTCCCGCTAAGTGTCCCGCGTGAATCGGCCCGTTAGCGTAAGGCAATGCTGATGTGACCATGTACCTGACCATTTTAACCACCGTCCGGCTGTGGTTCCGGGGCCTTATAAGACCTGCGGGTTTTAAGCATTACGATGGGTTATTAAGTTGTGAAGAAAATATGTAGGGTTTGATATAAAGTCACTTTCCCAGCGAGAGCTCCTTCGCCTTCACTAAAATCGCCTTCTCTGGCAACTCAACCTCGCCACGCGTTATTATCACCGCCCCGTCGTAGGTTGTCATCGTCACCTTCACCTTCTTGAAGCCCCCTGTTTCTCCGACTATCACGAGGGGCTTCTCCTTCAGCTCGAGGAGCTTTTTGAAGACCTCCGGTTCAACGAAGACGAGGACCCCTCCGGCTATAACGCGGTTGGCATCGACGGCCATCCCGCATCCCATGGGCATCACCGTAAAGGTTTAAGACGTCGGGGCTGATTTTGGTTTTCGGTGGGAAGGTTTATTAAACGCCTGGTGAACTCTCTACGGTGTGGAAAATGGAGGCCTCCAGGGGAGTTACGGTAAATCGGGAATGGCGGGTTAGGATGGATGAGCTGAGGGCAAAAGCTCGGGAGAACGTTGATGAAGTCCTCAAGCGCGCCTTCGGGTCGATAAAGTCAGAGAAGTCCTGGCGTGAGCTGGAGGCTGAGCTTTATGACGAGCTTTCTCGTGGATAGCAACGTGTTTGTGGAAGCCCTAAGGGGCAATCCGGTGGCGGAAAGTCTTCTTTCAGGACTGTTCCACTCCAGTGCGAGGGTTTTCATAAACGACGTGGTCTTCAGTGAGGTGTTTTATCACTACCTCCGCCTAAAAGCCGGCCCCTACTGGCGGGTCAAGAAGAACCCGGAGCTTGTGAAATCTGCAGTGGAGGATTTTGAAAAGATAGTTCTGCCACTCTTAGCAATACCAGATTTTCTCGAAATAAACTACGACGTGTCCACGCTGGCCGTTAGGCTGTCCCGCGACTATGATCTCCTTTCAAACGATGCACTCATACTTGCCACTCTGGAATACTACGGGATTGGAGCGCTGGTCTCCCTTGACTCTGATTTTGAAGATGCATGTGAAAATGAAAGGATACCCCTCATATCTTCCGCTAAAGACTTGGAGGGATTCCTATGAAATCCCGCGTCGTCGAGCGCTTCAGGTTCGAGGCCGCCCATGCTGTTGTTATAGACGGCAAACCCGAGGAGACACACGGGCACACCTTCAGGCTTGAGGTTTCCGTCGAAGGCCCGCTGAGAGACGGTTACGTTATGAACTTCCTCGGGCTGAGGTCCATCGTTGATGAAATTATCAAAAAGCTCGACCACAGGAACCTGAACACGCTCTTAGACAACCCGACGACCGAGAACATAGCCCTGTGGATTGCCGGTGAGGTTGAGAAGCGGCTTCCAGAAGGGGTCAGACTCCACCGCCTGAGGCTCTGGGAGGGGGACGATAACGGAGTTGAGTTTGAGTTTTAGGAGAAATCCTTAAAAAGATTCTGATCAGAATCATTCTCATGAGAATCATTCCAAGAAGAATTGAACTTGTCCACCTGAAGACGCCGGGCTGGAAGATGGTCTACGGCAGGAGGAAGACCGGGAAGACGTTTTTAGTCAAGAACTTCCTGCATTACGATGGATATTTCTTCGTAAACAGGAACGGGACGATCCTCAACGTAACTTCCGGAAAAGGCCTGTCCTATGAGAAGTTCAGAAAATATTTCATTGAGCGGCTTGGAAAGGGCACTATCGTTGTGGACGAGTTCCACAGACTGCCCCAAGAGTTCCTTGATTTGCTGCACGCTTACTCACCGAAAGGTGAGCTGATACTGATAACCTCAACCCTCTGGCTGGCGATGAGGCTTTTGGGGGAAAGGGAAAGCCCCCTCCTCGGCATTGTAACCCCCGTGAGAATTGGCCTCATAGACGAGAGGGAAATCCTCCTCGAGCTTTCAAAGGAGGTTGAAGGAAAGGAGTTGGTGGAAGCGGCAGTTTACCTCCGCGAGCCGATATTAGTTCCCCTTTACAAACCGCCTTTGAGGGAGTTCTTAGCGAAATACCTACACTCATCCGGCGCCCTCGTTGCGGAGATGGTTGGGGAGACCTTCTCCGAGGAAGAGCTGAGACTTTCGGAAGTTTACCTCGCCGTACTGCACTCAATAGCCGACGGAAAATCCAAGAGCACCGAGATAGGGAACTACCTCCTCTCCGGGGGGTTGATTGAATCTCCGTCGAGCGTTCAAAAGTATTTGAAAGTGCTGACCGCTATGGGGCTGGTTAGAAAGAAGCCCATACACGGGAAGAAGAAGCGCTTCCGCTACTTCATAGCCTCCCCCCTGCTCGACCTCCACTTCTACCTCGAGGCGAAATACGCCTACACCGAACTCGAAACTCCGGAGGAGTTCATCAGGAAGGCGGTTGATGAAAAGCTTCCGGGACATGTGGAGGATTTCATCGAGGGTCTTTTGGCAAAGGTTTACGGTTTAAGGCCCGTCAGCGTTGAGAAACCCGATCTTGAACTGGACATCGCCCTGGAGGGCTTCAAGAGGCTTGAAATCGTTGGGGAAGTCAAGTGGAAGAACCGCGTGAGAAAAGAAGAGATAAGGAAGATCGAGGAGAAGCTGTGGAAGTTCGACTGCAGAAGGGTTCTCATCGTGCCGAGCGTTGAAGTCCTTGAGAGGGAACCCGAGGGGATCGAGGTTCTAACGCCGGAGGATTTGCTGAAGCTGGCGAGGGAGAGTCTGGAAAGAGGGCCATCGGCCGGTTGAGAGAAAACTTTTTGGGAGTGTGAACCAACATTAGATGATGCCTATGCTGACCCTTGAGGAGATTGAAACCATCTTGAAAGCCCACCGGTGGGAGCTTGAGGAGAAGTTTGGAGTGAAGGAGATAGGGGTCTTTGGCTCCTACGTCCGCGGT
>NZ_JALTCZ010000141.1 GCF_027008145.1 Thermococcus sp. | reverse complement strand
GGGGTTTCGCACGCTGAAGCCAAAAACGTATTCATTCCTGTCTCAGCAAAGTTTGGGCAGAACGTTGAAGAGCTAAAAAGAAGGATTGAAAAAGAGCTTTAGAGAACCTCAAGGACGAGGTGAGTGTTAGTTTCCCTCACGCCGTCAAGGGAAGCTATCTCCTCAAGTATCTCGTCGAGCTTCGTCTTGTCGGCTTCGATTATGAGGTCTATGTCGCC
Source organism: Thermococcus sp. (assembly GCF_027008145.1). Classification (GTDB taxonomy): domain Archaea; phylum Methanobacteriota_B; class Thermococci; order Thermococcales; family Thermococcaceae; genus Thermococcus. The sequence continues at coordinate 5,956 of NZ_JALTCZ010000141.1, read as the reverse complement.
AGTGACGCGGTAGATCTTCTTTATCTTAAGCTCCTTGAGCTTCTCGTAGACCTGCCTCCTCTTCGTCGGTTCAATCTTTACGAAGACAAAGACATCACCCTTCTTCTCACCCAGCAACTCAAGGGCCTTGTCGGTGAGGTCTATGAAACCCCTACCCGTCCTTATGTAGCCGAGCTCCTTGAGAACCTTCAGGTGATTGCTGAGTGCCTGCCTGGTTATACCGAGCTCATTTGCAAGCTCGTCCTGGGTCTTCTCGACGGTGTGAACCTCTATCCTCTTCCCCTCCTCGTAGAGCTTCCTCAGGAGGCGAAGCTGTCTCGGAGTGAGGGCTCCTTCCTCTACCATTCAACCACCTCCTTGAAATTTTTCAGAGATGAACTCGATATAAGTCAAACTTTACCTACCCATTCAACAAGTGAAAGGGCCCAACCTTATAAGCCTTTCTAGTCATGGGAGCATCAAGTTTTTTAATCCCGGGGAGAAGGTGAGAGTATGAACAAAGCGACTTACACCGTCGAGGTTCCTCCAGACAGGGTTAAGCTAGTTGAGGAGCTCTCGTCCAGGGCCCCCTTAAAACTAATGATAGTGGGCGACACCGACAGCGGGAAGACAACGTTGGCAACGTTCCTGGCAAATGAACTCATATCCCTCGGGCATAGCGTTGCCATAGTCGATGCTGACGTCGGGCAGAAGGGCATCCTCCCCCCGGCTACGATAAGCCTAGCCTTCCCTGAGGAACCCTTCGAGAGCTTTGCTGAGCTTACAGGAGTTGCGCACTACTTCATAGGGACAGTCTCACCCTCCCAGTTCGCCGGTGAGATGGCCGTCGGCGTTAAGAGGCTTACGGACATGGCCCTTAGAGAGGCCGACGTGGTGATAATAGACACGACCGGTTTCGTCTCAGGCATTGGAGCGGAGATGAAGCGCCTCAAGGCAGAGCTTGTCAGGCCGGACGTTATGGTTCTCCTTGAGAGGAGGAACGAGCTTGGAGGACTCGCTAAGTCCCTCTCGAAGTACGGAGAAGTCATCAGACTCGGGGTCAGCGAGCTCGCAAGAGTTCACAGCAGGGAGGAGCGCAGGGAAGTCCGCTTCTCCAAGTGGAGAGCCTACTTCAAAGGAGCGTCCCCCATAGAGGTCAACCTTGGGGAGATACAGGTAACCGGAACCTCGCTCTTCAGCGGGAGGCCTCTCACTGTTGAGGAAAAGGCCCTCCTTGAGGAGCTCTTCAAGTGGGTTATTTTAGCTGGCTGGAAGGGGAACCGCTATACGGTCGTCAAGGCCGATGTTGAGGCGGTGCCACACCACTACAGCAGGGCCCTTCAGGCGGTCGACTTCGATAGGCTGAGCAACCTCCTCGTGGGCTTCATCGACGGGGACGGCCTCTGTCCCTCCCTGGGGGTACTCAAGTGGGTGAACTTTACGGCCGGGACTGCGCAGGTTCTTACCCCCCTGGACTCCCTCAATGGAATTGAGGAGCTTCGCTTTGGTAGGATGCGCGTCCTTGAGACCGGAGAGGAACTGGGCCTTCTCCGGAGAGAGGAGCTGTAGAAAGGTTTTAAAGAGATCAGAACAATTGAATTAGGTGCCCCTAATGGAAGCAAAGGCCTTCATCGAGATAACGAGACCGCACAACTGCATCTTAGCAGGGGTAGTTGGCCTTCTCGGCTCGATAGTGGCTGTGGGTCACTTTCCATCAGCTATTAAGGACATTCTCGTCTTCCTCGTAGTCACCCTCGGGTGCGCGGGAGGGAACACGATAAACGACTACTTCGACTACGAGATAGATAGAATAAACAGGCCCGAGAGACCTCTCCCGAGGGGAGCCATGCGCAGGAGGACGGCCTTCTGGTATGCTATGCTTCTCTTCACCACCGGTCTCACCCTGGCTGTCTTCGTAAACCTCTACGCCTTCATCCTGGCGGTTCTGGCGTATGTGACGATGTTCTTCTACGCTTGGAAACTCAAGCCGATGCCCTTCATAGGGAACCTGACGGTTGCTTCACTGACCGGGGCGACCCCCCTCTATGGGGCCGTTGCCGCCGGCAACATAGGCCTGGCCGGCTACCTGGCCCTCTGCGCCTTCCTCGTCAACGTTGCTAGAGAGGTCATCAAGGACGTAGAGGACGTTGAAGGCGACCTTGCCAAGGGGGCCAGAACCCTCCCGATAGTTTGGGGGAGGAAGAAGGCCTCCTACGTGGGTTCATCCTTCGCGATCGCAACGATTTTTGCCTCTTTCCTCCCAATAAAGGCCGGTGTTGGGCTGAGCTACCTCGCGATGGTTCCGGTTGATGCCATAATCCTCTACTCGGCCTTTTTGGTACTCCGCTCCCAGGACAGGGAAACCGCCCACCGCGCCCAGAAGCTTTTAAAGGTCAGCATATTCCTCGCTGTTATGGCGTTCCTCTTCGCGTCTGTTGTGAGGTGATCGAGATGGAGTTCAAGAATAAAATCCTTATGGAGCTGGAAAAGAAGGGACTGTGGACGGTCGTCACATTCAAGACCCCTCATGGCCCTAGAACAACAATGGAGAAGCTTGCGAAAGCTGTCGAGGAAGGCAACTGGAGGGTGACCTTCAAGGCCAACTGGTGGACGGCTGACATCCCCTACGGACTGATCAGGCTTGACCTTGAGAGGGACGGAAGGGAGAAGATACTCCTCGGAAAGTGGGTGCTCGGGGAGAGGTGCGAGCTGATAAGACTGGAAACAATGGATCTGGAGAGGGGAAAGGACGAGTTCTTCAGGATGGTGGACAGCATAACCTCTACCCTCATCTACGACCCGGTGATAAGGACGATGAGAGAGCAATATTGAAAAAATCAGAGGGGCTCGTAGAAGCCTATCTCAGGCTCGTATATCTCCCCCTCGGCAAGTAACTGGGCTATGGCCTCCTCTATGATTTCTTCGTCGAACTCCTCGGAGAGCTTCTTGACTATGAACTTGTGGGAGAGGGCCTTCTTCTTTTCCCTCAGCAGGTCCATAACTGCTTTCTTGGCCTTCTCAAGCTCGGGGTTAAGGACTGGAGCTTCTTCTTCCTCTTCCTCCTCGAAGAGCTCCTCCTCAAGGGTTCTCTGTTCGAGCATCATCGTGTAGAGCTCGTCTATCGTCTGGAGCATCTCCTCGTCTATCCCCTTGTTCTTGGCGATGACCTTGGCCTTCGCGGTTATCCCGTAGCGGTCGTATATGTCAAAGGCCATCTTGGCCTTCTTGGCGTGCTCGACCTTCTCCTTGAGGGTCTCGAAGCGGTGGAGTATCCAGAAGTTTGGGGATACCTTGGAGACTCCTTCAACCAGTATCTGTTTGTCGTCGCGCCACTCTGCAACTTTCCCTATTATCTGGACGAAGTCGCCCTTCTTCACGAGCTTTATGAAGCGGGTATCGTCGCGGAAGCCAAGAACCCATATCGTTCCGGTTCCATCGTCGATCTGGAACTTGCCGTAGGTCTCGTCGTCGCTTATGACCGGCTCCCTGACAACCGTCGCGACGACCTTGACGCGGTAGACCTTTCTTGCGTCCTTGGTTATCAGGTAGTTGGGCTCGAAGTCACCCTCACTCCTCACATAGTAGCCCTCGACGATGTCCCTGATGTAGACTCTGCTCGCGGGGAGGCGCTTCTTCATTGCTCCTCACCCCCAAAGAAGTTGATTATCCCCTCGACCTTCGGGAGATACTTCCTCTCGAGCTCCCTGATTTCCTCAAGGGCCCTAAGGTCGGCCTCACTGAAGTCCTGTATGACCTCGCCAAAGATGTGGACACCTTCCTCGTTCCTGATGACCCTGCCAATGACCCTTACAATCTGGCCGTTCGCGGGAAGAACGTTCTCCTCGCTCTCGACGAGTATAACTCCAGTCCCGTCGTCGATCCAGAAGGTGTAGTCCAGCTTGTCTACCTTGAAGGCCTTTCCTATGAGGGAGACGCGGGTGTCGTCCTCCTTTATATCGGCTATCTTCCTCTCGACGGCAGGCTTCCTCCTCTTAAATCGAACCTCCTCCATTTCACTCACCACCCTCAAGGGACTTTACGGCCTCGTACAGCTCGCGCTTGGCGAGCTCTATCTCGCGCCTCTCGTTGATCTCTTCCCAGCTTCTCACCTTCAGCAGGGTTCCAAGGAACTTGTCCTCAACGACGCTACCGCGTACTATTATCTCCCTGCCGAGGAGCGTGTAGTAGTCCTCCTCCGCCACCTTTCTTCCGGCTTCCTTTATCGTCAGCCCGCCCTCGACGAGCTCCTTTATCCTGGCCTCAATCTCCTCAGGCGACTCTCCCAGGAGCTCGGCGGCGTCATCGCCGAAGAGGGTTGTCCTGATATAACCGGTAGAGTCGTCGAGGCCGAAGTCGAGGACGACTATCTTGACGGGCTCAACTTCACCGTGCTCCGGACAGAGCCACGTGTTCGTTGCCGGGTCGTAGTCAACCTTTCTCCTGCACTCCGGGCAGGCGTCGTAGACGAGAACCCTGTAGAGCTTTGCCACCGTACCCCTAACCTCAACGAAGCGCTCGCCACCCTGAAGGTCCTTTATCTTCACCCTCCTGTAGGAGTAGCTCCTGACCTCTTCGAGGGGAGGTATCTCCTCAACTCGTGGATCCTCTGGATTTTTGATCATCCTCGTCCTGAAGTTGGCGTGAAGTTCGATCCCCTTCATCCCCCCCCTGACGGAGGGGTCTATGACCTTGATGACGTCGCCGGGGCTGAGCTCGTCGTAGTATTTCGAAACGAGGGCATCCCAGAGGACGAGCCTCGCCTGACCGGTCGAGTCGTAAACGATGATGTTCGCGACCCTGCCCTTTGAACCGTCCTTCTTGGCGTACTCCCTTGGCGGGAACTTCCTGAGAACCCTCGCCACGATGTTGACCCCGCTCATCCCGGGGACGAGATCAGCTATGTGGAGAAGCTCCCCCTCGGTGAGCTTGACCCCGAGCTCTTCAGCAAGCATCACAGCGGCGGCGTGCTCAGAGATGCCCTCCCTTTTGGCTATCTCCGCTATTCTTCTCTCAATCTCGGCCTTTGAAAGACCCCTCTGTCGGATGATCTGACCTACAATCTGCTCCTTAGTAAGGCCCGACATAGCACTCACCCTAATGGTAATCCGACGTTCCCTTATTTAAACTTTTCTCTCAAGCCTTCTTTGAGGCAGAAAAGAGTTTATTTCTGTCCAAAGCAGAAAAGTGGAAAACTATAGCCTCAAGAAATCTATAAACGTTTACTCGGACTTTTCTTCCTTATCCTTACCCTCGAGCTTCTCTATGAGGTCGCTGTACTCGGCGTGGACGACCTTCTTGAAGGCCTCCTTGATAATCTTAGGGTCGTTCTCGGTGAAGCCGTAGAGCTCAGCAAACTTCTGGGTTGTGCCGAGGAGCTTCGTCCTCTCGTAGGGTTCCGCATAAATTAAACCCATCTCGACGAGCTTTTTGATGTGCTCGTATGCCTGGCTCCCGCGGAGCTTTATTATCTTGCTCTGCTCTATCGGCTGGAGGTAGGCTACGAGTGCTAGCGTCTTAAGCTCCCCTGTTCTTAGGTCCGGCCTCGGCATCAGGTGTATTACCCTCTGGCTGTACTCCTGCTTGACCTGCATGACGTACTTGTCTCCAAGAACCTTGACGACCTCTATGGCACTCTTTCTCTCGGCGTATTCTGCAGCTATGAGCTCTATAAGCTTCTCAAGGTAATCGAGGGAGCGTATTCCGAGGGCCCTTGAAAGCTCCTTGAGGCTGAGAGGCCTGCCGGAAACGAAGAGGGCAGCTTCAACAAGTGCCTTGTCCTCGATGAGTCCCATCTCACCACCCGGAGAACTTTGTCGCAGATGTTATTAAGCTTGTCCCAAGACCGCAAAATTTATAAATTCGTTTCGGGAGGGGTTATTGGCACGGCGGCCATAGCGGCGGGGCCACACCCGGTCTCGTTTCGACCCCGGAAGTTAAGCCCGCCAGCGTTCCCGGGTGTACTGCCCTCCGAGAGGGG
>NZ_JALTCZ010000140.1 GCF_027008145.1 Thermococcus sp. | reverse complement strand
GAAGACGGTTAAATGGTATTTAGAGAATGAATGGTGGTGGAAGCCGCTGGTGAACGAGAGAGTCCTCCACCCAACGCCCTGGAAGCTGGGGTAGTAAGGCAAAAGGTAATTAAGTTCCGCGAGAATGTTTAGGATGGTGAACGTGATGGAGGACGCCTACAGGCTCTTTCAGCAACTGCCGGATGACCTTAAAGAGGAGGTGCTGGACTACATCAAGTTCCTCATGGAGAGGAACGCGCGCAGGAGACGCTCCCCCATGAAGTTTGGATGGCGCGGGGGGCTGAAGGAGCTCAGGGAGAAATACACTTCCGTGGAGCTTCAGCACAGGGTCCTTGAATGGTGGGGCTGATGTATCTGGTTGATACCAACGTGTTCCTTGAAATCCTTCTTGATCAGGAAAACGCTGATAACGCGGAGAGGTTTCTTAGAGAAACTTCACCCAGTGAGCTTGCCGTCTCGGATTTCTCGGTTTACTCAATAGGGATAATACTCTCCAGGCAGAAGAAACACGGGGTTTTCAGGGAGTTCGTTGAGGACGTTCTCCTGCGCGGTGGGCTCTCCCTGCTGAGACTCACCCCCTTCGATTTTGAATCACTCGTTGAGGCATCTCGTAAATTCCACCTCGATTTTGACGATGCATACCAGTATACCTTGGCCCGTAAATACGGCCTCCGTATAGTCAGCTACGATTCGGACTTTGATACAACCGATATCGGTAGGGTTACTCCACTCCAGGCGATGAGGTGATGTTATGCCGTTCGAGTTCAAGCGCCTTGAAATTCCTGATGTCATCCTAATCAAGCCCAAGGTTTTCGAGGACGAGAGGGGCTTTTTTATGGAGACCTACAAGAAGTCGGACTTCGAGAAAGCAGGAATAAAGGGAGACTTCATCCAGGACAATCACTCGAAATCAAAGTACGGTGTTTTAAGGGGCCTGCACTTCCAGCGCGAGCCCTACGCCCAGGCCAAGATTGTTCGGGTTGTCAGGGGAGTTGTTTACGACGTGGCCGTTGATTTAAGGAGGAACTCACCGACCTTCGGCAGATGGGTGGGAGTTATCTTGTCAGAGTTCAATAAATACCAGCTCTACATCCCGAGGGGCTTTGCCCACGGGTTCGTCGTGCTGAGCGACGTTGCCGAGGTTGTCTATAAGGTGGACAACGTCTACGCTCCCGACTATGAGGGCGGAATAATCTGGAACGACCCTGATATATGCATAGACTGGCCGGTTGATGATCCCATAGTTTCTGAGAAGGACAGGAAATGGCCGACGCTGAAGGAAGCCATCGAAAAGGGATAGGTTTTCTGAGGTGATTCGATGAGAGTTGCGATCATCGGTGCAAATGGTCAGCTCGGGACAGATTTGGTGGAAGTCTTTGGGGAAGACTCTTCCTTTGAAGTTATCTCTTTGACCCACAGAGACTTAGACGTTACCGTTCCCGAGACCCTTAAGGTGCTGAAAGAGCTGAAGCCAGATGTCATCATCAACACGGCGGCTTATGTTAGAGTGGATGATGCCGAGCTCTACCCGGAGAAGGCCTTTGCGGTCAACGCCATCGGCGCACTGGACGTTGCTAGGGTTGCCAGCGAGATTGATGCAATCAACGTCTACATCAGCACGGACTACGTCTTTGACGGGAAGAAGGGAGAGCCATACACTGAGGATGATGTTCCAAACCCGTTAAACGTCTATGGAACCAGCAAGTACGCCGGCGAGATCTTCACAAGAAATTATTCGACGAAGTACTACATCATCAGGGTGGCAAGCCTCTACGGAAAGGCCGGCGCGAGCGGAAAGGGTGGAAATTTCGTCAATTGGGTCATTGAGAAGGCAAGACGCGGGGAGGAGCTGAGGATAGTCGACGACCAGTTCATGAGCCCGACATACACGATGGACGTCGCTGGGACTCTGAAGGAGTTTCTGAAGCTGAAGCCGGAGTGGGGGATCTATCACATGGTCAATGAAGGTTACTGCTCATGGTATGAGTTCACCAGAGCGATATTTGAAATCCTGGGCTGGGACGTTGAAGTGAAGCCTATAAAATCGAGCGAGCTTAACAGGCTGGCGAGGAGGCCGAGGTTTTCTGCGCTTGAGAACAGGGGGCTCCATAAACTTGGCCTGAGGATGCCCGGCTGGAGGGAAGGGCTGAAGGAGTATTTGGGGGATAAGGGGTATCTCTAAACATCTCTGAACAAAGGGGCTCTGCCCTTTGAATCCCGTTTTCATTTTGTTATTTCGGCGCTTACGGACCGAATGTATTATACGGTGCAGAAATGAAGCAGGAATGATTCAAAAGATGGATACTATGAGCGAGGCAGGTTAGGCTTTACATTTTTCTTTTGAAAGCCTCGCCCTTAGCCGGGAGGAGGTCAGGTTGCTAAAACCAAAATGTTTAAATACTCGAATCATATTTATTATAATCATGATTCGAAAATTTGTGAACCGGGGGAGAGAGCTCGAAGTCTTGGAGAGGGCATGGGAGGGAGGCTTTCGACTTTTTGTGGTCTATGGGAGAAGAAGGGTGGGAAAGACGGCCCTTTTGAGGAAATTCCTGGAGAACAAAAGGGGAATATATTTTCTCTGCTCCCAGAGGGGATATGAGAAAGACATCGAGAGATTTTCTCACGAGATAAGTTCTTTTATTGGTGCTCCGGTAAGATTCGAAAGCTTCAAGGATGCGTTTAAGTTCCTAAGAGGGCAGGGGAAGCTTTTGGTGATTCTTGATGAGTTCCCTTACTTGATAGAGGCAGACAAGGGTGTTACATCCGAGTTTCAGGAGGTAGTGGATATAGTGCTTGAGGGTTCAGAGATCACCATTATCCTCTGCGGTTCGAGCGTTGGAATGGTGGAGCGTGAGGTTCTCAGCTGCAAGAGCCCTCTCTATGGGCGAGCAAGTGGGGTTCTGAAGGTCAAACCATTCCGCTTCTTCGATATGGCCGAATGGTTTGGAAAGGATTTTGAGGGGCTTTTAAGACTCTATGGGGTCACTTGGGGGATTCCCAAATACATGGAATTCTTCAAAACGGGGAGCGATGATGAGATTATCAACAACTTCTTTGACCCGAGTGCATTTCTTTTCAACGAGGCGAGGCTTCTCCTCATGGAGGAACTGAGGAACCCAACCAGATACATGCAGATCATCGAGGCCATAGCCATGGGGAAAACCCGGCTTAACGAGATCGCTCAGTACGTTGGGATGGAGGCCAAAGACCTATCTGCATATCTTAGGGTGCTCTCAAATCTTGGAATTGTGAGGCGGGAGGTTCCAATAACAGAGAGGAAAGCCAAGAGGGGGATTTACCTTATAGAAGATGAGTACTTCCGTTTTTACCACCGCTTCGTCAGTCCGCACTATGAGGAGATAGACTCCCTCAACCCTGAGCCAGCAATTCAGGATTTCCTGAGGAACTTTAATACTTACCTTGGAAAGACCTTCGAAAAAGCAGCCAAAGAGTTTTTAATAGAACTTAATAAGCATGGGGGGTTGCCGTTTAAATTTACGAAGATCGGAAAGTGGTGGCATAAAAATGAGGAAATTGATCTCGTTGCACTGGACAAAAGGGAAAATAAGGCTCTGCTGGTGGGGGTAAAGTGGAAGGAGTTGAGAGAGAAAGAGGCGAGGGGAGTTTTAAAAGATTTAGAGCGTAAAAGTGGGCTTGTTGGGTTAGAAAACTGGGGGAAGTATTACGGGTTGATAGCGAAGGGCATTAAATGTAAGGAAGATCTTAAAGGTGAGGTCTGGTTCCTGTGGGATCTGGGGGACTTCGAGAATTTGGATTTCAAGATAAGAAAACTCTGAACGGGTCCATTTCGAAGGCATAAGTCAAAGGTGAATCACATGAGCGAAGTGAGCTAGGCTTTACCTTGGACTCATCCCAACTGAATCCAAAAAGAAAGGTTTAAATATGGAAGGGGCTTCCATATAGAATGGGGTGTCCATAAATGTTTCAAATTCGACCAATAACCAATGAGAAAAACCTTTACGGAAAACGGCACAGGGAAGCCCTCAAACAGCTGAAGAAGAATGTTGAGGAAAGGACTTTTACGGCAATTCTCGGCCCGAGGAGAGTCGGCAAGACGAGCATCATTAGAGTTTTTTTGAATAAGTACAAGTACCGGTACATATACTATGATCTCTCTCCCTTTATGGGTAAGCAGGGGATCAGCTACACCGAGTTAACTCCAGCAATGACGAACATTGAGGTAAAAGAACTCTCATACCATACTCAGCTCAGTTTAGGTCTTGTACGGCTTGATGTTAAACCTGAAAATGCTGTACAGTTCCAAAACGCCCTAATTAATCTCCTCAGGGAATTAAATGCCAAATACGACGATTTTGTTGTGGTAATAGATGAGGCCCAGGTAATGTCCCGTATCAGGGGTATGAACATGCTGGGCCTCCTTCAGCTGATAAGCAACACAATGGACAACACGAGCGTGATAATGACGGGTTCGATGCCGGGTCTGCTTGAGAGGGTACTCAGCCCATCGGCGTCCCAGCCGATGTTCGCCAGATACGTTGACAAGATTCACATACCGCGCTGGACACCAGAGGAAAGCATAGGGTACCTCAAAAAAGGATTGAGCGAGGCAAAAGTGTCCTGCACTGGGGCTGAACTTGAGGAAGCCGTAGAGGAGCTCTCAAACGTGCCCGGATTTCTGGCATACTACGGCAAGCAAAGAGTCAGAGGTATGAGCCATGATGATGCCCTTGTGGAGACTTTGAACTATGCCATCGGCGTTTGGGAGCAAGATCTGGAGGCATTCCTTAACATCTACAGCACAAAAGCCTATGTAACAACACTCTGGGTGCTGGCGCAGTCAAAATTTGGCCTCACGCGGAAGGAAATTGCTGGAGAGGTGCTCCGCAGGGAGGAAATCAGCGACAGGAGCCTCACCCGCATATTGAAGAATCTCGTTCTCTCAGGTATGATTGAGCACAGCGAAAAGCGCGGAAAATACCGCATTGCGGAGAATCCCCTTGCAAGGGCAGTCCAGAATATAGCCCATAAATATGGCATTCATTGATCTGTGGGGAGATGCGGAATATATCCTCCGTAGGATTCAAAAAATGCAACTCAACGAGCGAGACAGCTTATATAAAAAAGTTAATTTTGGGTAAAGGGGCTTCGCTTTATTTCTTTATCTCGGCGCTTCGCACCGCACCCCCAGAACCAAAAAGCTATTAATTTCCCAGATCGTTTTTACATCTGGTGATTAAATGGATGTTAATGACCTGATTAAGAATGGCGAGAGTGAAACCATTGAGTTTAAGCGGGAGCTGAATGATTCTGTTTATAAAACGCTGTCAGCATTTGCTAACACTGACGGTGGGGTTTTGCTCCTTGGTGTTAGCAATGATGGCAAGGTTTTTGGCTTCTCTGGAGACTTGGACAGCTTGGCCAGATCAATAAGGCACAATCTTAGAATAAATCCGTCCATAAAAGTTGAAGAGATTGGTGGAAAGAAAATCGTCATCATTGAAGTTCCCCAATCCCCTGTTCCAGTTTCATTTAAGGGGAGATATTATAAAAGGGTTGGAGCTCAGACCGTTGAGATGGGCTGGGAGGATTTGCAGAGATTCTTCCTTCAGAAATCTGGGGTCACGTGGGATTCTCTGCCATCTTCTGCAGCGTTGGAAGATCTGGATGAGGAAACGATCAGAAAGTTTGTTCATATGGCTAGAAATAGGTTGCCATAAAGTGATAATGAGCCACATTGGAGTTAGGTATGAGTTTGAGGGGGAGCTGAGGAGAAAGGAAATCTGGGATTATCCCTTAGATGCCCTTAGGGAAGCCATAATAAACGCCCTGATTCACAGGGACTACACTGACCCGAGCAACGTGCAGATTAAGATCTTTGATGACTTCATCTGGATCTGGAATCCTGGGGAACTACCTCCTGGAATTGTTATTGAAGATCTAAAAAAGGAAACACATCCTTCCAAGCTGAGAAACCCCAAAATTGCCCAGGTTTTCTACTATGCCGGACTGATCGAGAGGTGGGACACCGGGACGTTTAAGATGGTACGTCTCTGTTTGGAGAGCGGCTTACCCGAGCCTGAGTTTAGTGAAGAGGCCGGAGGCCTCGTGGTTCTTTTGAGAAAGGATATTTATACTGAGGATTACCTGAGAAAGCTGGGTTTAAATGAAAGGCAGATTAAAGCTGTGCTCTATGTAAGGGAGAAGGAGAGGATAGGGAATAAGGAGTATCAGG
>NZ_JALTCZ010000139.1 GCF_027008145.1 Thermococcus sp. | reverse complement strand
ATGAGAAGCGACGCATCGAGGACGAACCTCAACGCTCTCTCACCTCTTCCAGCATTTGAAGGGGGTCTTTTTTGGGCCTCTTGATTCCTTCTGCTGTCCTAATGAACTCCGCTATATCCCTCGCGATTATTTTTATCCTGACCTTCTCCCCCTCCCTCAAGTGGGGCTTCTTAAGAGGCTTTAGAACCCCATCTTCGTAGACGGCTTCGATGACTTCCATACTCCCACCGTTTCAAACTCCACTCAAAAATAAATAAAGGTTCTCACTCGAACTCTATCGTCGCTGGAGGCTTGTTGGTGATGTCGTAGAGCACCCTTCCGACCTCGGGGATCTCGCTGGTAATTCTGAAGGCTATTCTCTGGAGAACCTCAAAGGGAACGTTCATTGCGTTGGCCGTCATGCCGTCGAGGCTCTCAACAATTCTAACCGCTACCGTCTCCTTGTAGGCTCTTATGTCACCCTGGACGCCAACCGTTCTGACGCCGAGGAGAACCGCGAAGGCTTGCCAAGGCTTCAATCCAGCTTTCTCAATCTCCTCCTCGACTATGGCGTTGGCCTCCCTAACGAGGGCGACCTTCTCAGGCGTGACCTCGCCGAGAACTCTAACCGCCAACCCCGGCCCGGGGAAGGGCATCCTGTTGTATATCTTCTCCGGAAGACCGAGCTCCTTGGCGAGCTCCCTAACCTCGTCCTTGTAAAGGTCTCTGAGCGGTTCTATGAGCTTGAGGTTGAGCCTCTCAGGTAAGCCTCCAACGTTGTGGTGGCTCTTTATCTTGCCCCGGCTCTCAATCCAGTCAGGAGCGATGGTTCCCTGAATTAGAAAGTCGGCGTTTATCTCCCCCGCAACCTCCTCAAAGACCTCGATGAAGACCCTCCCTATTATCTTCCTCTTCTCCTCCGGGTCGGTTACGCCCTTAAGCTCGGCAAAAAAGCGCTCGCTCGCATCAACATAATGGAGGTTGAGACCGAACTCGTCGCGGAAGGTCTCCACGACGAACTCCGGTTCGTTCTTCCTCATGAAGCCCGTGTTGACGAAGACTGCGTGAAGCCTCTCGCCTATCGCTTTATGGGCGAGCAGGGCCGCGGTCGAGCTGTCAACCCCACCGCTGAGCGCTATTATCGCCTTACCGTTGCCAACAGTTTTCCTTATCTCCTCAACCTTCTCCTCGATGAACTTCTCCCACATGGACACCACCTTTGGCCAGCATTTGAACGTTAATTTATAAATCTATTCTGCGAAATATTAAACAAATTTATGTTAAAACCTCCCCAAGCCTGTCCTCTTCCACAGCTTGCCTCAGCTCCATCGCTATCCTCCTTCCAGTGCTTACCGGGAAGTCATATCTGAGCCAGCTGTAGGGCGAGCCGTGGACGAAGGGGTTGGTCCCCGCCACTATCCTGGCTGAGATCTCGAAGACCACGAACTCCAGCTCCTCGGTGTAAACCCCCTCGAGGCAGAAGGGCCCCCACAGGCCACCCATAAGGTTCTCGGCGGTTTCAACTACTCTTTCACCGGCCTCGATAACGTCCATGAGGAGACTCTCGCGGAGGACGATCGGGATATTGCCGATGACCGTGTAGTTGGTGTTCAGTTCAAGGCCTAGCTGTTCTCCCGCTGGAATTCTGCCTATCGCGTCCGCATTGCTCTCGTACCTCCTGTCAACGCTCATAAGCTCAAGCTCGCGGCTGAGCTTCGAGTAGAAGTAGTGCGGGTAAACAGGAACCCCAACGACATACTCCTGGATCTGGACGTTGGAGAGGTCTTCTTTGTTCCTTATTCCAAGCTTCCCAGCCTTCTTCCAAAAATCAGCCGGGCTTTTGGCCAAGAAGTAGCCCCTTCCGCCACCTGCTCCAAACGGCTTGACTATAACCGGCCTATCAATCTCGTCCGGGTCGTCGTAAACCCTCGGAAGCCTCAAGCCAGCCTTTTCCAGCCACTTCCTTTCGAGGTTCCTGTCGCTCTCCCATCTGAGAACCTCTTTGTTGCCGTAGTAGGGAACGCGCATCCTCTCGACAAGCTGGATTCCCAGGTGGGCCACGAAGGAGCCGGTGGGAATAACCACGGCCTCAAGCTCAAGCAGTTCTTCCTCCGGATAAGTCCCTTCGATGAAGTAATCTGCAACGGGAAAATAGCGGGTGTAGAGGGGCTTAACGCGGGTCTTTCCGAAGGCCACCGTTTCAAAGCCCTCCTGCTTTGCGCCCTTCAAAATCTGAAGGGCGGAATGGGAAGCGTAGGTAGCTACCCTCATTCCTCCTCACCAAGCAGCTTTGGTAGCGACTCGTGGATTTTCCTCAGCTCGGGAATCGGCCTTCTAAGGAGCTCTTTTCCGCTCCAGCGGAAGACCACGTTGCTTCCGCCGGCTTTTCCTACAACGGCGAAGTGCCTGAAGAGACCTTTAAGGTCTTCAATTTTCTCCTCCTCGAAGGCCACCACATACCTCCCGTGGCTCTCGCTGAAGGCAACTTCCACAGGGAAAAGGCTTCCATCCACTAGGGCCTTTGAGAGATCGACCTCAAAGCCAGCCTTCCCGGCGAGGGCCATCTCGGTCAGAGCGGCGGCTATTCCTCCCTTACTAGCGTCGTGGACTGCCCTAACCAGGCCTTTCCGTATAGCCCTCAAAATCCCCCCGGCATTTGCCTTTTCCTCATCTAAGCTCACGCGAGGGGCAAGGCCGCCCTCGACTCCGAGCCTTGCGTAGAGCTCAGAGCCACCGAGTTCCTTCTTGGTAAGCCCGACAATGCCGATGAGCAGGCCCTCTTCAATCCCCATCTGGGGAATCTTCTCAAGCTCAACCTTCCCGAGGCCCGCAACTACAGGAGTTGGCTTTATCGGCCTGTCAACGACTTCGTTGTAGAAGCTGACATTACCGCTGACGTAGGCCAGACCGAAGGCCTTAGCGGCGTTGGCCAGCCCCCTAACGGTTTCAGCGAAGCTCCAGTAGACCTCGGGCCTCTCGGGCGAGGCGAAGTTGAGGTTGTCAACTAGTGCTAAAGGTTCCGCCCCGACGCTCACGAGGTTTCTAACCACCTCGGCAACGGCTCCCATCGCGCCGTGGTAGGGGTTGAAGTAGCTGTGGTTAGGGTTTCCATCGGTGACGAAAGCTAAACCGTATTTTTCATTTATCTTCAGAACCGCTGAGTCTCTACCGGGCTTGAGAACCGTCCTTCCCTGAACTTCGTGGTCGTACCCCTCCCAGACCCACCGCTTGCTCAGCACGTTGGGGCCTTTCCAGACGAGGTCGAAGGCCTTCCTAAAGTCAACCTCGGGCGTTTCAACGTCCTTTTCAGCGCGGTAGGGCTTCATCTCCCACTCAATCGTTGGAACGTCCGTGAGGAGCTCAACGGGCAGGTCTGCCACCTTCTCACTCTTCCAGTAGACGATGTAGTGAGGCTCCTCAATGACCTCACCAATGACGGCCCACTCAAGCTCGTACTTCTCGAAAATCCTCCCGATTTCTTCCACATCCCCGGGTCTAACCGCGAAGAGCATCCTCTCCTGGCTCTCCGATATCATGATCTCCGCAGGCGTCATGCCCGGTTCGCGGAGCGGGACGCGGTCTGCGTAGATAACCGCGCCGAAGCCTTTCTTTCCGACCATCTCCGATGAGGCACATGTCAAACCGCCACCGCCGAGGTCTTTAAGTGCCTTAACTTTACCGGTATAAACGGCTTCAAGGGTCGCCTCGATGAGGAGCTTCTCTGTGAATGGATCCGGAATCTGCACCGCCGAGCGGTCTTCCTCCTCGGCGTTCTCTCCGAGTTCCTCGCTCGCGAAAGTTACTCCGTGGATTCCGTCCCTTCCCGTTCTGTTTCCGACCAGAATGAGTTTTAAGCCAGCTTCACTCACATAGCTGTGGACGAGGTGTTCTGGCTTCATAACTCCAATGCAGGCAACGTTTACCAGCGTATATTCATCAAGACTCTCATCGAACTCGGTTTCACCGCCAACAGTTGGGACGCCTATCCTGTTGCCGTAGTCGGCTATACCCTTGACGACGTACTCAAAGAGGTAGCGGTTGTGCTCCTTCTCCAGCGGGCCGAAGCGTATCGGGTCGAGGAGCGCTATTGGACGAGCACCCATGCATAGTATGTCCCTTACAATCCCGCCGACACCCGTTGCCGCTCCACCGTATGGCTCGACTGCACTCGGGTGGTTGTGGCTCTCTATTCCGATAGCTATCCACGTTTCGTCGTCGAACTTGACTATTCCAGCATCCTCGCCGGGGCCGAGAATCACGTGCTCGCTCTCGGTCGGTAAAAGCTTCAGCCAGGGCCTGCTGGACTTGTAGGAAGCGTGCTCGCTCCACATAACTTCGAGCATTGCCCACTCAAGCTCATTCGGCTCTCTCTTCAAGCGCTCGCGGATGACCCCTTCCTCGTGCGGGAACACGTTAATCACCTCCTCGCCCACTCAACCATGCCCCTGAAGAGCCTCAGCCCGTCTTCACTCCCAAGAAAGCGGTCGCTGGCGCGCTCCGGGTGCGGCATCGTCCCGAGGACGTTCCCCCTTTCGTTGGCGACCGCCGCTATGTTGAGAACTGAGCCGTTCGGGTTCGCTTTTTCAGTAACGTTGCCCCTCTCGTCGCTGTACTGGAAAACAACCTTGACCTTTGAGGGATCCTCAGTGTAGTAGTTGCCCTCGGCGTGAGCTATTGGCATCCTTATGACCTCTCCCTGCTCGTAGAGCGAAGTGAAGGGCGTCTCGTTATCGGCAACCCTGAGGTGAACCCATCTGCAGAGGAAGCGCGGAACCCTGTTCGGCCTCAAAGCCCCAGGCAAAAGGCTGGCCTCAGTGAGAATTTGAAAGCCGTTGCATATCCCCAGAACGGGCCTCCCCTCGCGGGCGAACTCCTTAACCTCCTCCATTATCTCTTGCCTGGCCGCTATCGCCCCGGCGCGGAGATAATCGGCGTAGCTGAAGCCACCCGGCAGAACGACACCGTCGAAGTTCTTCAATGAACGCTTGTACCAAACGCGTTCAGCCTCGGCACCGGCCTTTCTTATTGCCCTTTCAGTTTCAAAGTCGCAGTTGGTTCCCGGGAAGACCACCACGGCAAATTTCACCATCTCAGCTCACCGGCTCGATTCTGTACTCCCAGCTGTGGATCAGCGGGTTGGCGAGAAGCTTTCTGCACATCCCCTCGACCTCTTCCTCAGGGTTCTCGCTCTCCAGCTCAAACTCGAAGTACTTCGGAACGCGGAGATTCTCGACCGCGTACCCGAGGTTCCTAAGCGCGTTTCCTATGACCCTCCCCTCGGGGTCGTTAAGGCCTTCCTTGAGGCGAACGATGACGGTAACCTTCCACTTCACTGACATCACCTCATGTAACGATCTTCTCAAGCTCGTCCAGCTCAATTGCGCGCTTAATCTCAAGCGCTATCCTCCTCCCGGTGCTCATCGGCTTCCTCCAGAGGGAGTTCCCGTAGGGGTGCCCCATAGCCATGTGGATGTTGGTTCCGCCCCCGGTTCTCGGGGCCACGTCGTAGATGTAGAAGTTCAGGTCCTTATCAACTGCCGTCTGGAGTGTGAAGGGCCCGATTATTCCCGGGGAATAGTACTCCTGAGTGGCCTTCACGTACTTTTCCGACATATCAAAGACCTTCTCCAAAAGGCTCTCGCGGAGCGTTGAGGAAGCATGACCAGTAACCGTGTATTCGGGTTCGAACTGCCACTCCGGCAGAGTAAGCTGCTGGGAAGCGGGAAGCCTTACATGACCGTCAAGGCTCGTCTCGAAGCGCCAGTCTATACCCAGGAGCTCGATTTCCTCATCAATCGGCGAGTAGAAGAAGTCGAAGTTGAAGACGGGGCCGATTATGTAGCGCTCGATTCTCGCTTTGGCGAGGTCTTCCTCCATGATGACACCGAGCTTCTTCAGGCGTTCGGCCTTCTCGCGGAACTCCCGATAGCTTGCCGCAGTAAAGAAACCCCTCTCCAGCCTCTTCTTGGCGTGGGGGAGTTTGACTATCACGAGGCCAACCTCGTCAATCTCCTCCGGCTTTACTGGCTCGGGGTATGGAAGCTTAGCTTTCTCAAGCAACCAGTAGTAGCTCTTCTCCTCGCTCCTCTCCTCACTCCTCAATAAATTCCTGCTCCCGAAGAGAGGAACCCTGAACTCGTTTTCCACCCTATCAATGCCCGTGTAAACTACAAAGGAACGGTTTGGGACGAAGATGACGTTCCTCTTCACCAGCTCCCTCTGGGTATCAACGATTTGGGCGAACTTGTCAAG
>NZ_JALTCZ010000138.1 GCF_027008145.1 Thermococcus sp. | reverse complement strand
TCCCTCCCCTCCCCGATTGCAGAGTGCGGCGTAATTGTCCGCTACGGCTATCGGCAGGAGGATGGCATAGACACCTCTGAGCTTCTTTCGAAGAATCTCCTCTGCAGTTTCGTACTCCTCGATTGGCTCTCCCCAGGGTATTTCCCGCGGAATAGAAATTCCAGAGAGCTCTTTGACGAGCCGGATGCATCCCTCGGTAAGCCTTAAACCCTGGGGTTTTTTCACAGTTCTATTCCTTATCCAGTCGTGGTGGTGAAGAAGAATCGCGACCGCGGCTATCTGGCCCGCAGTCCCAAACTCCCCGAGGGCGTCTTTTGCCAGTAGGTAGGAGTAGAACTCATGGTATCCGAAGCTTTCACGTCTCTTTTGAAACGTCTCAAGGCACTTTCCGACGTCGTGAAGAACGTGGGTTTTCCTTAGGAGTTCCTCGGCAGCCTTGGGTTCAACGTCGAGGAGCCGCCCCAGGAAATTGCCGTAGCCCCTTTCGATGTAAAGCCCCTCCAACAGCTCAAGACCCCGTTTTAGGTGGGCTTCCATTGTCTCGATGCACTTCCCCTCCTTGAAGTAGGCGCAGGGCATCATGCTATACCACGCTCCGGGTCGTAGTTTCCAGTAAAGAGTATCTCGATATTCTCTTCGAGTGCAACGGCCTTTGCAACCCTGTAAGCATCTTTAAGGGTTTTAATCTCGAATTTAACGCCTTTGATCTCGACGAGTCCCCCTGAGTAAAGCTTGAGGAGCTTCTTCGGGCTTATGAGAACCGTTTCACCTCCTACGGAGAGAGGAACAAGGAAGTCCCTCATTACCGGCACACCGCTTGCCACAAGCCGTTCAACCTCCCCTAAGACATGAATGGCCCTCTTTGCAGGATCGCCCATCAGCTTTAGGAGGACTCCCTTCAGCCCTTTGTTAATGAGTCTGTTGACGGAGCTGGGGCTTGATCCATGAACCACGGCGACTGTCTCCTCGTAGGTTGAAGGGACGCGCGGGTGGATGCTCCTCTCGATGATTAGGTCCAACGTCTTCTCTACCTTCTCCAACGGGTACGGACCTGCGGGAGCGTCTGTGATTACAACGGCTTTGCCACTCTTGTCACCCGCGTGGCGGGCGAGCCTCCCAAAGCGCTGGAGCAGGGAGTTAATCGGCGCTCTGTCCGTTACCATAACGTCCGCGGAGAAATCAACTCCCGCCTCGACCGCCTGCGTCCCTATCAGGAGGAAATCCTCCTTTCCCAGTCTCTGGAGACGGCTGATTATGGACTTCTTGTGGCTCGGCGTCATTCTTCCGTGGAGTAAGAGTATCCTGTCGCGCTCAAATCCTATGTCGGGGTCCGAAACTGCCCTATCGTACAGCTCCACTGCCCTGTCCACGGTGTTCACGATTATTGCGTTTCTCTTCCCCGGTTCGGTGAACATTAGCGGGTCTCCCTTCCCGAATTCAATGGATATGTCCTTTTCGAGTTCCCTCTTCACGAAGGGATCCTTTTCATCGGGGGATACGACTTTGAAGTCATACCCGTATTTCCCAGCGTACCTTCTGAAAAACTTCCTGTGCCCTTTGGAGAGGGTAGCGGTCATCACAACGATTGGGACTCCTTGAGAACTCAGGAAATTGACGACGGCATCGAAGGCAGTTGCCATGGACTCATCCTCGAGGAGAAAGTGGGCCTCATCGAATATGACGAGCGACGTTAGAATTGAGGCCTGGGTCAGGTAATCGTAGCCGAACTCCCTCCCGGCTTTCACGCGGTGCCTCTTCTTCGTGTTGAGCTTCATCAGGTCCCACGTGAAAGTATCTGCCGTGGTCACGTTCAGGGGAAAGAGGTGCATAAACTCGCCGCTTGACCCCATCATTTTGGTCCTCG
>NZ_JALTCZ010000137.1 GCF_027008145.1 Thermococcus sp. | reverse complement strand
TCGTGAAGCCCTTGACGAGTGGAATCCCCATCGCCTTTGCCTGAAGCTCTGTCAGGTGTATGTTCGGGACGTGGTACATGTAGCTCTCCTCGCTCTCGCTCACCATTGAGACGAGGAACCTGACCTCGAACCCCTGCTTCAGCGCCCAGTAGAGGGCGTAGTTAGAGTCCTTCCCTCCCGAATACAGCACGGCAACGCGCATTTTCCCCACCCGAAAAATTTTTAAAAACTTCATGTTATTTTAACCATCGGACGCTTCTTAATCGCCTGCTTGACAGGACTTAAAAAGGTGATGTCAATGGCACCGAAAACGGCGGTAATACTGGCAGCGGGCCTCGGGACGAGGATGGGTGGGAAACCCAAGGGACTCTTCAGGATAGCCGGAAGGGAAATTCTCTACCGGACGATGGTTCTCCTCCAGCGAA
Source organism: Thermococcus sp. (assembly GCF_027008145.1). Classification (GTDB taxonomy): domain Archaea; phylum Methanobacteriota_B; class Thermococci; order Thermococcales; family Thermococcaceae; genus Thermococcus. The sequence continues at coordinate 5,856 of NZ_JALTCZ010000137.1, read as the reverse complement.
ACGGCGTTGGGCGCTTTGTTATAGTCACCAACGAACGCTATGCCCCTATGTATCTGGAGTTTTTAAAGAAACACGGCTTCGAGGCCGAGCTCGTGATTAATCCGGAGCCCGAAAAGGGCAATGGACATTCCCTTTACCTCACCGGCAAAGGGGTCAGCGGAGAGTTCATACTTGTCATGGGCGATCACGTTTACAGCGAGACCTTTGTGGAGAGAGCTGTTGAAGGAAACGGCCTCATAGCCGATAGAACTCCAAGGTGGGCTGACATCGGAGAGGCCACAAAGGTTAAGGTCAATGACGGCAGGGTTGTGGGCATCGGCAAGAACCTGAAGGAATGGGACGCGGTAGACACCGGTTTCTTCGTCCTAGATGACAGCATATTCAAGGTCACCTCCACCTTGGAGGAAGAAAAGGGTGGTGACTACAGTCTCAGCGAGGTTGTCAAAAGGGCCAAACTTCCAGTTACATTCGTGGACGGCTTCGGCTGGACGGACGTGGACACCCCAGGGGACGCCGAGAGGGCGAGGAAGATGCTCATCAAAACTGCAGTAAAGGGAACAGAAGACGGCTTCGTGAGCAGACGCCTGAACAGAAAAATCTCAACTGAGATCAGTGCCCTGCTCGTTGAGAAGGTAAGCCCTAACGCGATGACAGCTTTCACCTTCGCTCTTGGGATCCTCTCAGCTATCTTAACCCTCGTTAACCTTCCCCTCGCTGGAATCCTGTATCAAGTCAGCTCCATCTTCGATGGTGTTGATGGAGAGTTAGCGAGAGCCCAGCTGAGAACGAGCAGACTTGGAGGATATCTAGACTCGCTTCTCGACCGCTACGTTGACGGGAGCTTTTTGGCATTGCTGGCGTATTCAACACTGAAGGAGCCCCAGTGGTACATCGTGGCGCTTTTAGCTCTCCTCGGCTCGGTGATGGTCAGCTACTCCACGGAGAGGTTCAGGGGAGCATTCTGTAAGAGCGCCTACTCCAAAGTGCCCTCCCTCCGAAAACTGCCGGGTAAGAGGGACGAGAGGGTCTTCCTAACGATGCTCTTCCTCCTTTACCCGATTCAGGTCTCTGTGAGAGTTCTGTTTCTCCTGCTGGCGCTGGTGACGAACTTCAGAGTTGTCCTCACGACATATTTCATTTCCAAGAAAGTTTCGCAATCGAAAACTATTTAACTATCATAAAATATTCTAAGACAACGGAAAGGAGGTGTGCAAAATGGTTAGGGTTGTCATACTGGGACAGGGCTACGTTGCCAGCATCTTTGCGAGCGGACTTGAAAAGATAAAGGCAGGGAAAATAAAGCCCTACGGTGTACCCCTGGTGGACGAGCTACCGATCAAGATAAAGGATATCGAGATAGTCGGCTCTTACGACGTCGACAAGGCCAAGGTCGGAAAGGATCTCTACGATGTCGTAAGGAAGTACGACCCAGATGCCCCAGAGAGCCTCAGGGGAACAACCGTGAGGAAGGGCATTCACCTGGAGAGTCTCAGGAATCTCCCGCTCGAAGCAACCGGCCTCGACGACGAGATGAGCCTCAAGGAGGCCGTTGAAAGGCTTGTGAGCGAGTGGAAGGAGCTCAAGCCAGATGTGTTCGTCAACGTCTGCACCACAGAGGCTTTTGCCCCCTTCGAGAACAGGGAGGAGCTTGAGAAGGCCATTGCAGAGGACAGGAAGGACAGGCTCACAGCGACACAGGTTTATGTTTATGCTGCCGCAAAGTATGCCAAGGAAACAGGCGGAGCTGCCTTCGTCAACGCCATCCCCACCCTCATAGCCAACGACCCGGTCTACGTCGAGCTCGCGAAGGAGAGCAACCTCGTGGTCTTTGGTGACGATGGGGCGACCGGCGCGACGCCGCTCACAGCCGACATACTCAGCCACTTCGCCCAGAGGAACCGCTATGTTCGCGATATAGCGCAGTTCAACATAGGAGGAAATCAGGACTTCCTCGCTTTGACCGACAAGGAGCGCAACAAGAGCAAGGAGTTCACGAAGTCGAGCATTGTCGAGGATCTACTCGGCTACAACGCGCCACACTACATCAAGCCAACCGGCTTCCTTGAGCCCCTCAACGACAAGAAGTTCATAGCAATGCACATCGAGTATGTCAGCTTCAACAACGCTAGAGATGAGATAGTTGTTACCGGCAGGATAAACGACAGCCCTGCCTTGGCCGGCCTCCTCGTTGACCTCGTCAGGCTCGGAAAGATTGCCGTTGACAGGAAGGAGTTCGGAACTGTCTACGAGGTCAACGCTTTCTACATGAAGAACCCTGGGCCAAAAGAGGCCAGGAACATACCGCGCATAATAGCCCACGAGAAGATGAGGATGTGGGCAGGGCTCAAGCCAAGGTGGCTGTGAAGCCTCTGGCAAACCTTTTAATCATCTTTTTCCTACTCTTCTCGGAGGGAAGCTGATGAGCTGGAAGAGGGGAGCCTATCCTGAGTTCACACTTGAGGACGCGGTGGCGGTTATCTACCTTCTGCAGAAGCCCGTTGGCAGAAAGACAATCTCGGAGATACTCGAACTCGGCGAGGGGAGCGTGAGAACACTTCTGAGGAAGCTCTCCGCCCTCGGCCTTATAGAATCCAGCCAGAGGGGGCACACGCTGAGCGAGAAGGGAAGAAGTATCGCTGAGAAAATCTCCAAGCACTTCTCGGAGGCCATTGAATCTGGAAGGATTGAAGGGAAGCCCGCCTACACCCTCTTAGTCAGAGACCCGGGCGACTTCAAGAGCATAGAACTCAGGGACGAGGCGATAAGGTTCCACGCAAGGGGAGCGCTTCTCCTCGTTGTCAGGGACGGGAGGACGGTCTTCCCTGAGGATGGAAGACCTCTAAGCGAGGCGATGCCGGAGCTGGCGAAAGAACTTGAGGGAATGCCCCTTGAAGAGGGTGCCCTTATAGTGGTTACCTGGGCCGAGAGCCCGGCGAGGGCCCTGAAGAGCGCCTACCATGTAGCCCTGTTTCTGAAGGGCAGGGCACTCCCTGAGGAGATAAAATCGCTCGTGAGGTGAAAGCGTGAGCAGGCTCATCTTAGCCCTCGACGTCTACGAGAGGAATAGGGCACTTGAGATAGCCGAGTGCACCGCTGATTACCTCTGGGCAGTGAAGGTGAACTGGCCCCTTATCATCGGTTCCGGTCTTAAAATAATCACCGAGCTGAAGCAGGTTACCGGCCTTCCCATCATAGCCGACTTAAAGCTTGCTGACATACCGAACACTAACAGGCTGATAGCGAGGAAGGTTTTTGGAGCTGGGGCAGATTACATCATAACCCACGGCTTCACCGGCAGGGACAGCGTTAAGGCCGTGATGGAGCTGGGGGAGACGATAATCGTCGTGGAGATGAGCCATCCTGGAGCTAAAGAGTTCATCCAGCCCGCAACCGAGGGACTCATCAAGATGACCAACGAGCTTGAGCCCTTCGGTGTCATAGCCCCCGCAACGAGACCCGAGCGCATCAGGTACATCCGCTCAAAGCTGAAGCCAGAAATCAGGGTTATAACCCCCGGTGTCGGAGCCCAAGGCGGGAAAGCCGGCGAAGCCATAAGGGCCGGTGCCGACTACGTGATAGTAGGGCGCTCCATCTATGAGAGCGAAAACCCCAGGGAAACTGCGAGGAGGCTCTTTGAGGAGGTGAGAGTGTGGAGCTGAAAGTCAAGCACCCCCTCAGCAAAAAGGAAATAAAGGAGATAATCCGGGAGATGAGCGAGATATTTGGGGAAGAGATAGCGGGGAAGATGATGGGCAAAAAGGACAGGGTAGAAATAGCGGAGTTCGACAGAACGACCGAGATAATACTCGTGAACGGGAAGCCCTTCTTCATAAGGAGGAAGGGACTGGTTTTCCCACTTGTCATAGCGCTCTACGAGCTCTCCAACGAGGAAGACCTGAGGAAATGGCCGAGGCGTGTTGTCGTTGATGAGGGGGCCATTCCATACATCCTCAATGGAGCAGATGTCATGGCCGCGGGTATAGTGGATGCCGACGAAAAGATTAAGGAGGGGGACTTCGTCTTCGTGGTAGAAGAGAACTACGGAAGGCCACTTGCGATAGGTATAGCCCTCATGAGCGGGAAGGCGATGAAGGAGAAGCCCAAAGGGAAAGCGGTTAAGAACATCCACCACGCGAAGGACAAAATCTGGCAGATCACGGTGGATTGAGATGGAGAAGAGAATAAGGGTTCTCGTTGGAGGGGTTTTCGACATACTCCACGTCGGCCACATTCACTTTCTAAAGCAGGCAAAGGAGCTCGGCGACGAGCTGGTCGTTATAGTCGCCCACGATGAGACCGTTAGGAGGCAGAAGCACAGGGATCCCATAAATCCCGCGGAAGACAGAGCCGAACTGCTGAGGGCGATAAGATACGTGGACGAGGTCTACATAGGCTCACCCGGGGTGATAGACTTCAATCTCGTGAAGAGGATAGACCCGGACGTTATAGCAATCGGCCCAGATCAAAGCTTCAACTGCGAGAAGCTGAAGGAGGAGCTAAGGGAACACGGTATAAACGCTCAGGTTATACGCATCCCCTACCTCTACAAGAGCGACCGCGCGAAGACGAGTAAGATAATAGAGAAGATAGTCGAGACCTACTGCGAGTGATTAGACCACTTACTGGAGCACTGATTCAAGCTAAAGCCTGAACTTTGAGAGATATTCGCGTAGGAACCCGGGGTCTTCCCTCTTGACGGCGCTGAGGAGTTCTTCAAACTTCTTCTCGCCGAGGGCAACGCGGAGGTAGTAGTAAAGGTTGAGGGCATCTTCCACTATGCTGCTCTGCCTCCTCCCCTCCTCGGCGTAGAGCTCTATGAGCTTTCTGTTCATGTCCCGTGTAACGTAGAGGGTCTTCTGCATCTTTTCCTTCTTGAGGGACTTCCTCTCACCCTTGGGCTTGGGCTTTGTAAGCTCGTCTATCGAGCCGTCAAAAAGCCGGGGAAGCTTATCCTTCGACAATCCCGACCACCTCTTTAGCCAGCTTTTGGAAGGCCTTAGCAGCGCGACCCTTCCCATCGAACTCGAATATGCTCTTCCCCTCGCTCTGGGCCTTTTCGATGGCTATAGCCCTCGGTATAGTCGTAAGTATTGGGGCGTCTGGATAAGTGGCCTTCAGCTCCCTCAGGCGAAGCTTTGGAACCTTTGTCTGCCTAGTGAACTTGTTCGGGACAAGGCCAAGAAGCTTGAGGTTCTCGTTGGTTTCCTCGCGTATCATTCTCATGAGGTTGAACATGAGTTGCATCCCTATGACACCGAAGTAGCTGAGCTCCAAAGGTATGAGAACGTAATCGGAGGCAGTGAGCGAGTTGACTAGAAAGATGCCCATGCTAGGCGGGTTGTCAATGATGACATAGTCGTACTCCGGGAGAACCGGGAGAAGTGCCTTCTCTAAACGTCTCTCGCGGTTGTAGGCGTTTATTATCTCTATCTCCCTCGCCGAGAGGTTGAGGTGACTCGGAACTAGATCGAGGTTCTCCCTTACCCGAACCCTGCTTTCATCTATCCCGCTCTCCCTCGTCATCAGCGTCCCAACGTTCCTGTCGGCGTAGTCAAGAACCCCCATTCCTATGAGGCCGAAGGTGAGGTTGAACTGGGGGTCGATGTCAACGAAAAGAACCTTTCGCCCCATTTCCGCAAGGGCATAACCGAGGTTCATGGCAAGGGTGGTCTTGCCCACGCCACCTTTCTGATTTGCAACGCTTATTACCACCGCCATCCTTTTCACCGCAAAAATTTAAGGTCAGGAAAGGTCTATGAAGTCGTCAAAGATGTGGTTTAGATAGCCGTTCTCTGATCTCCCGTTGAACTTTCTGGAGATGGTTTTGTATACTGGGTCGTCGAAGTTGCCGAAGGA
>NZ_JALTCZ010000136.1 GCF_027008145.1 Thermococcus sp. | reverse complement strand
GGTCAAGGTCATAATTGAGACCTGCTACCTAACAGAGGAGGAGAAGGTAAAGGCCTGCGAGCTGGCAAAGGAAGCCGGGGCCGACTTCGTTAAGACCTCTACTGGTTTCGGCACCGGCGGTGCAACCGTTGAGGACGTCAGGCTCATGAGGAAGGTCGTTGGGCAGGGCATGGGCGTCAAAGCTGCCGGTGGAATAAGAACCTACGAGCAGGCCCTGGCCATGATAAAGGCCGGTGCGAACAGGATAGGGACGTCGAGCGGTGTAAAAATAGTTGAGGGTGTCCCGAAATGAACGAGATTAAGGTTCTCATAGAGAAGGCCATCCAGGAGCTTGAGGGGGACGGCATGAACCCCGACATAATCCTGGCCGGCCCGGGCTTCCTTGAGCACGCAAAGGACGCACTCATGGAGTTCAAGGGCCTCAAGATATACAGGATTGAGGAGCTCGGATACGACGCGGTTATAGCGGACTCTCACTACCTCGGCCAGATAAAAAAGGCCTCATACAGGGTCTCTGTGGAGCCGCTGCTGGAAGAGAGGGACGTCTGGAAGCAGATCGAAAACCTGACCGTTTAAATGGTCTCCTCCAGCCCGCTGTATCTCTTCCTTATGCTCCCGCTCAGGGCAGTGCCGAGGAGTATCCCTGTTGTTACCTCGGTGAGAACTGTGGAGGTTAGTCTTAAGGCCGCACAGATTCCTCCACTCCAGTAGTAGAAGGCCACCATCACGGCCGTCGCTACCAGTCCACCGGACACACCGCCGAGGATTAGGGCTGAAAATCCCTTCCCGTTTCTGGACATCCAGCCGGTGAGGAGGCCCTCAAGGGAGCGGGCAACCACAACAACGGGAATGAGATATGGGCTTCCAGTTAGGAAGGCAAGCCCCGCGCCGGCTCCGGAGAGGGCCCCGATTGCCGGGCCGAATGTCATGGCGACGAACATGACACCAACGTCGATTAGGGTTATCTTCCCGAGGTTCGTCTCAATCCCGAAGAGTCCTAAGGAAGAGGGAACCGCGAGCGCCAATAAGGATCCCAAAACAAGCCTGCGGAAGCTCTTTACCTCCCTCCTCTTCACCCACACGTAGATGATAAAGGCGAGCAAGACAACGAGTGGGGTGCAGGGGAGATACTTGGCCACCACCATCTTGCGCACCGTAAAAAGTAGGGGAAGGGGTTAAAAACCTCACCGGAGGGAGGCCTTCAAAGCCCCCTCAAAAATCTCCATGGCCACATCTATCTCTTCCTTTGTCACGATGAGCGGCGGGATGAAGCGTATGCTGCTGTCCCCACAGCCGAGCAGGATCAGACCGTGCTTTGCAGATTCCTTGACGATCCTGTCCCTGAGCTTCGGATAGCGCTCTCTGCTTTCCTTGCTCTTGACTATTTCGACTGCTTGGGCAAGCCCGATGCCCCTCGCGTCGCCGATTACTTCGTAGTTCTCCTTGAACTCCTCAAGGTATCTATGGAGGTAGTCCCCAACCTCCCTGACGTGCGGGAGGAGCTCCTTAATTATCTCAACGACCTCTATTCCTGCAGCGATGGCCACAGGGTTGCCTCCAAAGGTCGTCGCGTGCCTTCCGGGCTTGTCGAAGCTTATCTCCTCCCTGTGGACGACTCCCGCTAATGGAAGCCCGCCGCCTATGGCCTTTCCAAACTGGATGAGATCTGGTGCAACGCCGAAGTTCTCGATCGCCCAGAACCTTCCGGTCCTCCCGATGCCCATCTGCACCTCGTCGTCCGCTAAGAGGATCCCGTGTTCATCGGCGAACTTCTTGAGCTCCTTGAAGAAGTTCTTCGGCGGAACCACGTAACCACCTTCGCCCTGTATCGGCTCGAGGAATATTGCCCCAACCTCGTGCGGCGGAACGTGGCGGAAGACGTACTCCTCGATGAAGTCGAGAACCCTGTTGATGAGCTCGTCCGGCTCGTCGTAGCCGTCTATCCCCCAGGGGTTCCTGTAGGGGTTCGGGTAGGGGACGTGCTCAACGCCGGGCATCGTCGGGAAGAAGCTCTCCTGCTGGACCCACTTGCTCGCGGTTAAACTAAGAACCGCCTGAGTTCTCCCGTGGAATGCATGGTAGAATGCTATGAACCTCTTTCTTCCGGTTCCGTACTTGACGAGCTTCATCGCTGCCTCGTTGGCCTCGGCGCCACTGTTCCCGTAAACCACTTTCTTCTCGAAGTCTCCAGGTGAGAGCTCGATGAGCTTTTCAGCTAAGACGACGGCGTTCTCGTAGAAGAAGTCCGTGAGCGAGTAGTGGGTGAACTTCTCAGCCTGCCTCTTGATGGCTTCTACAACCCTCGGGTGTGCGTGCCCGACGTTCATAACGGCGACACCGCTTGCGAAGTCGTAGAAGACGTTCCCGTCAACGTCGTAGACCTTAATCCCTTCCCCATGGTCTATGACTATAGGGAGGTTCTCCGGATCCTGCGTTGTCGTCGCGAGGTACTTGAAGTTCCTCTCTATTACTTCCTTGGCCTTTGGTCCGGGGAGCTCTTTGACGCTCGGTCTAACCACCATGACAATCACCGGAATGAAGTCGGAGTCCCGCTATATAACCCTATGTTCATCAATGAACATTTTTGGATGAAAAATTTTCGGAAAACTGGGGAAAAGAGCGAGTCTTTAGGTCGATTTTCGCTCCGGAGATGGCCGGAAACTATTTGAGGTTTGAAGTAAAAGATAACCGACCAAAAGTTTTCAGGTGCTATCCTATGGTCGGTGGGGTTACCCTGGAGCTTCAGCAAAATAGTCCCCTTCGGCTTCTCCTCCTCTTGAGGCTTTTACTGAGGGGTTTCGCCTTCACGTATCCCCTCTACCTGATGGTCATGTACAACTTCTGGATTTTTTGGAGGGTCGCTGATGAACCTATGGATTGGCTACGTGGCTTTTATGGCTTTTCTGGAGCTTGCCCTTGGGCTTTTTTTGGGCGGGCCGCCTTCAAGGCCTGTGAAGGTTTACGTTGCCTTGGCACTCGTCATGGAGTTCCCTTCCGCTCTTTTTGGAATGGGGATTTCCACAATGGCTCCCTCCCTCCTCTGGGCCTCCCTCTGGTACAGTTCACTCGTTCTCATGGCAGTTTTGCTCATCCGAGGGTATTGAATAAGGACCTCGGAGGTGGAGTAAGTTGAATGGAGCAAGGAACTTCCATCGGGTTCTCCTGCACGTTTTCATTCTTTTGGCTCTGGCTTTCTTTGAGTTGTTGTACTTTTTTCGGGTAAGGCTTATATCCTCGGTTGTTGGGATAAAAACGGTGGTTTCATGTCTTGCGAGGAGGTTGAGGGGCTCATAAAGAAAATAGCCTTGGCCCTTGTCGTGCTCTTCGTCTCGGGCTTTTCGGTTCTCTACTATGCCATCCGGAAGGCTGTCCCGTCCTCAACGAATATGTATGGTGCCGATATGGCGGCGATTTTCTTAGTTCTCTCTGCACTGTTCTTTTCCTTGATGGCATATACTTCCAAAGCGTAGGAGGGTTGAGTATGAAGCCAACTCGGGAATACGACCTCCTCCGAGAGGTTCCGGTCTTTATAGTTTCCATTTTGTTGTTGGGTTCTGGATAAATCTACTACCCGAAATATATGCCGTCACGAACTACTGTGAAGCCCTTACCTACTACCCGGTAATTTCCCTGATTGGTAGGCTTGACAGGCTTGTGACGTTCTTTGAGATAGCCTCGATACTCTCCTTACTCCCACTCTACTGCATCGTCGGAGGAGAGGAATAGCGATGGGTTTTTTTACTCTCAGTATTTAATTTCAACCGGTGATCCTATGCGCATTGAAGACGTTTACATCTGGGATGTCAACGCGAAGTGGCTCGGGATAGCTCCGTTCCAGCTCATGGAGAACGCCGGTGCTGGTGTTGCGAGAGTTATTGAGGAGAGGCTTGGGAAGGGACTCAGAATAGCCGTTTTCTCCGGCACCGGTAACAACGGCGGTGACGGTCTCGTCGCGACAAGGCATCTCAGCTTCGACAACGAGGTTACCCTTTTCCTTGTCGGTGACGAGACTAAGATAAGGAGCGAAGAGGCAAGGCACAACTGGGAGATCCTCAAAAGGCTGGACTTCGTGGAAATCAAAGTACTCAAGGACTCCTCCTACGTAAGGTCACTCGACCTTTCAGGCTTTGACGTCATCGTCGATGCACTCTTGGGGGCTGGAACAAGGGGAGAGCCAAGGGAGCCAATTCGCTCCGCCATCGAGAAGATAAACGAGTACGAGGGAAAAGCTAAAATAGTCAGCATCGACCTGCCGAGCGGCTATCCTTCGAAAATCCGTGTCAAAGCGGACTTCGTTGTGACCTTCCAGTGGGACAAGGAAGAATACGAGGACTTCGAGAGGGTGATAGCCAAGATAGGCTACCCAAGGGAGCTCCATCACCTCGTTGGCCCCGGCGATGCGAAGTTCGCGCTGAGGAAGAAAGGTCAGCACAAGGGCCAGAACGGCAGACTGCTCGTGATAGGTGGAAGCGAGGACTACTTCGGCGCACCATACCTCGCCTTGAAGGCCGCTTCTTACATCGTCGATCTCGTTTACCTCGCGATGCCCGAATACCCAGCGAGAAGAATAAACGACCCCGACTTAATCCTCCGTCCGGTGGAGGGAGAGAACTTCACCCCGGGGCATGTGGATACCCTCATCAAACTTGCCGAAAAGGCAGACGCCGTTGTTATCGGCCCGGGGATCGGCCTTGAAGAGGGGACAAAGGCCTTTGTACGGGAGTTTGTTAAGCGTTGTAAGAAGCCGATGGTGGTTGATGCGGACGGACTTAAGGCCCTCGCTGAGGATTTAAGCGTTCTCAAGGGGAAGAGCTTCGTTCTAACACCCCACGCCGGCGAATTTAAGGCTCTCTTCGGTGTGAAGCCAGAGGGTTCGCTCAGTGAGAGGGCGGAGCTCGTGATGCAAAAAGCTAAGGAAATAGGCGGTGTGGTACTCCTCAAGGGACTCTATGATATCATCAGTGATGGGGAAATTTGGAAGTACAACAAGACCGGAAACAGGGGGATGACCACCGGCGGAACCGGGGACGTTTTAGCGGGTCTTGTCGGGGCCCTTTTAGGGCTCGGGAACGGGCCTCTGAGGGCCGCTTCCGTTGGTGCCTTCCTCAACGGTCTTGCTGGGGATATGGTGAAGGAAGAATTAGGGGAGAACTTCACCGCTTTGGATGTTGTCAAAAAGGTTCCAAAGGCCGTGAAGTGGGTGGAGGAGTTCTGATTTTAAATTCTCCCAACTTCAACTCCTTTAGAAAATTGGGAAAGAAAAGCGGAGCTCATCCAATTCCGCAGTAGCTCCAGACGGAGTATCCGTACTGGCCGTTGGCCGGGTCGTGAGGAGGTGCCCCAAGGTAGACCCAGCCGTTCGAATCGACGTACCTGTCTACCCACCCACCGAGGTTGCCCGTGTACTCGTGGATGCACGAGCCTGCAAACTTCGATATCTGAACCCATCTTCCGGTCCTGCTTGAACCGAGGTTGATGTAGGTTATGAGTCCCGGCTTATCGCCGTAGCCGTTCCTGACAAAGATGAGCTCGTCGCTGTCGTAGTAGACTATGCCTGTGCTCCCGCCGGCGAGGTGGTCGTGTATCCAGATGAGGTTTTTGAGCCTATCCTTGTTGAGCCACTCCTCGTAGTCGTGGTAGAATATAACCGGCTGATCCTCATAAGTGAGGATGAAGGCGTAGGCTGGATACTTGTTCCAGATTATGTCGGTGTCGTGGTTGGCCACGAAGGTAACCGCCTTGAAAGGGTCGCGGGAAACGACTGTTCCACCGCCGGGACGTCCCAGTAGAAGGCCTGCATTATGACCCCGCCGTCTTCGAGGCTTGAATACTTGGCCCCACTGGTCGGTGCCGCTGTCATACCGACCGCTATCAGGAGGAGGAATAAAACTACGAGGGCTTTTGGCGCTCATCCAAGCACACTCCTGTGTACGGCTAAGCACGGGTTCTTAATTTGTATCACTGATGGTGAAATATTTAAACTTTGCTGTTAATGTCCACTGATGAACATTAAAGTTCATCCAGCTAAGGATGTCATTCGCTCGTTAAGTTTATTATCCTTTTGACTTCCTTGGATTTTTCACACAGCTCACAGCTCTGAAGAAAAACGAGCATGTTGAGAAGATGGAAGAGCTCCACTTCACTCAGCTCTATCTCAGCCTGGGAGACTTTCTTTAGGATAGGTTGTGAACGTCTTTCTATCTCATCAAGAACCTGCTTGGCGAGTTCAACGAGCCTCATTCTGTCCTGTATTCTGAACCCGGCCTTCTCCAGTATCTGGACGAGCTTATCCGCCTCGACCTGAAGGTAAGCCTGTCTGAATTTCTCTATGCTTTCATCGGGGTCGGC
>NZ_JALTCZ010000135.1 GCF_027008145.1 Thermococcus sp. | reverse complement strand
AAGCTCGCAGTTGGCCTCTGGAAGCCAAGCCACAGCAACCTTTATACTATACTAAACAAGATGGTTGAGGATGGTCTCCTAGAGCCAAGGGAAGAGTACCGTGGCAGGGTTCGAAGGGTAAAGTACAGCCTGACACCAAAGGGCATAGAATACCTCAAGACCTCGAATGATTTGGCCCTCCGCGTTCTTTACACGGCGGCAAACTACCACGAAGCCCTCAAGAAGAAGCTGGAAACCATGGGGGAAGAAAGGAAGATGAACAGGGAAACCATTGGGGAGTACCTTGAGCTTCTGAAGAAGATACGCGATATACTCGATGGGGAGATAAGGGCAATCGAGACGGAGCTTTTGAAGGAAGAATGATGAACCTGCTCTTTCCTGGATTTCTCAATTTTTAGGGATTCGTAGTTATTGGATTCTCTCCTTCTGTTATCCGCTGCGATTATTTCAAAAGTAGCGGATAATCTTCCAGCCTCGTCTTCACTGGCTAGCTTTCTGAGAGAAAGGGAACTCCCCACATCTTTGAGCCCTCTCAAACGAACATTCCAAGAGCCGATAACGTCCTATCGGTTTCAGCACCACAATTCTCATACTTCACGATCCTATAATCGTTCGGGCTTAACGTACCCCCTACATGCTGAGCATAGGGAGGAAGTATGGGCACCCTTAGTCTAAACCGATAAACTTTTATATACCTTTAGCGCCAGTTGAGTACAGAAAAATGTACTACAAAAATCTGTACCTGGTGGTAGCATGGACGACCTGAGGGCCCAGCTCGAGGAGCTGAAGAAGAGGCTGGAACTGCTTGAGGAGGACATAGACCCGGTTGACGAGGTCATGCTCTCCATCAAAGCCCGTCTGAGGAGGAAGCTTGAGGGTGGGAAGTTACCCGAACTGGACGAGGAGAAGGCAGTGCGGACTCTCAAGGCCCTCGCAAACCCGGACAGGATAAGGATACTCAAAATGCTCTCCGAGAGGCCGATGGGCTTCAAGGAGATAAAGGAATCCCTTGGGGTTGAGAGCCCTACCGTCTCGCACCATTTGAAGCTCCTCACGAAGACGGGGATGGTGAGAAAAGGGGGCGGATACAAGATTTCGCCCAACGGACATTTGTTTTTGCGTTTGCTTGAGATAATCACTGCCCTTGAGGAGGTGGAAGAATGAGTTACGTGTGGGGACACAACTTGAGAAACGAAGGCCCACGTTTTAAGCTTGCTGAGTACCTGAAGGTGTTAACGGCCGTACTGCTCATAGTCTGGCTCTTCAAAGGTCCACTGAAGCTCGGGGCGTACAATGATTATACTGTCTACGCGATAATAGCGCTCCTCTTTGCTTTCGAGTTGTTGAGCGTCGGCAGGTGGTTTGGGGTGACGGTCAGCGGGGTTGTCTTCGCCCTCGCCAAGGCCTTCCTGTGGACGAGCGTTTTCCTATTCTTCGGCCAGTGGCTGGGGATGAGCGATAGGTTAAGCTCCCACGACGGGACGGCCTTCGCCTACGCCGTCGTCCTCGCCCTAGCGGGTCTACTCCTGTTGAAGTTCGACGAGAGGAGGGTCGAGTGGAAGGTTGAAAGGAAAGCCTATGAGTTCGCCGGAGCCGACTTCGGAGACGTGAAGCTGAAGGGAAGCGGGAAAGCCTACCCCGTTAGGTTCGGGAGGAAGCACGTTGGCTGGGTTCTCGACGGGGAGCTTGAGGTCGAGGCCGAGACACCCCTCGGGAGGGTGCGGAAGAGACTTCTCGCACCGGTTGCGGTCTGGACCGGGGAAAACATAGCGGGCGGAAAGACCACCCCAGACCCGGCGTTTGTCTCGACGGTGGAGCTGCTGCTGAATCCGGACAGGCTCTACCGGGATAAGAACAAGGCCAGCGTCATCGATCTCGGTTTCATCAAGGTATACGAGGGGGAGGGGTTCGAGTACGTGAAGCTACCCTTCATTGAGGTCATTGATACCCCTACCGGGGAGGAGGTCAGGATAGGTCCCATGAGGATCAGGGATGGCAATCCTGAGATGCCGCCAGGGGACATGCTCACCATCAGAGAACTCACCAATGGCTTCCAGCTGACAAAGACCGGGAGCAGGTTAAAGATACAGACGGAGGAGTACAGCATAGAAACCGCCGACGGTGAGAGGGTGATTTATAAGAGCGGGGACGAGAGTCTGAGCCTTGGGGAAGCTGTGTCCCTTCGTTCTAGGGATGTTTCGGTGACCGTTGGTAGAGGACGCGCAAGGGTAAAGATAGAGGACGTTGTCATCTCTGCCAGGGACGGCATCGTTAGAATACGCGTCGGAGGTAAGACTCACACAATCGAGAGCAGTGAGGCATACAAACTGGTCGTTAGAAAAGCGAAGGAGATAGTTGATGAACAGAGCGCCGGGCTTATCGAGGGACTTGGAATAGACAGGACGCTGCTCAGCAGGCGCGTGAAGGAACTCCTCGATGAGCTGATGAACTACGTGGGGTGAGAGAATGAGGTTTGAAAACGTGAAGGAAGTTAGGATAGAGGCCGTCAACGGCAGGCTGAATATCAAGGGCTGGGATGAGGAACATGTCGAGCTAGAGTACAGGTTTCACGGGGACGATGTCAAGGTGGAAACTGACATGAGAAACGGAACCCTCACCGTGGTGGAGAAGCCAAGGAGAAAGTTTTTCAACCTCCTTGGAAAGGACAGCTGGGCCGAGATAAGCCTGAAGGTGCCCAAGAACGTCATTGTAAACGCCAGGAACGTGAACGGGAAGCTCAAAGCCAGGGGCGTGCGCTTTGAGGAGGCCACGACTGTCAACGGTGAGATGCATCTTGAGGACTGCGAGGCTGAAAAGGTCTCCACAGTGAACGGCGAGATAAAGGCCCACCTGAAGGTTGCCGGCCCGTTGAAGGCCTCGACCGTGAACGGAGACCTTGAGATAACCATCGAGGAGCTTGAAGGCGACATCGATGTGAGCTGCGTCAACGGGCACGTAACCCTTCGCCTCACGGACTTCTGTGATGCAAGGATCGTGGAAAAGAGGGTGAACGGAGACGTTAAGCTCGTCGGGATGGACCCGAACGACCCGGTGATAGGCACCGGAGAATTCACCGTCAAAGTAAGCACCGTCAACGGAGACGTGAGGGTGGAGCTGATCTGATTTTACTACTGCAGAATTATGTGATTATTGAATTAGATATCCAAGGGGGCTAGCGAGGATGTCCAGCGGGCTGAAGGGGCTCAACAAAAACTTCTGGCTCTTCGCGGTCGGTAGGTTCGTCTCACAGGTCGGCTGGGCGGTTCAGGATGTTGCGTTGCCCCTCTACGTCCTCGACCAGACCCACAGTGGCGGAATGATGACGGTTTTCATCCTGGCCGAGATGGTACCTGCCCTCCTCGTCATGCCCTTCGCTGGGGTCATCGGCGACCGCTACAACCGGAAGCACCTGATGGTCGGCTTTGACCTTGCGAGAGGAGTTCTTCTCTTCGGCGTCTTAGCGTTTAATTTCATTGGAATACACCAGCTTCTGATTGTCCAAGTAATAATGGCCACGATGGGTGCCTTCTTCGGGGCTTCAACTGGTGCGATGTTTCCAGACCTGGTTGAACCGGACGAGCTTGAGAAGGCCAACTCGATAGTGAGTTCCTTCAACATATTCGCCCGCTTGATAGGCCCTGCCCTGGGGGGCTTTATCTACGCGGTAGGCGGCATCGCCCTGGCCCTGCTCGTCAACGCGGCCAGCTTCTTCGGCTCGGGCCTCTTTGAGATGCTGATAGGGTACGAGTGGGAAGCTAAAGAGCTTGAAAGCTTTGGCCAAGTTATCTCTGACCTGAAGGAGGGTATCTCCTTCCTCCGCTCGAACCGCTACCTCTGGACGCTCATGGGCTTTGCGATCTTCATGATAGCCCTCGCCCAGCCCTTCGGGGCCGTTCTGATGCCCTACGCGATGAGGGAGATACTGAAGTTTTCGAGCTACCAGTTCGGCCTCCAGGAAAGCGCCTTTATGGTTGGAGCTTTGATAGGGAACGCGCTCATAGCGGCGAAGTTCGGTAAAAAAGCCGGAAGGTACCTCTTCCATGCACTCCTCTTCGACGGCATCATGATACTGGTCTTCACGTGGCTCATAAGTCCTGCCTCGAACCTCACCACGGACACGGCGTTTCTCCTCCTGGCGGGTGTAAACATCCTCTGGGGGGCGGTTGAAGCTTTCCTCAACGTTCCCATAAACTCGAAGATACAGCGCGCGATTCCGACTGAGGTCAGGGGGAGAGTGATGGCGGCGATGGCTGTACTCATGCACGCCGCCGGGCCGTTCGGTCTCCTCGCCGTCGGCCCGCTCCTCGACCGCTATCCAGCCTGGCTTGTCTCCCTCGGCCTGTGGGCTGGAATGGGCTTTGTTGTTCTCTACTACTGGGCTAGGCACAGGGCCGTTCTAACCGGGGAAGATAGAGGCAATGTAAAGGAGAAGGGGAAAATGGAAACGGGACTCACTTAACTTCCTTCAGCTTCCCCTCCCTCTTCTCTATGGCCCTCGCCATTATGAAGAGCAGGTCGCTGAGCCTGTTGAGATAGATGAGTGTGTTGTTTCCTAGGCCGTACTCAAGGACGAGCTTCGCAACCTTCCTCTCAGCCCTCCTCGCTATTGTTCTGCATACGTCCAACTTGGCACTCGCTATCGTTGAGCCTGGAATCACGAACCCGGTGAGCTCGACTTCCTCCTCGTATTTTCTGGTGAGCTCCTCAAGCCACCTAACGTCCTCTTCTCCAACCTTCGTGTACTCCCCTTTGCTCCCTAGTTCGCCCATGATGTCGTAGAGCCGGATCTGGATCTTTTCCACTATCCTCCTCATTTCCTCTGGCAGGTAGTGTTTGGCCTCGCCGAGAAAACTGTCGAGCTCGTCTATGGTACCGTTCGCCTCCGTTATGGGGGAGAACTTAGCAATGCGGTCGCCGGTGAAGAGGCCGGTCAAACCTTTGTCTCCGGTCTTGGTAGTTATCGGCACCTTAACCACCGTTAGTGTTGACTCCTCTGGTCTTATTAGCCTTCCGGAAGTTTTATTTAGAGAACGGCCGTAGTTAGAGAGGTGATACCGTGAGGTGGACTGCCGTTTTCCTGATAATGCTCTTGGTTTTGGGGCTGATACCCCTTTCAGTTCTCAAGCCAGTGACCGCTGCGGTGCCTCCCAAGACCGTCCAGATAGTGGCCTCTGCCGATGCGTACAGCTCCTACAAGTACGGCAAATACTACCGGTGGTACAGCTACCACGAGTACAAAGGAAAATACGAGCTGGCTCTCGGCAACACGAGCTACTATGCAAAACAGCGCTCGTACTTCCGCTTTGACCTCTCAGAGGTCCCCTCCGTTGCCAGCATTCAGAGTGCCAGGGTGTGCGTTTACGTCGCCTACATTAAATACTTCTCGACCCCAATGAACATTGGGATATACAACATAACCAACCACTGGAACGAAAACTACACAAACCCCGCTCCGGAGCCGGAACAACTCCTCTACAACACGACCCTCCAGAAGGGGTGGGTGTGCTTTGACGTCACCAACTACATCAAGTCCAGGTTCCCTGCCGAGAAGACATTCAGCTTCGTCCTCAAGCTCGTTAACGAGAGCATCAGCAACTACGCCTGGCTGTATTCGAGGGAGAACTCCTACGACAAGCCCTACATGGAGGTAGCCTACCAGGTTCCGGTCGCAGTATCTAGCCTTACCGTCAGCGGGCCATACTACACCAGCAGCCCCATTGGGATAACTTCCACAATAACCAACGGCGGTGAGAGCGACGTCCAGCTCACCTACGTACTCACGATAGACAACAGGATCGTCAAGAACAAGACGATAACCGTCCCCGGAGGAGGGCAAGTTGAGGAGACCTACACATGGTTCACGACGGAGACAGGCCTACACACGGTAAAGGCCGAGATAAGGGGCGAGGGCTTCTCGGACACGGCCAGTACCGTCGTAAACGTCCAGTATAACCCCTATATACTCTTCGCCAGCCTTGCAAGGCTCTATGCGAACCTCTTCGAGAAGGAGTATCCGGGCGTTCAGAGTCTCTACGAGAACTTTACCGGCACAGTTGACCAGCTCCAGAAGTGCGGCGTTGACCTCGGAGACATCAAGGGCGAGGTCAAGGCGATAAACGAGGAGTACGCCGAGATGCAGAGGGAGTACCAGAGGTATCTCAAGATAAGGGAGAGCCCCCTCTTCCAGCATGTCCAGTACTCTTACCCGATAACGCTCCACATAAGGAAGGCCCTCTTCCTCGGAAGGGACGTTGAGAGGGGAATAAAGAAGGCGCTCCCCGTTCTTCAGAGAACCCTTGAGCGGGTTCTTCCAAGTTGCACCGCCCCCGCTGGAAACCAGACCTCCAACCAGACCAACACAACTGCCTCTAACGTCACGATAGCCATACCGAAAGTCCTCATAGACCTGTCCCACGACCAGTATTACCTGAGCAAATACGGCTACCAGGGTCTCGTCAGCGACATAGAGAACGAACTTGGCTGGAACGTTGAGGTGAACCTTAAGCCGCTCACCTACGACAGGCTGAAGGACTACGACGTCCTCATACTGACCAACCCGAAGGAACCGCTCACGAGCGAAGAGATAGAGGCCATAAGGGAGTTCGTCAAGAACGGAGGAGGCCTCATAGTGGCGGGTGACTGGTATAATCATGTGAACACCGAGAGCCTCAATGAGCTCCTGCAGGGAACAGGAATACGCTTCGAGAAGACCGAGCTCATGGACGACGAGGAGAACAGCGGAAAGCCGTACTACCCGTTTGTGGGTATCTACAACAGGAACTGCTTGATAACCAAGCTCATCCCCGAGGGCTGGAAGGTATACTACAACGGAGACACCCTGATAGTAGGCGGAAGCGCCGTGTGGGTCATCAGGGGCTTTGACAGCTCCTACGCGGTTGACGCTGATGGGAACACGGTCTACGAGAAGGGAAGCGAGCCCGTCGTTGCGGCTGCGGCAACCTTCGGAAAGGGCAGGATAGTCGCCTACGGTTCGAGCAAGGCCTTCAGCGATGCATACTACAGCAGATACATAAGGAGCAACTGGCCCTTCCTCAAGGGCGCCCTGCTCTGGCTGGTCGGCCAGAGCTGATTTCTTCTCCCTTATCTACAGTTCTTTTGGCGGGACTATAATTCCGAGTTCGGTTATTATCCCTCTGATTAACTTCCACGGGGTAACGTCGAAGAGGACATTCCTCATCCGGTAGCCCTGCCGGGAGTAGGGTCTTTCGAGCAGTTCTATCTCGTCGGAGCTCTTCTCCGGGTGGAACTTGAAGCTCTCGGCAGCGACGTAGAAGGGAACGCCCGCGTCGTGACAGGCCAGGGCGAGCGGATAAGTCCCGGCCTTGTTGATAACCGCTCCGTCCTTCGTAACCGTGTCTGCTCCTACGAGGGCGAGTGTGGCCTTTCGGGCGAAGAGACCCAGCTGGGAGTCGGTTATCACCTCGAAGCTTACGCCTAGGGCCTCAAGTTCTCTCGCGAGTGCCATACCCTCATAGTCCGGGGCGCTCTCGGTGAGTACAACCCTAAAGTGCCTGCCGGTTTCTACCGCATGCCTGAGGATTGAGAGCACCGCCGAGGAGAAGGAGTGAGTTATGATGACTTCCCCTTCGTCTATGAGCTCGCTACCGATGTTGCCTATTTCAGCAACCGATGTGTCAAGAAGAGATAGGAATTCCCCGGCCCTTTCCCTTACGACTTTCGGGTCTTCGGTCATGGGTATGAACCGGGACAGGTTGTAGAGCGAGGCCATTGAAGGATTTATCCCCGGGAGAACGCGTCTCATCTCACTCAAAGCTTTTCTGAGCTCCTCACCCCTTAGAATTTCAGCCAGAAGAAGGTATGCCTCGGCGCCCTTTCGGGCTAGATATGCCGCTCCTCGTATGCGCTCGCTCCTCATGTCCTCAAGAAGCGAGAGAACCTCGTTGGGAATCACACTACCTCACCCACGTTCTCGTTGGTGTTTATAACCATTCCCCTGTCCGTTATTTCAAACGTCCTCACGAAGGGGTCGAACCCGCTCCCCCTGAACTTGGTTATTCTCACGGTCCTCATCAGCTTACCCTTGACCTCCAACCTCTTCAGCTCGATGATTCCATTGACAAGGTACTCCTCTATGTTGGTCTTCTCAAGCTCGGAGGTTATTAAAACGGTCGCCTTGAGCTTCATCATGCTCTTCACAAAGGCCAGGAAAGACTTCCTGTATTCAATCTCGGTGTTCGCAGCGATTTTGAGCATCGTTATCGGGTCAACGATTACCCTCGAATAGTTTACATCCTTGAAGCGCTCGATGATCGCTGAGGTGAGCTTTTCAAGGCTCTTCGCGTAGGTCTCAAAGAAGTCCTCAACGAGGACGTACTTCTCAACGGTCGGCGTGGCATCCAGAAGGACGAAGTGGGGGTTCCTCACGTCGAAGCCCATCCTCCCGAAGTCCTCCCTCATGTTATCTGCCGGTTCCTCAAGGGTTATGTAGAGGACGTCCTCCCCGCTCCTCACGCCTTCCATGGCAAAGTGCATAGCGAGCGTTGTCTTTCCTGTCCCTGGTGAGCCCTTAACCAGATAAACCCTGCCCGCTATTAGACCACCGTTGAGCATCTTGTCAAGTCCGAGCACGCCCGTTGAAACTCGCACAGGGTTCATAGGCACTCCCCGCTTGTATTTTGTTCGAGTTGGAATATAAAACTATTCCGGCTTAAAACTTTATCCAGGATGCCATTAAAAGTGAGCGGATGCAATTTGAGGAAAAGGTCTTTTCTGAACCCCGGGACGATTGTCGACTTTGTTCCACAATTGGAGCTAAACTTTAAAGTTGCTGGAACAAATCTTTCGACGGTGGTTGAATGAAGGACGAGGACTATATGCGCCTCGCTTTAGAGCTCGCAAAGAGAGGGGAGGGCTGGGTGAACCCGAATCCGATGGTTGGAGCGGTCATAGTCAAGGACGGCGAGATAATAGGCACTGGCTGGCACAGGAAGTTCGGGGAGAAGCATGCCGAGGTCAATGCCATAGAAGATGCCAAGGCCAGGGGCTACGACGTTAAAGGTGCAACGATGTACGTAACCCTTGAACCATGCTCCCACTGGGGAAAGCAGCCACCCTGCGCCGACAGAATAATAGCAGAGGGCTTTAAGCGGGTCGTCGTTGCGATGAAAGACCCAAACCCCCTCGTAGCCGGCCAGGGGATAGAGAAGATGAGGAAAGCAGGAATAGAGGTGGAAGTCGGTCTCCTCGAAGATGAAGCGAGGAAGCTCAATGAGATATTCATAAAGTATATAACAACCAAGATGCCGTTCGTCGCTATCAAGCTTGCACTAACTTTAGATGGTTTCATAGCGACCGAAAGCGGTTCCTCGCAGTGGATAACCGGCGAGAAGGCTCGCGAGAGGGTTCAGGGGCTGAGAAGAAGGCACATGGCAATAATGGTCGGCTCAGGGACGGTATTGGCCGACGACCCGAGGCTCAACTGCAGGCTTGAGAACTGCCCACCAAAGGTCAAGGTAATCCTCGACTGCTCCGGCAGGGTGGCCGATGAGGTGAGGAAGGGAAGGGAGTTCAGACTCTTCGAGGACGGGAGAGCGATTTTCTTCACGGAGAGGCCGGAGAAGTTCGAGGGCATAGCTGAGGCCTATCCAGTAACCGAACCAGGGAAAATCCTGAGAAAGCTCGGCGAACTCGGTGTTGACAGCGTCCTCATAGAGGGTGGTAGAATAGCCTGCCAGTTTCTGCCCTTTGCGGACAAGTTCTACCTCTTCTATGGCCCGAAGCTCTTTGGGAGGGGAATTAAGCCCTTCGAGTGCCTGAAGGTTGAGGAAGCGAACGAAGCTCCCCTTTTGAGGATAGAGTCAGTAGAGAGGCTCGGAGAGAGCTTTTTGGTTACGGCTTATCCTGGTGATGAAGATGTTCAGCGGGATAGTTGAGGCAACCGGTAAAGCCCGTTATTCAGCGGGAAAGCTCTACGTGGAGGTTCCCTTCGAGGTCAGGCCCGGCGATAGTGTGGCGGTAAACGGGGCCTGCCTGACCGTTGTGGCCTTTGACGGGAGGACCGTTGCCTTCGACGTCGGTGAAGAAACCCTGAGGAGGACGAACCTGAGGGAGGCCAGGGTTGTCAACCTTGAGAGGGCCCTAAAGGTGGGCGACAGGCTCGACGGCCACATAGTTACCGGCCACGTGGACGGGATGGTGAGGTTCATAGCGAAGAGAACCAGCGGGAACACGACGTGGATGGCCTTCGAGATGCCGAAGGAAAGCTGGGGAGTCACTGAAAAGGGTTCGATAACCCTGAACGGCGTCTCGCTCACGGTGGCGAGGGTTGAGAGCAGCCGCTTCTGGATTCAGGTAATACCCTACACGCTGGAGAAAACCAACCTAAGCCTTCTAAAACCCGGTGAGCGGGTGAACTACGAGATAGACGTCATAGCGAGGTATGTGAGGAGGATCCTCTCTATTTAATTCCATTTTTGGAACAAATTTTTAAAAGATATGGAACAAGATTGTTCCAGGGGAATGAAAGATGAACTGGAACTCAATAAGGGAGGCAGTCCTTGAAGGGAAGCCGGTTGTTCTCATCGATGATAGAAGGGAATTCGAGGCCGATTTAGTTTATCCGGCCGAGATAGCCTCACCGGAGGTCGTAAACTTTATGCTCTCGATGAAGGGCCTCCTCTGCTTCACTATGGACATGGATGAGGCCTTAAAGCGCGGGTTCTTCCCGCTCCCAAGCAAGGAGGGGGAGACGAACTTTTTGATCCCCGTTGACTATAAAGAGAACTTCACGGGCATAACAGCGGAGGAAAGAGCCCTAACGGCCAGAAAGCTTGCTGAAGGCCTCTCCGTTGGGTACTTTAGATATCCAGGTCACCTTCACCTACTTGGCGGAGTAGGTCTGAACAGGCGGAGGGGACATACCGAGGGCTCGCTTGAGCTCATGAAGATACTCGGCTTCAAGCGCTATGCACTCATCGTCGAGATACTCGACGAGAAGGGCGACTCTCACAACAGGGAATACGCGCTGAAGCTTGCAGAGGAGCACAACCTCCCTGTTGTCAACATCGACGACGTCTGGAAGGAGTTCGTAAAGCGGAAACAGCTGATTAGAGTTTACGCCAACGCGAGACTGCCAACCAAGTACGGCGAGTTCAGGATAATAGCCTTCGACAACGAGCTGGACTTCAAGGAGCACGTGGCTATAGTGAAGGAGCCCTATGGGGAAGTTCCGCTCGTTAGGCTTCACTCCAGATGCCTGACCGGGGACACCCTTGCCTCACTCAAGTGCGACTGTGGTAGCCAGCTGGCAAACTCGCTGAGGATGATAGCCCAAGAAGGTGGTATACTCCTCTACATGGACCAGGAAGGGCGGGGAATCGGTCTGAGGGAGAAGATAAAGGCCTACGAGCTCCAGGACAGGGGCCTAGACACGGTGGAGGCCAACGAGGCCCTCGGACATAAAGCTGATGAGAGGACTTATGAGGCTGCCTTTCAGATGCTCCGCGCCCTCGGCGTCTTAAAGGTCAGGCTCATCACCAACAACCCGGCGAAGGTGAAGGCCCTTGAGGAGTTCGGGATAGAGGTCGTCGAGATGGTTCCGGCTCCTCCGGAGGTCACGGACTACAACAGGACCTACCTGAAGGTGAAGGAGGAGAAGCTCGGCCACAGACTCCCGGTGAGGGTTTAAATAACTATGTAATTCAACAACTAAGCAATTGGATAATTATGGAATGGTGGTGGCGATGGAGGTTGGAACCTTTGAAGGCGGTTTCAACGGGAGGGGTTTGAGAATAGCGGTTGTCGTCGGGCGCTTCAACGACCTGCTTACCGGGGAGATGCTTGAGGGGGCTTTAGACTGCTTCAGGAGACACAATGTTGACGCGGTGGATGTCATCAAAGTCCCCGGTTCCTTCGAGATACCCCTTGTTGCCAAAAAGCTCGCAGAAAGCGGCAGGTACAACGCGATCTTAGCTTTGGGAGCCGTCGTCAGGGGTGAAACCAAGCACTTCGACCTCGTCGCAAACGAAGTGGCAAAGGGCGTCGCAAACGTCTCCCTCCAGACGGGCGTTCCAGTCATCTTTGGTGTCATAACGGCTGAAGACGAGCTCCAAGGCCTCAACAGGGCCGGAGTGAAGAGCAACAGGGGCTTCGAGTACGCTATGGCAGCGCTTGAGATGGCCAACCTGATGAAAGAGCTGGAGGCCTGAGCTCTTTCTCTTTTCTGCTTCCCTTCTTGACCCGGGAGGAAAGCCTTAAGGGGAACGGCCCGGATTTAAGGTGAGGTGAGACCGTGGTAGCTTTCGATAAGCCACTCCCATACGTTGGCGTGACGCCGATTCAGATTGTCACTTCCCTTGTAATCCTAATCGTTGGCTGGGCCCTCGCGAAGGTCATAACTGAATCCTTCAAACGCGGGTTAAGGAAAACAAAGCTCCCAGACCTTGTTGTGGAGTTCCTCGGGCGCTTCCTGAGCGCGCTCCTCTACGTTGCGGTGATACTGCTCGCGGTCAGGGCCCTCGGGATTGGAGTGGGTTCTGTAGTCATAGGGCTCTCGGCTGTGATAGGCCTTATCTTAGGCTTCGGGATGCAGGACACGCTCACAAATCTTGCCTCCGGCGTGTGGATCGTCGCGCTCAGGCCCTTTGACATGGGGGATGTCGTCACGGTAGGAGGACACACGGGGAAGGTCGCGTCGATTGGGATTATGAACACCGAACTCCTAACCGCTGACAACGTTTTCATCACGATACCAAACAAGCTCGTCTGGGGCAGTCCAATAGTCAACCACACGAAGATGCCCACGAGGCGGGTGAGCGTTGACATTGGCGTTGCCTACGGCACCGACCTGGACAGGGCGATAAAGCTGGCCATGAACCTGATGAAAAATCATCCCAAAGTCCTCAAGGAGCCTGAACCGGATGTTGTCGTAACTTCCCTCGCTGACTCGTCAATAAACCTCCAGCTGAGGGCGTGGGCGAAGACGGAGGACTACTGGGCCGTTAAAGGAGACCTGACTAGGGGTATCTACGAGCTCTACACTAGGGAGGGCATAGAGATACCCTTCCGGCAGATTGATGTTCATGTGAGGGAGATGCCGAAGTGAAGTTAGGATCGTTTCCAGCCCATCTCTTTTCGTTTTCCACGATTTCCATGGATAAGGACTCTGTGCTTGAAGGAAGCTTAAGGGTCTCTGCGGCGAGTTCCCTGGCCGAGCTGAAGTCGTTTAGGTCGATCTCGATGAGGCCGTCTATGTTGTACGTCACCGTAACGAATTCTTCCCTTCTTTCAGCTCAAGCTCCCTCACCCAGAGCTCCCCTTCCTGGCTTTTTCGCCGACAACCTCGTTGCCCCCGCTGTCTTCCTCGCCGTTTCTACCGAGGACGGTGTCCCTGAAGTGGAAGATGAGATAAGAGCCGTCCTCGTAGACGTCCTTGGTCTTGCCGGAGTATATTAACCTCAAGCTCTCACCCCTTCCTCAGCATGTCGTTGATGAGCTTTATCGCGCAGAGATCACCACACATCGAGCAGGCTTCCGTCTTCGTCGGTCTCTTCTTCCTTATCTCGATGAACCTGTCTTTGTCCTGGCTCAGCTCAAACTGCTCTGCCCAGTCGAGTTTTCCGCGGGCGAGGCTCATGAGGTAGTCCTTTTTGAAGTCCGCCTCGAACCTCGTGAGGTTGACGGCATGTGCCGCTATCTTCGCCGCTATAACCCCCTGGCGGACGTGTTCAACATCCGGAAGGCCGAGGTGCTCCGCTGGAGTCACGTAGCAGAGGAAGTCGGCACCGTTCAGGGCCGCTATGGCGCCACCTATAGCAGCGGCGACATGGTCGTAGCCGGGAAAGATGTCCGTGACGAGAGGCCCGAGGACGTAGAAGGGAGCGTTGTCGGTGGCAACCTTGGCCAGCTTCACCTGGGCCACTATCTGGTCTATTGGTACATGCCCTGGCCCCTCGACCATCGTCTGAACTCCCGCTTCCCTCGCCCTCCTCACGAGCCTCCCGAGGGTGTACAGTTCGGCTATCTGAAGCTCGTCTCCTGCGTCAGGTAATCCACCGGGCCTCAGGCCATCTCCCAGGCTGAGAACAACATCGTACTCCTTAGCAAGCTCCAGCAGGTAGTCATAGTCCCTGTAGAACGGGTTCTCCTCGCCCCAGTGGAGTATCCAGGCAGCTAAAAACGTCCCGCCGCGCGAGACCATACCGACTGCCCTCTTCGTCCACTTCATCTTCTCAACGACTTCCCTGGTTACTCCAACGTGGATCGTCGTGTAGTCAACGCCGTCCCTGAAGTGTTTCTCGACTGCCTTCCACATGTCATCTTCGCTCATCTCAATGATGGCCTTTCCCTTTGCCAGCATCTCCTCTGCGGCTTGATATATTGGAACGGTGCCGATTGGCACATCAACGGCGTGCATTATGGTTCTCCTTATCTCGTCGAGGTTACCGCCGGTGGAGAGATCCATAATCGTGTCTGCACCGTATTTAACGGCAGTTTTGACCTTCTCTATCTCCGCCTTGACGTCAACTATGTCGCGGGAGGTCCCTATGTTGACGTTCACCTTGACGCGGACGGCGCTGCCGACAGCCACTGGCTTAACCCAATCGTGCTTAACATTGCGGAAGATGACGGTGTGACCCTTCGCTATGCTCCTTCTGAGCTTCTCCAAGTCTATGCCCTCCCTTTCCGCCACGAACTTCATCTCCTCAGTTATCTCTCCCCTCTTCGCGGTCTCAAGCTGCGTCATCTCAATCACCCATTTTAAAACCAGTTTATAACAAAGTTTTTAAGTTTCAAAACTAAGTTTTGACCGCGGCTTAAAAGGTTTTGGGTGGTGACAATGAAGGAAGTGGAGATAAGCAGGGCGATAGTTGAGGCCTACTTCAACGACCTTCTTGAGAACCTCTCGCTCGACGTTGCCATAGTCGGAGCGGGCCCCTCCGGAATGGTTGCCGGCTACTACCTGGCGAAGAACGGCGCGAAGGTGGCCATCTTCGAGAAGAAGCTCTCAATCGGTGGCGGAATCTGGGGCGGTGCGATGGGATTCAACAGGATCATCGTCCAGGAGGAAGCTAGGGAAATCCTCGACGAGTTCGGGATAAGCTACAGGCCATTTAAGAGCGGTCTTTATGTGGCGGATGCGGTAGAGGCCGCCACGATGATAGCGAGCAAGGCCGTTAAAGCCGGTGTCAAGTTCTTCAACATGATTGAGGTAGAGGACTTAGTTGTCAAGGAAAACCACGTTGCCGGAATCGTAATCAACTGGACGCCGGTAATGATGACGGGTCTCCACGTCGACCCCCTCACCGTTGAGGCGAAGTTCGTCGTGGATTCAACGGGCCACGGGGCACAGATAAGCGGGCACCTCCTCAAGCGCGGGCTGATAGAGAGGATTCCTGGTGAGGGGCCGATGTGGGCTGAGAAAGGAGAAAAGCTGACGGTGAAGCACACAGGAGAAGTCTTTCCAGGCCTCTATGTCACTGGAATGGCGGCCAATGCCCTCGCTGGAGCGCCGAGAATGGGGCCGATATTCGGTGGGATGTTCATGAGCGGTAGGAAAGCCGCCCTCGAAATCCTCAAAAGGCTGGGGTGATGGAATGGCTGTTTTAATCATTGCCGGCCTCGACACCGGTGGAGGAGCGGGGCTTAAGGCTGATGTCGAGACGGTTTCCGCTCTGGGCGAGCACACGCTCCCCGTTATTACATCCGTCACTTACCAAAACCCCTCGGAGGTTAGAGGCTACCACACCCTTCCGCCAGAGGTCGTTAGGGAAGAGTTAAGGGCCGTTAAGGAGAGCTTTAAAATCGGAGCAGTCAAAATCGGGATGATTGGAAGCGGTGAGATCGCTGAGGTGGTAGATAGAGAAACGAAGGGGCTTTTAAGGGTTCTTGACCCTGTGATTGCTTCAAGTACAGGCTCAAAGCTCGTGGACACAGTCGAGTCCATCAAAGTTCTCATCCCAGGCTCGATAGTTACGCCGAACGTCCCGGAAGCGGAAGCCCTGAGCGGATTCAAAATCTGCTCGGTCGAGGACATGAGGGAAGCAGCGAAGGCAATCGCCGAGGGGCTGGGAGTAAAGGCCGTCGTCGTCAAGGGCGGGCATCTCAACTGCACGGATGTCCTCTACTGGAAGGGTGAATTTTACGAGTTTCCCGGGGAGAAAGTGAAGGGATTTACCCACGGCACTGGTTGCGTCTTCTCCTCGGCTTTGGCAACTTTCCTAGCCAGAGGATTTAAGCTCCCGGAAGCAGTTGAGAAGGCAAAGCGCTTCGTTGAAGGCTCGATAAGGTTATCAAAAGCAGAAGCCAGAGCTGTTAACCCTCTCTGGGGGCTGGAAAGGGACGCATACCGCTGGAGGACTAAGGAAGAGCTTGAGAGAGCAGTGGAAGAACTCGTGAAGCTCGGCGAGAGATTAAACCCTCGCATTCCGGAGGTCGGGACTAACTTCGCTCTGGCGACTCCATTCAACGAGGTCTTTGCAGTGAAGGGAAGGATTGTCCGCTACGGTGAGAGGGTTAAGCCCGTAGGGCCGGTCGAGCTTGGAGCGAGCGACCACCTTAGGAGGGTTCTGCTCAAGATGCGCGAGTTTTATCCCGAAGTCAGGGCCGTTTTAAACCTTCGCTATTCGGAAGAATTGGTAGAGAAAGCCAAAAGGCTTGGCTTTACGGTTTCCTTCTATGACAGGCGGGAAGAGCCCGAAGAGATAAAGAGGACTGAGAGGAGCACGATGGAGTGGGGAATTGAGAACGCGGTTAGGAGAGCAGGAAAGAGGCCCGACGTTATCTACCACCTCGGCGACTGGGGGAAGGAGCCGATGGTTTTGGTGTTTGGGGGGAGTGCACGGGAGGTCGTCGAGAGGGTTGAGGTCTTGGTGAGCTAACGTTTTAACCTCCCTTTCCTATTCTCCCTGGTGATTGCATGCTCGTGAGGGGAAGGGTTGCCGGGAGCAATGTCCCGCGCTTCAAACACCGCTGGTTCGGTGTTCTGGAGGTGGAGGCCGGTGGTGAAACCTACAGGCTCTGCATGACGGGCAACGTTGCACAGTGGTTTCTAACTGGAGACGAAGTCGAGATAGAAGTCATCCACAGAGCTGAGGAGAAAGATGGCCTTAAAGTCCTCGACTTCGACGATTACAGGCTCTGGAAGTTCTACAACGGGAAAAAGATATCCGTGTGGCCTCTCTGGGAGAAGGACGTTGAGGCAAAGCGCCGCTCACCTTTGACCGGCGAACTGCTTTACACCTACAAGATAAGGGCGAGAGAGGCAAAGTACGAGTCCGACTTCGAGGCGATAGCCGAACTTGAGCAGTACCACTACGCCAGTCAGAAGGAGAAGGTGGCGCTGTGGCGCTGTGAGAACGGCCACATCTTTGAAGCAAACACGAAACAGAACTGTCCAATCTGCGGTGCGGAAAGCCACATTCTTGAAATCAAAGGCTCGACTCCCGCCTCGCGCTTCCTGATTCTTGAACTTGTGGAGAGAGAGGAATATGAGCCGAGGATTTTAAGTTATGTCCGCGTTGATCCCCCGATACCGCTCATGCATCGTCGCCTGCCGAACGGGGAAATAGAGAAGAATGTCCGCGAGAAGGTCTTTCCGGAGGACTGGTTCCACCCAGCTTTCTGGCCGGAAAAGATAATGAGGGAACTCTACAAGGAGCTGAAGAAGAAGTACGGGAAGAAGATAGCGCGCTCCTACCTCTGGGAGCAGGCGAAGTGGAAAGCTTTAGCGGAGACGAACACGGCCGGGGCAAGGATTGCCAGGGTCGTGGTTCACCCCGACTACCGCTCCGATGGTCTGGGGCAGTTGAGTGTTAAATCTGCCCTCGAATGGATAGCCGAAAGAAGAATCCCGGAGATGAGGAAGGGAAAGCACATCGTCGAGACAATAGCTCAGATGGCCCGCTACAACCCCTTCTTCGAGAAGGTTGGCTTCAAGTTCCTATGGGAGACCGCCAGCGGGAGGCCAGTCCTCTTCTATCCGCTCACCGACGAGGCCAAGAAATACATCGAGCGGTTTTTGGGGGAAGACCCGTACGCGCCTGAGGACGGAAGGCTCTGGAGGCCGAGCTACGGTAAGGTCGAGCCTTTAAAGGGCCCGATAATCTTTAGGAACGTCTCCAAGGTCTTTGAGAGCGAGCTCGACATCAAAGATCTTCCCTGGGAGATACAGGAGCTCTTAATGGCCTTTGGTGTCAGGCACCGCGTCATCCAGAGGCCGGTTTTGAGGAACCTCAACTTCGAGATAAAGCCCGGGGAACTGATTGCTGTGGTCGGAGCGAGTGGGGTTGGGAAGACGACCCTCCTGAGGCTTATCCTTGGCTCCGCAAACAGCTGGTGGGAGGAGCGCTTCAGGCCGACGAGCGGTGAGATAGAGGTTCCCGACAACGCCAGAGTCTCTGTGATGATTCCCGGTGAGTTCGAGCCGGGCTTTGGGAGCGAGAGCATACTGGAGCACGTCTACAGAAAGATTAAAGACCTGAATGCGGCAGTTGAAGTTCTCAACAGGGCAGGCTTAAGCGACGCCGTCCTGTACAGGGCAAAGTTTTCCGAGCTGAGCACCGGACAGAAGGAGAGGGCGAAGATAGCCTCGCTCCTCGCTGAGAAGCCTAACCTGCTCCTTATAGACGAGTTTTCAGCCCACCTTGACACCCTAACGGCGATGCGTGTTGCCAAAAAGGTCGCGGAGATAATCCGTGAGGCTGGCATAACCGCCCTGATAATCACCCACAGACCAGAGGTCGTTAAGGCCCTCGACCCGGACAGGCTGCTCTTCGTCGGCTACGGAACCGCAAGGCTTCACCCTAAATCGAAAGACCGGGAATCGGGCCGTGGATGAGCCTCAACAGGCCGACGAGGATAGGTTGGTGGAGAAAGTAAAGCGTTAGGGTGTGCCTGCCGGCAAACGCCACAAACTGCACCAGAGGGTTGAAGGGGACGCCTGTTCCCGCCCTCCTATTTCCCCGGGGTAAACGCCACTCTAGCCGTTATTCCGAGAAGGTAAATACCGAACCAGAGAAACAGAGGAAAGTAGTCGGGGGTGAGGTAGTTCTCCGGCGTTATCCTCAAAGGGAGAAGAGACAGACCATCGTGGAAGCTCTTCACACGGGGAGAGCCCGCAAAGAAGAAGGCCGCCCAGAGGAGGTTCAGTCTTCCAAAGCGGTGGAAGGGAATTGCCAAGATAGATGCGGCACCAAGAAAGTGAGGATTCCAAAGTGTATCATCCCCTCAAGAAAAAGGTACGTGACCACAGTTACCACCGTTCCCAGGTCGAAGAGTTTGAGAAACCGCTTGAAGTACTTCTTGTAGGGCTTTGGATTTTTCTTCGCGGTTCTTGAGTAGCTGACCCAGAATGAAAGCCCTGAGATGAAGATGAATGCAGCAGCCCGGGCGAAGAGCCACCAGAACGCTGGATGCCCGGAGTAGTTCAGGAACAGCTGTAAGTCTGTTACAAAGTTTGAGACGATCATCATTACTATACCGGTGCCCCTGGGGGAGTCTATCTCCCAGTAACGTCCACCCCTGTAGAGTTCGGCCAAAAACATGGAGATATGTAAATCCCGAAGCTAATGGATCTTTTGCTAGGTGAGAACACAGAGCAGGTCAAAGAAAGCTGATCCACTCCAGTGAAGGAGGAAGCTCGGGAGGAAGCTCTCTCCGTCCAAGTCCATTTTTGCGAAGATTATGCCAGCTATGAACGCGTAGGGCACTTCTATCCCCGGTTTTCCGATGTGGACGAGCGTGTAGGGGATATCCTGAAGGATTATTGCCAACCATTCGTTTCTCCTCGCCAGAGGAAAGAGGAGGAAGCCCCTGTAGAAGGCCTCGTGGGCAAGCATTATAAGCCCCATGCCGAGCTCTCCGAGCAAAAATGTAGCAGCGCTTGAATATGGAAAGATCGGGTAGTAGTTCCTCATGGACGGAAT
The DNA here is from genome assembly GCF_027008145.1 of Thermococcus sp. Lineage (GTDB taxonomy): Archaea > Methanobacteriota_B > Thermococci > Thermococcales > Thermococcaceae > Thermococcus. The sequence continues at coordinate 3,086 of NZ_JALTCZ010000135.1, read as the reverse complement.
CATCGCTCCGTAGATGCTCAGCGGGATGGAGAGAAGAAACAGAATGGAGAAAAGAATGAGTCCCCTCCGGTTTGGCATGGAAAAGCCGAGTTCCTTCGGCCTGTAGCCGAGGGCGAGCGAGAGAAGGAGAGGGATTACGAGGTAAACGGTAAAAACCACCGCAACGTGGCCCCAGAAGGTTAGCCTAACCATCCAGGGGACAAAGCTCAGGGGGAAGAACAAAAGAAAGAGGAGGTAACCCCTCATGCTCACTCCTTCTCGACCTGATCCTCGATCTCTTCCTTCTCCTCGGCGGGTTCTCCGGCTTCCTCTCCTCCCCCCTCACTCTCGGATCCGGCCTTCTCCTCGGCTTTCCCAGCTTCCTCTTTCTCTTCCCCTGCAGCTTCCTCAGGCTTCTCAGATCCTTCCCTTTCCTCCGGATTTTCTTCACCGCTTTCCTCAGGCGGCGTGAGGAGCTCCTCAACGCTCGGCTTGAAGGTTACCTCCTCGTAGCCAAGGAACTTGAGATCGCTTTCGAGCAGCATCTCGCCGAGGGCCAGTGTGCCCCTGTCGGTCTCGTCAATGACCGGGGTGAAGTCAACGACGACGTCCTTCTCGCCGACCTCGATGATAACCTTGTCGGCATCAAGCTTCGGGAGGCGGAGCTCTACCATTGCCTTGACCTTCTCTATCGGGTCCTCGATTTTCTCAACAACCTCAACCTCATAGATGAGGTGCTTGCCAGCGTAGGGATGGTTGAAGTCAACCCTCACGCGGCCCCCGCTGACGGTCATGACCCTTCCCTTCAGCTTCCTTCCCCTCTCGGTCTCTATCTCGACGGGCATGCCCGGGAAGGGTGCGAGCCCGCTCCTCCTGAACTGGCCGAGCGTGAATGTCTTGATCAGCTTTCTGTCCCTCTTCCCAAAGCCCTTCTCGGGCGGAATCTCTATCTCGTACCTCTTGCCGATCTCAATGCCTTCTAAAGCTTCATCGAGTCCTTTGATGACGTGGCCGGCTCCAACTGCCACTGGAACGGGGCCGTAAACGCCGTCCTCCTTGTAGATGCCGGCCTCCCTGGCCACTTCCTCATCGGTGGTGTCGAAAATCTCGCCGGTTTCCTTTATCCTGCCGGTGTAGCGAATCCTTATGACATCTCCTTTCTCAACCTTGACCATAACTGCTACCCCCTTTTCCTGCTCTACTCCCTCTTTGGAACTCGCTTTTTAAGCTTTCCCGACGATAAGCTAATAAAACCGGCTGGGCACTTCTCCTAGGTGGTGAAGAAAATGGCCATTAGGGTTTACAACACCCTCACGAGACAAAAGGAGGACTTCAGACCCATCAGGGAAGGCGAGGTGAGGATGTACGTCTGCGGGCCGACGGTTTATGATTACCCCCACCTCGGTCACGCGAGGACGTACGTAGCCTTCGACGTCATAAGACGCTACCTGGAGCACAGGGGCTACACGGTTCTCATGGTCATGAACTTTACCGATATAGACGACAAGATCATAAAGAGGGCCAACGAGACCGGTGAAGGCCCGAGGGAGCTAGCTGAGAGGTTTTTAAGGATATTCCTTGAGGACATGGAGACATTGAAGGTCAAGCCCGCCGACGTCTATCCCCGCGTTACGGAGCACATGGAGGACATTATAGAGTTCGTAAAGAAGCTGGAGGAGAAGGGCTATGCCTACGAAGGTTCCGATGGCGTTTACTTCGAGGTGAGGAAGTTCGGGGGCTACGGAAAGCTGAGTAAGATAAAGCTGGAAGACCTCGTCAAAGGTGCTCGTGTTGAGCCCGGCGAGGGAAAGAGAAACCCCGAGGACTTCGCCCTCTGGAAGAAGGCGAAGCCCGGCGAACCCAAATGGGAAAGCCCCTGGGGTGAGGGGAGGCCGGGCTGGCACATAGAGTGCTCCACGATGAGCAGCAAATATCTCGGCGAGAGCTTCGACATCCACGGTGGGGGAAACGACCTCATCTTCCCCCATCACGAGAACGAGATAGCCCAGAGCGAGGCCTGCTTTGGCCACGAGTGGGTTCGCTACTGGCTTCACACGGGCTTCGTCATGGTCGATGGCGAGAAGATGAGCAAGAGTCTCGGGAACTTTGTTACCGTCAGGGAGCTCCTTCAGAGGTACAGCCCCGAGGTAATAAGGCTCTTCGTCCTTCAGAGACACTACCGTTCGCCCCTTGACTACACCGAGGAGGGTCTGATGCATGCCAAGAACAACTTGGAGAGACTCTACAACACCCTTGAGAACATCCGCGTGGCAATGGAAAAAGCTGAAATAGCATTTAAATGGGACAGGGAGGAGTTCGAGACCTACGAGGCCATAAGGGACGCCAGGAAAAAGTTTTACGACGCGATGGACGACGACTTCAACACTGCCGAGGCCCTCAAGGCCCTCTTTGAGGTCAGCAACGCGATCAACCGCTACCTGACGCTCGTCGAGCGGCCGAAGGAGAGCATCCTGAGGAAGTCCCTTGAGTTCTTCAGGACCGCCGGAGAGGTCTTCGGCCTCTTTGAGGACTACTTCCGCGAAGAAAAAGCCGGAAACGAGGAGGCCCTGATAAGGCTTCTCGTCGAGGTGCGCGCCCAGCTCAGAAAGGAGAGGAAGTTCGAGCTGGCGGACAAAATAAGGACCGAGCTCAGGAACCTCGGAATTCAGCTTGAAGACACACCCCAAGGAACCGTTTGGAAGAGGATAAAGGTTTGAGGTTTTCTTTTTCTTCTCTTAGGGTCTTATTGCAACTAGGCGCCAAGACACTTGACATAATTGACCGCTCGACTGTTTCAATTCTCCTAAAGTCTTATTGCAACGGAAGCGGAAGTTACTGTCGAGCATCTCTTTGTCGTGGTTTCAATTCTCCTAAAGTCTTATTGCAACAAAGAAGAGGCACAGGAAGAAGATCATCGTGGTTGAGTTTCAATTCTCCTAAAGTCTTATTGCAACTTGTGCCCTCAGTTTTCTCACAACTTTAACGCGTAATGTTTCAATTCTCCTAAAGTCTTATTGCAACTTCTTCAATCACGTCGCTGTTCGCTATTGCTTCCAAAGTTTCAATTCTCCTAAAGTCTTATTGCAACACAAAATCAGAACAGAGAA
>NZ_JALTCZ010000134.1 GCF_027008145.1 Thermococcus sp. | reverse complement strand
CCCCGAGGGGCTTTGAGGCGTAGCTGAGTGCCAGAAGGGTGAGGCTTAGCTTCTGAACCTCACTGGTCTTGTCGGCCATAGAGACCAGAAAAGCCGCTGAGCCCCCGATGGTACCGGCCCTGACGAGGGGGACGACCATGAGAATAACCAATAATCCTGCCAGCAGTTTCTTCATATTCCCGCACCCCTTAGAAAAGGGTAGAGGGTGGGAATAAATAAACCTTTCTCACTCGCGGATGAACCTTCCGTCCAGTCCCCTTCCCCTCGGCTCAACGTCGTCACGCATTATGAGAACGACCCTGCTTGGCTCATATTCATCTTCGATGTGGTAGCTGGGCAGGTGCTTCACAAGCTCTTCGGCAAAGGCCTTAATCTCCTCGTGCCTGGGCATGTTGTTTATCGTGAGCCTGTTCCTTGAGAAGCCCACGAACATGTAAGCTTTGGCCTCAACAAACATTGGGTTCGCTATCTTGATCAGCTCCGCGTAGCCCCTTGGATTGTGCATGTTCTCGCCCTTCACTAGGGTCAGCCTTATCACCGTTCTCGTCTGCGCGTCCCTCATCAGCCTAAGAGTCTCCTTTATCTCCTCCCAGCCGTTGGGTATCATCGGGACGTTTACCCTGTTGTAGGTCTCTATGTCCGGGGCTGTGAGTGAGACGTAGAGCTGTGTCGGGAGCTTGTCCTCGTGCTTCATCTCCTCGAGCCTCTCTGGAAGGGTTCCGTTCGTGACTATGAAAGTTGTGAAGCCCCTCCTGTGGAACTCCTCAACTAAATCCCCCATGTAGGGGTAGAGCATGGGTTCTCCTGAGAGACTTATCGCTGCGTGCCTCGGGTTCCAGGCCTCTTTGAACTTCTCCCTTGGAACCTTCGGGTTGCCCTTGTAGCCGACGAGGAGCTTCCTCTGGGCCTTGATGCTCTCCTCAACGATGAAGGCCGGGTCGTCCCATGGCTTGGGGAGTTCCGTTCCAAGGAAGCCCTCCATCGGGCGCCAGCAGAATATGCAGTTGTGGGTGCACCAGGCTAAGACCGGCGTCATCTGAAGGCAGCGGTGGCTCGCTATGCCGTAGAACTTCTGCTTGTAGCAGAACCTTCCCTTGGTGAGGCTCTCCTTAAGCCAGTGGCAGAGCTTTACCCCGCTGTGCCTCCCAACGAGTTCGTAGTGCTGCTTCCTGAAGAGGAGCGCTATCTCCTCGGGCATGTTCGGGTTGGATCTCACGACTATCGTCATTAGTCTCACCTAACTTCGGTCTCTGTCGGGTTGTCAAGGGAAGGTTTTAAAAAGGTGATTGGTCATAGTTGTGCAAGGCAATGGTCGAAGGCTCTCTCGGTGATCAATGAAAAGACTTAAAAGATGTCCGCCGGAGGTGGAAGCATGAAGCGCTTGACAAATCTCAAACTCCGGCCCAAGGCCAGGGAGATAAGCTTTGAGTCAGCGGCTCCTGAATCAAGACCCCGCGTTAGGCTCCTCCACGAAATAAAAAGGCACAGGAGTGCCTAAAGCTTCCTAAACCTGAACAGATGCTCATAAACGTCTATTCCCACCTCGAGGCTCTCAAGCCAGTCCAGGAACTTGCCGACGTTTTCACCCTCGAAGATTGCCCCGTGTTGTGGTGCTATTACCTTGGGGGAGACTTCCCTCACCATTCTGACCCACGCCTTCAGGGCCTTTGTGGAGCTCATGTACCTCCTGTGGAAGCCCTCCATGTACTTGATGTGCTCATTAAAGTTGTCTACAAAGAGGTACCACTCGCCCTCCGGAAAAGCCGCAGCGCCTATGTCTCCGCTGAAGAAGATACCGCTCTTCTCGTCGTAGAAGCTGAAGTTACCCGGGCTGTGAAGGTAGTGGGCGGGTAGGGCGTAGATTGAGGAATTGCCGAGCTTGAACCTCGTTCCCTCGTCGGGTATCTCGATTATCCTCGACGTTCCGGTAACCGCCAGATGGGGGACGAACCTGACCCACAGTGAGGATATTGCCAGCTTTGCGTTTGGGGTCTCCTCGTACCAGAGGTTTATCGTTCCGAGGACGTCCGGGTCCTGATGAGAGAAGAATATGTACTTGACGTTCATCGGGTCTATCTTCGAAATGACGTTTCTGGCGACCCTGTCGAATATAAAGTACCCTCCCGGGTCGAGGAGCGCGGCCTCGTTGCCGTCAACTATCATGTACTGGTTCGTTAGGATGCCTTTCTCTTCGTCTGCCTCCTCTATACCGAGCCAGAAGACCTTGTGGAGCCCGTCGTCATAAAGGAGGTATGCCTCAGTGTATATCTTCTTAATCGGCATTTCAAACCCTCCCGACCTTTCTCCAGATGTTAATAACGAAATCCCCGGCCACGTCTTTTACTATGCGCCCAATCTCAGCCGGGTTGAGTGAAAGCCTGGCCACCCGGGATTTTCCTTCCTCAACATACCTTACGCTCGTCGGTTTTCCATCCTGGAGGACAAGCTGGAGCCTCCTCTTCCCGTCGGTTGAAGTCCCAGAGACGTAGTATACCCCCTCATCCTCTCCTATCAGGTGCTTTGCGACTTGGAGCAGGGTGCTTTCTGAAATCAGGACTTCTTCGGTCTTCTCAAGGAGAAAGCCGTAGATCTTCCTCTTGAAGTCCTCCGGGGTCTCAAAGTCAACTTCGAAGGTGCCTTCGGCTACCTTCCTCTTAAAGGCCGGGGGAATCTCCTTGAAGAGCGCCTCAAGGTTCTCGGCCAGTTGCTCGGCGAACTTCCTGAACTCCAGCCCGATCAGCCTTTTGAGCCTCCCGTCGTATATCGCCTCAACCACGAGCTCGTCCTTTTCGGGCTTCAGCCTGAACGTGAGTCTGCTCTTCTTTCCCTTAAACTCATAGACATATCCTTTTCGCTCTGTATAGAAAGTTACTGTATAGTCATCCCTCGCGGAGAACACGAATAGCTTGAAGCCTATCCTGACCCTGAGTTCCCCTCCCTCGCTCACTGTGGAGGAATTCGGGATGGCCCTGATGAAGAGCTCGGGGTTCAGCAGAACCCTCTCAAGGTTCTCCGGGTCGGATACCTTAACCCTCTCCACGGCCGTGGGCATTTCAAACACCTAGGATGTTCAGGATTTTCTTAACGAGGGCCTCCGGGCCGGCGCTCTTTTCGATAGGGATCATAAACTCTATAACCCCCGCGTCTTCGACTATCGACTCCCTGAGTCCCCTCATCAGTATGATTTCCGCATCGAAGTCAACGATCCTGCCACCCTCGATTCTCAGACTCCCAACGAGGTGTGGAAAACCAAACCCCTTTAGTTCTTCAAGCTCATTCCAGAGTTTTATTATTCTACTGTACAGAAGGGCTTCATTGCTGGTTCCCGATATCGAATCGACCAATGTCATATCGATCACCACCATAAATCGGGGTGGATCGAGCATGAACTAGTTCATTGTCAAAATATTTAAGCGTTTCCCAAGAAACTTGACTGATTACTGGAAGTGAGAAGCCGGCTTCACTTCCCCGAGGCGAGTATCAGCACTATGTCCTCGAAGAACAAGTGCTTTCTTGCAATGACTTTGGCCTTCAGGCCGGCTCTCTCGAACCTTCTCAGGGTCTCATCAATTCCAGTTATGGAGCTCTGAACGAGGTAAACCCTCCCTCCCGGGGAAATGTAGTCCCCAACGTTCTCGATGAAGCGGTCTATGATCTCCCTTCCACTCTCACCCCCGACGAGGGCCAGGTCAATTGGCTCCTCGGGTTTTCCAGGCAGGTATGGGGCGTTGAAGGTTACAACATCGAACTTTCCAGTAACGTTCTTGAATAAGTCGCTCAGGCGGAACTCGACATTCTCTATACCGTTCAGCCAGGCGTTTTCCCGGGCCAGTTCTATAGCTATGGGGTTAACGTCAACGCCGAGGACGAAGTCTGCCTTTCTGGCCATCAGGAGGGCTATTATCCCCGTCCCTGTGCCGAGGTCTAGAGCTCTCTCCCCGAGTTTAACCTCAAGGTTCTCGGCAAGCAGGAAGGTGTCTTCCGCCGGCTCGTACACTTGGGGATGTAGCCTTATCCTGAGGCCGTAGTAGGTGGGCATGGTCGCTGTTTTAGCCCTTTACTCTTAACGCTTACGCACGGTGTTGCCGGTTGGAGCCTTCGACGACGTGAGCACTAACACCGTGAGAGAAATCCTTCACGTGACCGCCGACGATCGTGGTGCAACTGGCTGGGACGCTGACTACGGCTACGGTATCGTTAGGGCCGACCTTGCCGTTCAGGCAGCCATCAGCTGACTTTTTCTTTTCTCCTTTAAGTTAAAGCCCCGCAGGTTTCAGAAAAGCGGAGTGAAAGAAAGGAAATCACTTCTTCCACTCGGTGTATCCGCACCTGCCGCATGACCAGCGGTCATTGTGGTTGGCCATAAATACTCCCGGCCCACAGCGCGGGCAGAACTTGCTCTTCCTGACGATTTTACCGCCCTTGACCTCGTAGAGCTTCCACTTCTGGCTGGTCTTTTTCTTCTTTGCCATCTCCACCACCTCACTCCTCCCTCTTCTCTATCAGGCCGTCCCTGACCAGTATGTACTCAGGTTCTAGGTAGAGCATCCTCTCCCTTGTCTCGTAGGCCTTGGCGTAGCCCTTGGAAATGTGGCTTCCAAAGTAGCTCCTTATGTACTGGAGAACCGTTGTGTTCGGATCAAGGTCGAGCATGGCGACGAGCTTACCCTTCACCGCCTCCCTGCTCGGGGTAGGTTCGCCCTCATGGATGACCTCAAAGTATATCTCCTTCCTCCCTAGGAGCTTGTTCTCCTTAATCTCGGTCACCTTAATCTCCATCACGAACCACCTCCATCTTGGAAAGTATCTCCGCACACCTGCGCTTGCATTCGGGTGTTACCTTTATAAGCACTACCCCCTCGTCAGGCTGGCCATAGAGGACAACCGCTCCTATAGGAGCGTGGAGCACCGCGGGGATGGCTCCGAGATCCTCCTCGCCGTTGACGATTATCTGGACTGGGCGCCCCCTCAGTGCAAGGCGGACGGCCTTCCTGACGGTATCTAATAAAGCTTTCGTTATAGTTCCCGGAGGGTTCTTGACGGTCATGAAGACTGCGTCGGCCTTAATATTTGGGGAGTATTCCTTTCTCTTCGTTTTTAGGTCGTACAGGGCTATGCTAGGCGTGATGCCGAGCCTGAGCAGGTTCTCGGTGACAACGTCTCCAACAGTAATCACGAACCTGCCATCTAACTCTTTCCTTATCCGGAGGTATGGCTCTGGAATTGGCCCGCGAATTAAACTTCCCAAAGGACTCTTGAGCAGGGCCCTGAGTTCGGGGGTTAGACGGAAGTACATTTCACCTGACCCTTATTGCGTATTTGCCCGGGACTTTAGTTGCTTCGGGTATGCTCTCGCGGAGCTTCTTGGCTATCCTGCTCTCCGTGTCTATGATTATGACCAGGTCGAACCACTCCTCGCTCAGATCCCTGCTCCCACAGATGGGACAGCGGTCTTCTGTTGTTATGTAATGGCAGTGCCTGCAGGCCCGCTCCTTTGCCATGCTCACTCCTCCTTGGCCTTTCTCTTCTCCTTCTCTATCCAGTCAAACTTGCCGAGACCGGGCTGGCGCATTGTTAGGCCTATCTTGTTCTCCCTGATGACCTTGCTCTTAACGCTGACCGCTATGATCCTCGCCCTCACGTAATCCCCGAGCTTCAGGATCCTCTTGGTTTCCTTACCTATGAACTGCCTGTTCTTCTCGTCGAAGACGACGTAATCGTCCATGAGCTGGCTTATATGAACTAGACCGTCCATAGGTCCGATCCTGATGAAGGCCCCGTAGGGTGCGACGTCAACGACCTCCCCCTCAACGACTTCGTGGTGCTCCGGTGTCCAGACGAGAACAGTAAAAACGACTTCGTGGTATGTTGCACCGTCACCGGGCACTATAACACCCTCTCCGATTTCCCCGACGTCGATTACCGAGAGTATAACGCCCTCCTCGCGATCGTAGATGCCCTCATACGTCTCGCGGAGAACCAGCTTTGCGGCATCTTTTGGATCCATCGTGAACATCCTGGGTGGGATCCTCACGACGTCCTTAACCTTCAGGAGCTTGTACATGGCCTGGCCTCCAAAAAGAGTTGAAAAGAGGTCACATCTTTCCAAACTTCTCCTTGTAGAGCTCGATGGCCCTGAGAATCTCCCTCTTGGCTTCCTCGGCGTCGCCCCAGCCCTCGACTTTGGTCACCTTGCCCTGGAGCTCCTTGTAGCGCTGGAAGAAGTGAGCTATCTCGTCGAGGAAGGCCTTTGGGACGTCGTCTATATCCTTCCAGTCCTTGAAGTAGGGATCCTCCGCCGGAACCGCCAAAACCTTCCAGTCCTTGTCGCCGGAGTCATTCATCTTCATAATGCCTATTGGCCT
>NZ_JALTCZ010000133.1 GCF_027008145.1 Thermococcus sp. | reverse complement strand
ACCTCCGTCATGACTCTCCTAGACTTCCGGACTGGGGCCGCTCTGGCGATCATCCAGATTTCCCTGAGCGGACTTTTCATGTACCTCTACCTCAAGAGCCTTGAGGCCTACTCAAAGAGGGAGGAGCAGAAGCTGGTTAGGAAAACCAGGCGGCTTACTCTCAGAGACTTCCTCGGACTGAAGGGAGCTGGAATGGCATTCTACATTCTCATAATCCTCCTCTTCATAGTCGCTCCCCTCCTGGCGGTTCTCTATGACTCGCTGGTCTTCAACGGTCACCTCAGCCTTGAGAACTACCGCAGGGTCTTCTCCACGGCTTATAACCCAATGTTCGGGACATCAACACTTGGCGCGATAAGAAACTCCCTTCTCTTCGGCGTTGCAACGGTCGTTTTTTCGACCCTCGTTGCCCTTCCAATAGCCTACGTCCTCAACCGCTGGGACTTCAAGGGCAAGAGGGTTCTCGATGTCCTGGCGATGCTCCCCCTGGCCAGCTCTCCGATAACGATAGGCCTCGCCTACGTTCGCTTTTTCCACAGTACACCCCTCTACTACACCTTCTGGATAGTTGCCATAGCGCACGTTATCATAGCGTACCCCTTCGTTCTCAGGGCGATCTCAACGAGCCTTGGAAAGATAAAGAAGAACCTCTTCGAGGCTGCGCTCAGCCTCGGTGCAAAGGAGTTCACTGCCTTCCTCAAGGTTGAACTGCCCCTTGCCCTTGGCGGGCTTGTCGTCGGGGCAATATTTGCCTTCGCAATGAGCATAGCAGAGCTGGGGGCAACTTACATGCTGGCCACTCCGGAGTATACGACGATGACGATAGCGGTTTACAAGTTCATTGGGGCGAGGCAGTTCGGAAGTGCATCGGCCCTCTCAGTCCTCCTTATGTTGGTATCGGCACTCAGCTTTATGATGATAGAGCACATCGGTGAGGAGGTATGGTGAGCGTAGAGCTCAGGGGGATTGAAAAGTGCTGGGAGGACTTCTGCCTCAGGATAAGTAACCTCAAGGTTAGGGATGGGGAGCTTTTAACCATCCTAGGGCCGAGTGGGTGCGGTAAGACGACAACCCTTCGGATCATAGCGGGCTTTGAAAGGCCCGACTCAGGGGAGGTTCTCTTCGGTGACAGAGCTGTCAACGAGTTGCCACCCTATGAGAGGGGCATCGGGATAGTCTTCCAAGACTACGCCCTCTTCCCCCACATGACGGTCTTCAGGAACGTTGCCTTCGGCCTTGAGATGAGGAAACTCCCAAAGGCAGAGATAGAGAAGAGGGTCAGGGAAGCTCTGGAACTTGTTGGCCTTGAAGGCTTCGAGAACCGCTATCCCGAACAGTTGAGCGGTGGACAGCAACAGAGGGTAGCCCTCGCGAGGGCCCTCGTCGTTGAGCCCAAAGTTTTGTTGCTTGACGAGCCTTTGAGCAACCTCGACGCCAAGATAAGGGAGCGCCTCAGGTCTGAGATCGGGAGGATTCAACGCGAGCTCGGGATAACGACCCTCTACGTCACCCACGATCAGGAAGAGGCAATGGCTATAAGCGACAGGATAGCGGTGATGAACGTCGGAACGATAGAGCAGGTAGGGAAACCGCTGGAACTCTACTACCGTCCAAAAACGAAGTTCGTGGCAACGTTCCTTGGGACGGGCAACATACTTGAGCTTGAAGCCAAGGATGGAAGGGCCTGTCTGGGGGAACTGTGCTTTGACGTGGAGGAGGAGGGCACCGTTAGACTTTTCTTCAGGCCAGAGAACGTCTTCCTAAAGCCAGGAGGTACGGCCGAGCTGTTGGACGTTGAACTTCTCCCGGGCAGAGTGAGGTTAAGACTGAATCTGGGGGGAACAACCATAACGGCCGAGCGGTTTATAAACGAGCTCTTCTTCGACCCCGAAAAGCCACCGTCTAAG
>NZ_JALTCZ010000132.1 GCF_027008145.1 Thermococcus sp. | reverse complement strand
GTATAGGGGCTATTGTCGGGGGGAGGACGATGCCGTTGTCGTCGCCGTGCACTCCTATGACCGCTGCGAGAAGTCTCTCGCTCATCCCGAAGGTCGTCTGGTGGACGTATTCGTGCTCTCCCGTCTCAGTCTCGTACTGTATGTTGTAGGCCTTTGCGAAGTTCTGGCGGTAATTGTGCATCGTCCCTATCTGGAGCGTCCTTCCGTCCGGCATCATGACCTCTGCTCCAAGGGAGTAGTAGGCTCCGGGGAACTTGTCCCACTTGGGCCTCTTTGAGACTATGTATGGCAGGGCAAGGAACTTCGCAAGCCTGTCGAATATCTCAAGGTCTTCCCTTATCTGCCTCTCGGCATCTTCGTAGCTGTCGTGGGCGGTGTGGGCTTCGAAAAACCTGCTTATCTCCCTGACGCGGATTAAGGGCCTCGTGTGCTTGGTCTCGTACCTGTAAACGTTCACTATCTGGTAGATCTTGAAGGGCAAATCCGCGTGCGACCTTATCCAGAGGGAGAACATGGAGTACATAGCCGTCTCGCTCGTCGGCCTGAGGATGAGCTTTATATCGAGAGGGTCAAGGCCGGCGTGGGTGATCCAGTAAACCTCATCCTCGAAGCCCTTTATGTGCTCGGCCTCCTTCTGGAACTCGCTCTCGGGGATTAGAGCCGGGAAGAGAACCTCATCGTGGCCTGTTCTGGCCATTTCATCGTGGATGAACCTCTCTATGTTGCGCATGATTTTAAGGCCGTAGGGAAGCCATATGTTCATTCCCTTGACAGGGTAGCGCTTGTCCTGTATTCCAGCTGTCTCTATAAGCTCGTTGTACCACTCGCTGAACTCCTTGCTCCATCGTTCTCTCTTAACCCTGCTCATCGACACCACCTAATGGGAAACCCCTGAGGTGCTTTTTAAGTTTTCCCGGTCGCCAAAAACCTTATTAGCTCCGTTTCGATAACCATCTTAAGGTGATAACATGAGGCCAAAGGTGGCGGTTCTTTTCAAGATGAAGAGCAAACCGACTGAAGAGCTCAAGAAGTACGCTGACGTCGAGTTCATCCTTTATCCCAGTGTTGAAGAGCTGAAGGAGCGGATTGGCGAGTTTGACGGCGTGATAATTTCGCCCCTGAACCCCTTACCGAAGGAAGTCATAGAGAGGGCGGAAAAGCTTAAGGTGGTAAGCTGTCACTCAGCTGGCTACGACCACGTTGACATTGAAGAGGCCACGAGACGCGGGATTTACGTTACCAAGGTCTCCGGCTGGCTTAGCGAAGCCGTTGCGGAGTTTGCAGTCGGCTTAACTATAGCGCTCCTCAGGAAGATAGCCTACACCGATAAGCTCATCCGTTCAGGGAAATGGGAGAGCCACGCCATGATATGGAGCGCCTTCAAGGACATAGAGACGGTCTACGGCAAGAAGGTGGGAATCCTCGGCATGGGGGCTATAGGGAAGGCGATAGCGAGAAGAATGAAGGCTCTCGGAACGGAGATACTCTACTGGTCGCGGTCGAGGAAAGAAGAGGTCGAGAGAGAGGTCGGCGCTGTTTACAGACCCTTTGAGGGCGTCCTGAAGGAGAGCGACATCGTTATCCTTGCCCTTCCAGCGACTCTGGAAACCTACCATATAATCAACGAAGAGCGGATAAAGCTCCTTGAGGGCAAGTACCTGGTGAACATTGGAAGGGGAACCCTCGTGGACGAGAAAGCCGTCGTTAAGGCCATCGAGGAGGGCAAACTCAAGGGCTACGCCACCGACGTCTTCGAGAGAGAACCAGTTCAGGAGCATGAACTCTTCAGGTACGAGTGGGAAACGGTATTAACCCCCCACCACGCAGGTCTCTCAAGGGAGGCAATGGATGACATGGGCTTCCAGGCTGTGCGGAACCTCCTCGCGGTTCTACGCGGTGAAGTTCCAAAA
>NZ_JALTCZ010000131.1 GCF_027008145.1 Thermococcus sp. | reverse complement strand
GCAGGAGGACCAGTGTGAGAAGAACTGCGTCATGGGCAAGGTCGGGGACGTCATAGACATCGGCAAGCTCGAAAGGTTTGTTGCGGACTACGCGAGGAAGCACGGCATAGAGGACGAGCTGTTGGAGAAGATGAAACCTAAGGTCTGCGGGAAAGGGAAGGTGGCGGTCGTTGGAGCCGGCCCCGCTGGACTCACCTGCGCCGGCGAGCTGGCTAAGCTCGGCTACGACGTGGCAATCTTTGAGGCCCTCCATGAGCCTGGGGGAGTCCTGATGTACGGTATTCCCGAGTTCAGACTCCCAAAGGAAATCGTCGAGAAGGAACTCGAAAAACTGAGAAAACTCGGCGTTAGAATCCTCACCGACCACGTCGTCGGGAGGACAGTTACGATAGAAGGACTGCTTCAAGAATATGATGCCGTCTTCATAGGGACCGGGGCCGGGACGCCAAAGCTCCTCAACATCCCGGGAATACTCCTAGGGAGGATTTACAGCGCAAACGAGTTCCTGACGAGGGTCAACCTCATGAAGGCCTACGAGTTTCCCGAGTACGACACGCCAATAGCGATAGGAAAGAGGACGATAGTCATCGGCGCCGGAAATACCGCTATGGACGCGGCACGCTCGGCCCTGAGGCTAGGGAGTGAGGTTACCATCGCCTACCGCCGCGGAAGGGAGGACATGACGGCCCGTATCGAGGAGATTCAACACGCCGAGGAAGAGGGAGTGAAGTTCGAGTTCTTCCTCCAGCCGGTCGAGTTCATAGGCGACGAGAACGGCAGGGTCAAAGCTGTTAAGTTCGAGAGAATGAAACCGCTGGAGGAGCGCGATAAGAGGGGTAAGAGGAAGATAGTGGGAACTGGCGAGTACGTAACCCTACCAGCGGACACTGTCATAATAGCGATAGGCCTCGAACCCAACAGGATAATAGCTGAAACTCCGGGCCTGAAGACTAACCCCGACGGAACCCTCGTCGTTGACGAGAACCTGATGACTAGCATTCCCGGTGTCTTTGCAGGCGGTGATGCGATAAGGGGTGAGGCGACGGTTATCCTAGCGATGGGCGATGGGAAGAGGGCAGCAAAGGCAATATGCGACTACATAGAGAGAAAGAGGGCCAATGCCTGAACTTTTTCTTTTCTACCATTCCCTCCTCCTTGAGCCGAAGAGAAGGGCGTTCTTCAGGTAGTCCATGAACTCTCTGTTGAGGAAGGTCTTCATGAACTCCTCGGTCTCCTCAGGTGAAAGCCACTCGACTTCTTCCGGAATCCCCTCGACCCAGAGGTAGACGAGCTCGTCCTCCTCTCTCGCGATGAGCAGGGTGAAGACCTTAATACCGAGCTCCTGACCTATTTTGACCTCGCGACCAACGAGGGATGTGAACTTGCCGAGCGGGGCAACTGCAACGAGGTATTCAGCCTTGGGAATCCTGTCGCTCGTGTCCCTGAGGCCGTATTTGGAGGGTACGAGGATGTTGTCCGTGTTGAGCTTTTCCCCGATGATTTCTACTATAGCTTTCTCCGTTCTGGTGTGGTAGAGGAAAGTTGGCTCGCTGAGATAAACGAAGGGCCCGTGCTTCTCCTTCTTCCTTTTAAAAAAACCCAGCATTGAACCACCTCAGGTGGGGATAATGTCATCATCTCTCAGGAGGGATGACACTCATCATCGGTTTTCAACTCAAATCTCCCTTCTACGGCCTTCTTTCGGCCAAAGGAGACTTTTCCGAGGAGTGGGTGTCATCGGTTGAAGGTGCCCCATCATCCCACCCCTTCGAAAGTGCTCTAGAAAGGAGGGGTTAAAAGGTTTTGCTGTTAAAAAATAGGGAGGACAATGGAGACAGATATGTGTCATCGGTTAACTAAAATATTGCGATTTTATTCTTCTAACTTTTTCTCCAATCTCTTTTTAGTAGTGGCCTGGCTCATCTCACCCCCGTCATCATTCCAGTCCTAACCGCTCTCTCCGTCATTTACCAAAACCCGCTCTGGATAATCGCCCTTGGAATCCTCGTTACGATAGTCCACACGGCCTTTGGCTTCAACCTCGGCGTGGAACTCCAACACAGGATACCGAGCGAGAAGAGGGCTACGATGATGTCAATCTACTCGATGGTCTCAGCGTTGGCCATGAGTGGCTTCTACTTCATCTATGGTTTCGTCGTGGACTGGGTTGGGTTAGCGGAAGCAAGGCTCATTTTTGCAGTGATACTCCTCGGTGCAGGAGTGCTCTTAAAGGCCGGAGAACTCTTAGGCCCGCTCAAAGACGTTCTAAAGCTCAAACACATAAACCTTGTAAGCTCAGAGTAGCAGGGACCATTTGTTGTCTTTTTATTTATGAATCTAGAACAGTCTCCCATTTCCAAAACCTTTATATTCAAAAATTCTCATTTTCATCCGGTTATATTGGGATTATGGTGAGAAAATATGAATACCACAGAGGTCCTGAGGCGGCTCTCAGAACTGGGAGATGTCTTCACCAAGAAGGAAGCCCAAGAGAAGCTTGGCATGACCAAGAGGCAGTTAGACTACTACCTTGAGGCCCTCCTCAGAGAGGGGTTTCTCCGGAGAGTCGCCAAGGGCATCTACGCTCTCTCCTTAGAACCCGGAAAGGCTTCTTCGCCCCATGAGTTCGTTTTGGGGCAGTTGTTAGTGCCCAGCGGAGCGGTTGCCTACTGGTCAGCCCTAAACTATTATGGAATGACTGAGCAGATCCCAAGAACGATTTTCATCCAGACACCAGTGAAGAAGGACTACCGGAAGCTCCTGATCGTCGACGGCAAGAGGTTTAAGGTGATCGTAGTCAGTCCTGAGAAGTTTTTTGGAATCAGTACCATACGTCTTGGACGCAGAAAGGTTCGGATAACAGATCCAGAAAAGACGATAGTGGACTGTTTGGACAAGCCCAAGTACTGCGGGGGAATAATCGAGGTTCTTAAGGCCCTCAAGAACGCGAGACTGGACTATGAAAAGCTGCTGGAGTACGCCGAGAGGATGAAGAGCAGGGCCGTCCTGAAGCGTTTGGGATTTTTGAGCGAGAGGTTAGCCCTTGGGATTGAGAAGGAGATTAGGCTCTCTGAAAGGGACCGGAAGAGCTTTGCACTCCTTGACCCTTCAATGCCCCCCGGAGGCCGCTTTAACTATCGGTGGGGCCTTCGAGTCAACGTTCCGGATGATTACTGGGAGGAGGTAGAATGATTGAGGACGAGATAAAGGTCCTGAGTTCCGAGCTTGGGGTTCCGGTCTCTACCGTTGAGAAGGACTACGCTATAAGCTGGATGCTCTACGGTCTCTGGAAGTCAAAGTTTTGGAGGGTATTGGCCTTTAAGGGAGGTACCTGCCTGAAAAAGGCTTACTTCCCGGACTACAGGTTTTCTGAGGATCTTGATTATACCCTGCTTTTGGAGGAGCCGAGTATAGAGGAGGTTCGGGTTAAGATAGCCGAAGCCGTTGAAGCGGCCAGCGAATGACCCCTTCAGTTCCTGGATTTTGAGCTGAGGCCGAGATATGGGGTGAAGCTTTTCAAAGGAGAACTCCTTGGATTTGAAGTTCGGATTCCTTTTAGACTGCTCAACAGGACTGGAAATCCTCCGAAGATTAAAATGGACATAACTCTGGAAAAGTACGAGAAGATACTGCTGCCTCTTCAAGAAAGGCCGATTCTGCATGGTTATTCGGACAGCCCGAGGTTTTCTGTGGTAAGCGTCAGGGCTTACAGCTTGGAGGAGATCTTAGCTGAGAAAATCAGGTCCCTGTTTCAGAGGACGAGGCCAAGGGACTTGTACGATATATGGTTTCTAAAAAATGCTGCTGATTTGGCGAGTGTGGCTCGGATACTCCGTCCCAAGTTCGAGGCTAAGGGGGTTGAGCCGGACGTGCATGCCCTTCAAGGCAGAAGGCCTTACTATGAAAGGGCTTGGGAGAGCAACCTGAGCCACCAGCTGAGGGAACTGCCGGAGTTTGATGACGTGTGGAACGATGTTCTGGGCTTTTTGGAAAAAACTATCAGAAGGTCTGGCTCTTGGTCTTGAGGCATGCCTTATTAAACCTTTAGTCCAAACATGCTCCGGTGATAAAATGCGCGTTATTCCCCTCACCTCTGAAAGCCTCGGCGTTAGAAGCTTGGCGACCTTCGTTGAAGCCTCTGGCCTAAAAATCCTCATCGATCCAGGCGTCGCCCTAGGGCCGAAGCGCTACGGTCTTCCGCCGGCCAAAATCGAAATTGAAACCCTCCACCGGATGAGGAGAAAGCTTCAGGGCTACGCCAGAAGGGCTGATGTTGTGACCATCTCCCATTACCACTACGACCACCACACGCCCTTCTTTAAGGGTCTCTACGAGAGCTCGAGCGAAGCCTTTGCGGGGGAGATTTATCGAGATAAGCTCCTCTTCATCAAGCACCCGCGGGAGCACATAAACTTCAGCCAGAGGAAGCGCGCCTGGGCCTTTCTAAAGAACGCGGAGCCGATAGCGGAGAGAATAGAGTTTGCCGATGGGAGAACCTTTGACCTCGGGGGGGTTATCTTGGAGTTCTCCCCTGCAGTTCCCCACGGGAGCGAAGGGAGCAAGCTCGGCTTCGTCGTGATGGTTTTAATTGATGATGGCTCCGAAAGGGTGATTCACGCCAGCGACATTCAGCTGCTGAACAGAAAAGCGGTCGAGTGGATAATTGAGAAGAGCCCAGATTTGCTCATAACCGGTGGGCCGCCGACTTATCTCGGCTCCCGGGCGGCAGGATCCTGGGAAACTGGGATTAAAAACCTCAACGGGATAATCCGCGAGACGAACGCTGAGATAATCCTCGACCACCATCTGATCAGGGACAAACGCTATCCCGAGTTCTTCGACGAGCTGGATGAGAGGCCCAAAACCTTCGCCGGTTTTCTTAAGGTCGAGGATAGACCGCTTGAGGCCTACAGGAAGGAACTCCACAAAATCGAAAGGGGAGAGGAAGCCGAGGTGCCCTTTGAACTACGTTGAGAGAAAACCGCCATCAACAGGAATTATGGCCCCGTTAACGTAGCTGGCCATGTCGCTGGCAAGGAAGAGCATGACACGGGCCACTTCATCCGGCTTTCCAAAGCGCCCCATGGGAAGCCTCGCATTGAAGTGGAAGGAGATGCCTATCTTTCCAGTGTCGAACTTCATTATCGCCTCCTTCTTGAGCTTCTTCACGCCTTCCGTCTCTATGCCTCCCGGCACGAGGACATTGGCCCTTATCCTCCTTCCATGCTCCCTCGCTATCGCCCTCGTGAGTGCAACGACGCCGAGCTTCGCTGCATCATAATGGACTAAACCCTTGGCAAAGGGCAGAAAAGCCTCTATTGAGCTCACGTTTATGATGACACCGCCTTTATCCTTCCTCCTCTCAACGAAGTGCCGACACATCCAGAAGACAGAGTGGAGGTTTATCGCCATGGCCTTCCCGTAGAAACTTTCATCAACCTCTGTGAAGTCCTTAAACCAGTAGACCCCGGCGTTGTTGACGAGTATATCTGGCTCCCTGTTTTTCAGCCCCTCCCAGAGGGCGTCTATCTCGGCCTTCCGCGAGAGGTCTACACGGTGAACGTTGGCCTCAACTTCAAACTTCTCTGCAAGCCTCTTCGTTTCCATGAGGCCGGACTCGTTGATATCCACTAGCTCCAGATCCGCCCCGGCTTCGGCGAAGCGTAAAGCTGTCGCCCTTCCTATTCCCGAAGCGGCACCTGTTATAAGGGCCCTCCTTCCACGGAGGGTTATGAGCTCGCTAATATTTTTCCTCATCTTTTCACCCCCTTAAGAACCTCAAGATCCACCCCCTGCTCCCCTGTTGAAAAGGCCGGAGGAAAGAGTAAAGAATCAAACCTTCTACAACCACCCCAATTTCCCCCTCACATCCATGCTTGCGCCTTAATACACCGTTCTCAGAAGGCGCATCCTGCAGGTGTGGCGCCCCTCTTTAAGTTGCACCCGATGCAGATTCCCAGTGGCTCCCGTTAATCCGGTTGGTTTTTGAATATTATAGGCCTTTCCCCAGAAATCACATGAACGTTACATTCCGAACATGATTCGCTGGGGAGCCGATTTTATCCCCTTCCAACAAGTAGGAGCGACACTTCCTTTCCTTCCTCAGTACCTTTCTTAAAGAATCCGAAGTGTATCGTATACAGGCTCCCCTGCACCCTGCAGAGCCGGTCTTTCCCGCCATTGATGAGGAGGATGTAGTCGCCCGCCCTGAGGTAGGGTAGGATAAGGGTGGAAAGTTCAGTGAAACCCGCCGTACAGGTCTCGTTCCCGATCCCCACCACGTAAGTGCTGTAGGGTATCCCGGTGTAGGTCGCCGTTCCTCTCGTCCAATTGGAGGGGATTAACCTGGCTGTTACATCGTTCACCTTGAGGATATCAGGTGCGAACTTTACATCTCCCTCACAGTGGGGGTCATCGTAGTCATAGACAGAGAGGACAACGTAA
>NZ_JALTCZ010000130.1:766-1917 GCF_027008145.1 Thermococcus sp. | reverse complement strand
GTACGAAGAGCTCTGGAAGACCTACAAGCCGAGGGTTTACGCCGGAAACGGCAGACTGGTGAAGGAACTTGAGTCAAAGAAAGGCCTTCTGTGGAGAATTCTTGAGCTCAGAGAGCTCTACGTCAGGGACCCGAAGAGCGTGAAGTGGGCTTACCTGATAGCCTACCTTCTCGGCAGGCACAAGCTCTCGGGCCTCTTCCCCGAGCTCGTCGGGATAGATGCGGGGGCCGCCCTGAAGGGTGAGCCGCAGCCGATCTACTGGATTGATGGCATTTTGAAGGTTGTTTTGATGGCAGTTAGGGGGTGATTTGATGGTTTACGGAAAAGGCCACCCGGGCCATGGTATGGGCAGGTATCAGAGGGAGGCCCATGGGGGCAACGTCGGTGAACTCTTCGGAGAAAACCCGGACGTAATAGGAATAAGAGAAGCCTTCGAGAAGAACAGAATATCGTGGAAGGACATTGAGCCATACTTCAGAAAGATAGCTCAAGAGCTGGAAGAGAGCAGGAAGAAAGGGGCTTTTCCCGGCTGGAGCCCAGAGAAAAGACTTGCGAACGCCATTGTCGTGGCGGCTTATCTCAGAGCCCAGAACCTCAAGACGAACCAGGTAAGGAAAGTCCTTGAGATGGCGCGAACCATCGAGCTGAAGCTGAAGAAGGGGGACACCGACATAAGGGACGACATTGTAAAGACCCGCTATCTGCTGGCTTATGCCGTTGGCAGAGCCACGGGAGGGGCTAAACATGCCCTTGATGCATTTCACAGAGTCCTCGATCCAATGCTGGCCGTCCTGATGGAGAAGCCCGATGTTGCTCACTTTGAGGAGTTTTACGACTTCCTTCAGGCCGTTGTTGCCTACCACAGGTTCTTTGGAGGTGGTGAATGATGGACAGGCACTTTTATGGGAAAGTCGTTATCCGGGGCAGGATTAAGGCCCTCACCGGCCTCCACATAGGCTCCCAGAGGGACGTCTCAGAGATAGGGGGTATTGACAACCCTGTCATAAAGGACCCCCACACTGGTCTGCCCTACATCCCGGGCTCCTCACTAAAGGGGAAGCTGAGGAGCCTGTTTGAGGTTTTCACTAACTCCAAGCTCGATGAGTGGAAGGATAAATACCCGACTCTGAAAAACTATTCCTCTGGCAGTT
>NZ_JALTCZ010000130.1:0-756 GCF_027008145.1 Thermococcus sp. | reverse complement strand
TGCAGGCCCTTGAACGAGGAAAACTGCGGCAGGTTCTTCAACAAGAGGATAAACCGTGGATGGATACACGTCTGTCCCGACTATTCCACCGCAATCAACTGTCCCGTCTGCCGTCTCTTCGGCGCGAGCGGGAAGGAGAGCAACTTTCCCTCAAGGCTTATCGTTAGGGATGCCTTCCTCGCAAAGGACTGGGAGGACAGATGGAGAGCGGGGGAGGAGATAACCGAGGCGAAAATCGAAGTTGGCATTGACAGGGTAACGTCTCAGGCCAACCCGAGAACCAACGAGCGCGTCGTTGCTGGAGCGGAGTTCAAGTTCGAGATAATCTACAACGTCGAGGACTTAAAACAGTGGGAGGACGACATAAAGAACCTCCTAACGGCGATGGCCCTCCTTGAGGACAGCTACCTTGGCGGTTCTGGTTCCAGAGGCTACGGAAAGGTGAAGTTCAGCTTTGAGACATTCGAGTTCAGGAGTGCCGACTATTACCGCACCGGCGAGGAGAAGGAGAAGATAGCCATACCCGTTGGGAAGAAGCAAGTCATTGACGTTCTCAAGGACTTTGATGGCCTCTTCTCGGGGGTGAAAGAAAAGCTGGAGGCAGGGTGATGCCCAGGCTCAGCTTCAAGGCCGTCAGGCTAATTCCCAGGGGGCCTGTAAGAGAGCTTCCCAGGGCGGATACGATATTCGGCGCGATAGGCAATGCTGTGGCGATGCTCTTCGGTGCCAAGGCGGTGGACGAGCTTGTGGAGGGGT
>NZ_JALTCZ010000129.1 GCF_027008145.1 Thermococcus sp. | reverse complement strand
TAGGTCTCCATTATCGCCACAGGGAGTCCAACGAGGAGGCCGAGGATTATCGAGAGAACCGAGAGGACAACCGTCATCTTCGCCCCTTCGAGGAGCATCCTCATTGCAACGTCAAGAGAAACTGCCCCCATCAATGTTAACACCCTCCGGAAAAGGGAAAGGGAAGTCAGCTCCCGAAGTACTCCTCGACGAGCTTGTCCCACTCCGAGGAGTTCATTATCTCCTTGAGTGCCTTGTTTATCCCGTCAAGAAGCTTTTTGTTGCCCTTCTTGACCGCTATGCCGTAGTGCTCGCCGGTCTTTATGGTGTAAACTATCTCAACGTTGTACTTCTTGGAAAACATCTTTGCAACCGGGCTGTCAAGGACGACGACGTCAACCTGTCCGTTGAGGAGGGCCTCTATCGCCGCGACATAGGTTGGATACTCCTTTATCGTCGAACTGTTCCCGAGGTGATTCTTTACGTAAATTGCCCCCGTTGTCCCCTTCTCAACGCCTATCTTCTTGCCCTTGAGGTCGTCCACCGAGGAGACCTTTATCCCGGAGCCCTTCCTGACGAGGACGGCCTGGTCTGCCTCCCAGTAGGGGATGCTGAAGTCAACGACCTTCTCGCGCTCCGGCGTTATCGTCATGCCCGCAATGACCACGTCGACCTTACCTGCTTGGAGCGCCGGGATGAGGGAGTCAAAGTCCATATCCTTTATCTCGACCTTGTCGTAGCCCATCTTCTTGGCTATGAGCTTTATCAGGGAGATGTCAAAGCCTGTAATCTGGCCGTTGCTTGCGTTCTTATACTCAAAGGGCGGAAAGTCTGCGCTCGTCCCAACCACGAGAACTTTCCCCTTGGTTCCGGTGCTGACGCAACCGCTCGCAGCGACCGCCAGCAGGAGTGACACTATAACAACCGCGATGTACGGGGACTTTCCCCTCACGATGACCACCGTTCTGAAAGTTGATGGCCTCCATTTAAAAGTTTGCTTTTATCCGTCTGTTAAACTTTTGAATCAAAATTCCCACGGTGGAGTGCTAATCTAAAAGATGATTCTTCGAGGCTTTTCCGGGAGGATTTCGACATTAACCGAAAAGCTTTTTAGTTGAGAGGGATTAAAATAAGCCGGGAGGATTTTAGTAACAATTTTTTAGAATAGGCCGGAGGTGAGAATATGAACAGCGAGCTGATCCAGCAAATAGTGCAAGTTCTCAAGGAGCAGGTCGTCCAAGACACCGTCGTCCCAAGGAACATTAGGCGGGCCGCCGAGCAGGCCATAGAGGTTCTCCTCGACGAGAGCAAGGAGCCGGCCGTCAGGGCGGCTGATGCCATAGCGATCCTTGAGGAGATAAGCGAGGATCCCAATATGCCCATGCATACGAGAACCATCATCTGGGAGGTCCTCGGAGCCCTTGAGCAGGTTAAGTGAGCTTTATTTTTCCGCTCATTTCGTGTTTATGGCTTTTTCATCATGTACCAGAGTTTTGCGCTCTCTTCCACCAGTTCTGCCTTGTAGAATGCCTCCCTAAGGCTCCTGCCGACGGTGACTATCCCGTGCCTTTCCATTATAGCTGCGTCAGCTTTTCTCAAGGCCTCTGATGTCACCTCGGCCAGCTCTTCCGTTCCGGCGGGCCTGAAGGGGGCTATTGGTATCTTTCCGAGGTAGAGCTCAGCTTCGGGCGTTATTATCGGTAGTTCATCCCTCAAGAGAACCGAGACAGCTATCGAATAAGGTGGATGAAGATGGGCTATGGCTTTAACGTCGGGCCTCTTTCTGTAAACCGCTAAGTGAAGGCGGTACTCGGAGGAGGGCCTTACGGAAGAGATCTGGTTTCCCCTCATGTCGATAACGGCAACCTGGCCCTCGTCCATCTCGTCCATGATGACGCCGGTCGCTTTTATGAAAACCCTGTCCCCGAGCCTTACGCTCAGGTTCCCGCCGAAGGCTGCGGTTAAACCGCGTTGGTGGGCAAGATGGGAGTATTTTACCAGCTGGGATTTAATTACACGGCTCACAAAGATCACCTTTTTGCAATCTTCTCTCCCCTCTCGATCTCCTCCTCAAAATGGAGCTCAACGGCCTCGCGGAGGTTCTCCATGAGCTCATCAAGGATTTTTCCTGTGTGGATATATCTCCATCAACTTCTCGGGCGCACCAATGTTTACCGTCAAAATACACATCAAACTTCACTATCATCTCCTCACCGTCTACTGTTTGGCCTTTTTGGTACTTATATCTTATCTCTAACCTTAACCCGGTATCCGCACTCGAGGCAGCGGGCTTCTCTTCCCTTCCACACCAGCTCTCCCCCGCAGATGGGGCAGACGTTCAGCTTTCCGCTCTCCTTCCACCGCCTAAAGGTCTCGCCGTCTATGAGAAGGTATGAGCCATCTTCATCCTCATCGAACTCACCTAAGACCGGTGTGCTGATTAACTCTCCCCTCTCGGCGTCTACCATAACCAGCTCCA
The DNA here is from genome assembly GCF_027008145.1 of Thermococcus sp. Taxonomy (GTDB): domain Archaea; phylum Methanobacteriota_B; class Thermococci; order Thermococcales; family Thermococcaceae; genus Thermococcus. The sequence continues at coordinate 21,183 of NZ_JALTCZ010000129.1, read as the reverse complement.
GACCGATGTTCCCCTCGTACTCAAGCTCGTTGGCCGGAAGTATCTCAGCTATCAGGGCGTTGAGCTTTCTGTCGTGGTAAACGACGACTTCTAAGGCATCACTGAGCTCTCCCGTTGAGGGGATGATGTCTATTACTGTCCCGTTTTCCCTGGGAAAGACCAGCACGACGAACCAGCGGTTCCTTAAAAGGGCCAGCCCCCTGTCCGAATGAACCCCCTCCAGCCCGAGATTGCGAGGATTTTTCTGATTTCCTCTCCGTTCGGGAGTTTCTTGGTTCTCAGGATTTCCTCCTCAATCCTTTTCGCGAGGGGCATCGCCAGTGTCACTGGATCGAGCATTAGCGCCACCGCTTTAGGTATGGAGAAAAATTTATAAACCTGCTCTAATGATTACCGTTCGGGCAGAGGTCCCGCGGTAGCCTAGCCTGGGAGTGGCGGCGGACTGTAGATCCGCAGGTCCCCGGTTCAAATCCGGGCCGCGGGACCACCAGAATTCTCAACCGTTCTCCAAAAGCATTGATCAAAGCAAATTCAGGATGCTAAAGAAAAGGTTGGGAAAGCAAAAAGAGTCACTTCATCTTTTCGAGAATTATTGCCGGGCAGACCTTAACGACGCCGTCTATCTTGCCTATCTTGTCGGAGATTATCCCGGAGAGATCCTCCCCATCCTTGGCCCATATCTCGGCCATAATCATGTGGTCACCGCTCGTGAGGTAGACGTGCCTTACAAAGTCAAACTCCTTGAGCCTGTTGGAGACCTCGAATATCTTTTCCGGCTTCGTGTCAACCCCGGTTATGCTAACGAGGTTGTAGCCGAGCTTTGCCGGGTCAACGATTATAGTATACTGTTTTATTACCCCTGCCTCTTCCAGGGCCTTCACCCTCTTCCTGACGGCAGTTTCGCTTATGCCCAGCACCTTAGCTATCTCGGTGAAAGGCGTGCGAGCATCTTTCGTGAGCATTTCCAGGATTATCCTGTCCCTCTCGTCTAACATCTCTCCTCACCTTAAGTTCTAAATGCGCACCCATCGTTTATTAAGGTATCGGTATTGGTGGTTTAAACATCAAACTTCCTCAGGAGAGTTATGGCTTCAACGTGGGGTGTGTGAGGGAACATGTCGAGACCAAGCGCAAACTCCAGCCGATACCTCCCAGCAAGTGCACTGATGTCTTGGGCTAGGGTCTTTGGGTTGCACGAGACGTAGATGAGAGTCTCAGGGGTGTCTTTTAAAATTTTCTGTATCAGCTTTGGGTGAAGACCGGCACGGGGTGGGTCAACTATCACTGTATCATAGTTCGAAAGGTTCCCGACGTTCCTATCCCTGCCGACCCGGAAGGCTACGTTAACGTTGTTCAGGCGGGCGTTTTTCTTTGCCATTTCCACGGCAAAGGGGTTTATCTCAACCCCCTCAACCTCAAGCCCTTCCTTTGCCAGGTAAACTCCGAAGGTTCCCACACCGGAGTAAAGGTCAAGAACCCTTTCACCATCAACGAGTTCGGCGACCTTCTTAACAAGGTTTACTGCCTGATAGCTGTTGGTCTGGAAGAAGCTGTTCGGGTGTATCAGGTAAACTACATCGCCAAGTTTCTCCCTTATGAACTCCTGCCCCCAGAACCTCTCTACATCCCCGTAGGAGACGTCGCTCTCGGTTCTGTTGACGCTCCAGTATACCGAAGTTGCGTAGGGGAAGTAGTCCGGGAACTCCTCAGGAAGCTTTCCTTCCTTTGTTACTAGGTTTACCATCAGCTCGCCCGTGAACTTGCCCTCCCTGATAACGACGTATCTCAAAAACCCCTCGTTTTTCTTTATGTCGTACTCGGAGAGCTTGAAGTCCTCTATGAACTCCCTGAGCGACTTGAGTACTTTGGAACTGGCCTCCCCGAAGACGGGACAGATGGTTATGTCGACGGCCTCCCACCAGGTCCCGTACCGGCGAAAGCCTATTCCGCTTGTTGAGATGACAACATCTATTCTGTTCCTGTGGCCAAATATCTTCGGCGAAGGCATGACTTCAACGTTTTGACCTAAGTGGCGCGAGAGCTTTCCAGCCTTCCAATGAACCTGCTCCTCGTAGGGGATGTGCTGCAGTAGGCACCCCCCGCAACGACCGAAGTAGGGGCAGGGAGGCTCTGTTCTCAGACTGGAGGGCTTTATGACTCTGAACTCTAAAGCTATCACCTTCCTCTTCTTCCTCCTCGTCTTCAGGATTTCGACCTCGTCTCCCGGGGCGGCATGGGGAACTAGGATTTCCTTCTTTCCTGCCCTCAGAACCCCAAGCCCCTCATCGTTCAGCCTCTCTATAACTCCCCTCATGCTCGCCGGTGCTCTGCCGGGCTTATAAACCTGACCTTTGCCCATTCGTCAAAAATGTCCTCGGAAGGTTTATTTAGGTGAAGGGTGTACTATAATTGGTGCCGAGTTGATGTTCGGGCGCCGTAAGGACGTTGTTTACAAGGTTCTGGCGACCAAGAAGAGGGCGGTTGCTCTCCACAATCTCAGCGCCGAACTCGAAACCCCTGCCTCAACGCTCCTGAGGACAGTTAGGGAACTTGAGTCCGAGGGGCTCGTTGAGGTCTTCTACGGCCGGGAGAAGGCAGCGATAATGGTCAGGGCAAAAACCCTTGAGGACTTCATTTAACCCCTTTTATTCTTTGGTAATTGGGCATTACCTTTAACCTGAAACGTCTACCTGTTCTATGGCTTTGTCGGGAGATGATTTTATGGTATCGATAGTTGTAACTGGACGGGGTGGAGCCGGCAAGACGACGGTCACGGCGAACCTCGGGACATACTTTTCTGGTCTCGGTCTCTCCACTCTCCTGATTGACGGGGACGTTTACCTGCCCAAGCTGGCCTTCCAGTTCGGAATGGAAGACCGTTCCGTCAGCCTTCACGACCTCCTGAAAAATCCTGAGCTTAACGTTAGAGAGGCCCTCTACCATGACTCCCTGAGCGGGGTTGATGTTGTCCCCGGGAGTTCCAGCATATACGACGTCCTCGATACCGAGCAGGGAACCCTTAGGGACATCGTTTCAAGCCTTCAGGTTGGTTATCAGCTGACGATCATAGACTCTCCCATCGGGATTCCCTTCGACACGATTCCAACCTTTCGACTGGCCGACTACCAGCTGATAGTCGTTGAGCTGGAACGCTCGCCGATGCACTCCGTTAAAAGGATGCTCGAAAACGAGGTTGTCAAGCTGAAGGAGCTCGGTGAGGCCTACGGGCTGAGCGTTGGTGTCATGATAAACAAGGTTAGGGAATCCCTTGATGATTCCGACGAGATCGTGAAATACATAGAGGGGAAACTCGGTCTCCCCGTGGTCGGCATTGTACCCTTCGACCCTTGGGTTCCGGAGTCTACCAACTACGGCAGGCCACTCCTGAGTTGGTACCCCGGTTCCCCAGCTTCTATGGCACTTTCTGAGATGGGTGAGATACTCGACGAGTGGATTTTTGGCAGTGTGAAAAAGTCTAGATGGGAAAAGTTCAGGGAGGCCTTTTCTTCACTCCTCCCCCGGGGAACGACCAAGTATCTCTGAAACCCTCAGGAGCGGGAGGAAGGTGTACCTCTTCCCAATCCTCCTGGAGGCCCCTTCTTCTCTGTCAACAACGACTGCGATGGCGACAACTCTGCCCCCTTCTCTCTCTATCACCTCCGCCGCTCGAAGGACGCTCCCGCCAGTCGTTGTGACGTCCTCCACGAGGAGAACCCTGTCACCGGGCTTTATCTCCCCCTCGATCTGACTTCCTGTGCCGTGTCCCTTCGGCTTCTTCCTGACGATTACGAGGGGTTTCCCGGTTTCAAGGGCGAGGGCAGTGGCTATCGGAACGGCCCCGAGCTCCGGGCCGGCGATCCTATCGAAGTCCATTTCCCTAACCATCTCGGCCATCATCCCGGCGATCAGCCTGAGCGCCCTTGGATCGGTCGTCAGCTTCTTCACGTTGATGTAGTAGTTGCTCTCTTTTCCAGAGGTCAAGACGAAGTGGCCGAAGAGCACCGCCCCCTCATCAAAAAACATCTTTATCAGCCTTTCCTTTGCCACTTCCATGGCAACCCCCAGTCCCATTAGGGCGGGGCTTTAAAAAACCTGCCGGGGCAAGGTTTAAAAATACCATTGCTAAGAGTCATTGGTGATGCTATGTTAGGGGTAATAAGCCTGGTCGGATACGTTATTGCGGTCATAGTCGTTGGAATCAAACTCTACTTCAAGACGGACGGATGGATGACCAAAGTTGATAGGATAACTCCCTTCGTTGAGACATCTACGGTCGTTAAGTACGCCTTCCTAGCGTTCATTCTTGCTCTCTTTCTTGAAGGAGTCATCCTCTACCTCTTCCGCTTCGAATCAATGACAGCCATGCTCCTGGCCCTCGTAATCGGGGTCGGTCTCATCGAGGAGGGAGCCAAGCTCCTCCCCTACTTCTCCTCTAAGGGCACCGAGCTTTACCGCTGGCACCTGACGGTAAAGGTTGCCCTGGCTTTTGCCGTAATCGAGGCCGTCCTCTACGGGGTGATCCTCTTCTTCACTGGCAACATATTGGGTGCCCTCCTCAGGGTCATAGTAGTAATGTTCCACGTAGCCTTCACGGCAATAGCCCTCGGTGATGTTCTGATGGGTGACCCTCTGCTCGGCTACATGAAGGCCTCGGCACTTCACAGCCTCTACGATGCCCCCGTTCTGCTGGCCTTTGCTGGGATACCTGTGCTGGTCGTTGCCATCGTTTCGACCGTTGCCCTGATTTACACGTATTCGAGCGTTGACGACGCCTTCGGAAGGGCCTACAGCAGGGCAAAACGCGAGCTGGAGGAAAGAAAGAGGAAAGCCCAAGAGTTCTGGAAGGAGAGGGGAGTTGAGGTCATCGGTTCAGACCTCACCTCTTCGCCTTGAACTTTTCTTGTAGCTTGTAGAGCTGGGCGACGCGCTCTATGGTGTCCGCCTCCTCCGGGCTCTTGTCGTCCCTTAAAGCCACATATCGTGGGAAGCGGAGGGCAAAGCCGCTCTTGTACTTCGGGCTTTTTTGTATCTCCTGGTACGTTACCTCTATCACGACCTTCGGCACGATCTCAACGAATTTGCCTTCCTCCCCAACTATCAGGGGCTTGAGCATCTTTGTGAACTCGATCAAATCCTCATCGGTGAAGCCACTGCCCACCTTTCCGACCGGTAGGAACTCACCGCTGTTCGGGTCGTAGGCCGCAATTAGGAACGAGCCGAGGAGATGAGCCCTCCTTCCCTCGCCCCACTCAGCGCCGATGATAACGAGGTCGAGGTTCTCCATCGTGGGCTTTATTTTGAGCCACTTCTTGCCCCTGTTCCCGGGTTCGTAGACGGCATCCAGCCTCTTAGCCATGAGCCCCTCGTGGCCGAGCTCAAGGGCTTCCTTGTAGAACTTTTCAGCCTCTTCAACGTTCTTCGTAACGAGCTGAACCGCGAGCTTTATCTTCTCGTTCTTCTCAATGGCCTCCTCAAGCCTCTCCCTCCTCTGTACAAAGGGGATATCTATGAGGCTCTCACCGTCAACGTAGAGTATGTCGAAGAGGTTCAGCTCGAGGGGAATCTTCTCTATCATCTCCTCTATGTTGTACTTTCTCCTAAAGCGTCTCAGAACGTACTGGAAGGGCCTGGGCCTTCCGCCTTCTCCAACCGCTACGAGTTCGCCCTCGACGATTATCTTCCCGTGCTTCAGCTGGCTCTTAACAGCTTCCACTATCTCGGGTATCGATCTTGTGACGTTCTCAAGCCTTCTGGAGTAGATTATCACCCTGTCGCCGTCTCTGTGGACTTGAACCCGAGCCCCATCGTACTTTATCTCGAAGGCAGCCTCACCCCCCATCTCAAGGAGGGCATCCTTAACGCTCGCGGCGTTCTGAGCGAGCATTGGCCTTATCGGTTTTCCTATCTGTATCTGAACCTTTGCCAGCCCCCCATTTCCCTCGAGCTTCGCCACCTTCGCCACATAGCCAAAGTCGCTCGTTAGCATGTAGGCCCTCTCCACGAGCTCGGGCTTGACATTGAAGGCCTCGGCTATTGCATCCCTGAGGATCCCCTCTGCAACGCCGGTTCTCATCGCTCCCAAAACCGTTCTCGCTATGTACTTGCCTTCCTCCGGCTCGGCATCCATGAAGAGGTTCGCTAGGTACTTCATCTTCCTGTCTTGGCTACCCTCACCCTGGGCCTCGGCAATTTTGACAAAGGTATCGTAAACACGCTTTATCGTCAGTGGCTGGGAGAAGAAGCTCTTCTGCTTCCTTTTCTTTAAAGCTAAAGCCACGCTCTCTCCCAGATCACCGGTGTCCTTTATCGAGTTCTCTATCTCCCTCTCCGGAACGCCGGTTGCCATTGCAACGGCCTTTATCAGGAGCTTTTCACCGACGCCAAGCTCCCTCTCATCCCAGTCGGGAAACACCTTACCGAGGATTAGGTAGGGGATTATCTCAAGGAGCTCATCCGGCGTTTTCTTCAGAAAGTCGGCGACGAACTTCGTCTTAAGGGTCTTGAGAGTTGTCTTTTCGAGCCTCCGGTAGAGGTCGGCCAGCTCTGAGTAGCGGATGTCTCCCATACTCACCACCGGGGAAAATAGGTGAAGGAGGATAAAAGGGTAGCGGGTTTAACCCACCCACCTTCCGACGCTCGGTCTCTCCATATGAACATCTGCAACGTCGTATGGAACCTCCAAATCGGCCAAAAGGTTCTTGGCCCTCCCGAGTTCTTCCTCCCTCACAAGGGCAAAGAGGCCCCTTCCCAGCATTATCATCGCGCTGGGGTTGGAGATGACCCCGTCGAGTTCCCTTGCCAGCTCCAGAAGTTCCCCGCCCAAGAGGCCTGTTTTCTCCGCGAAGCTCCTCGCTAGAGCCATCATCCTCTCGGGACTCGGCTCTCTGAGGAGACTCTCCAGTGCCTTTCTTCCCTCAACCTCGATGGACTTAACTACGTCTCCATCCAAGACCTCCTTCGTGTGCAGGGGGCCGAGGGGTACAACTAAAACCCTGTAGCCCTCGAAGAAGAGGTTGTCAACGACCCCGATTCCAGGCCCTCCAGCCTTAATCCGAACCTCTATTCCGCCGACGAGCTGGGCAACAACGTCCCCGAGGCCGCCACCGTGTATAACCTCATACCTGTGGGCTATCCTCGCAACCTTTAGCCAGGTCCCGCCGAAGGCGTGACCAAGGCTCAGAGCCGTCCCAAGGGCTCCTCCTGCACTGTTCCCAAAGCCATGGCCATTTGGAAAGTCGAAGTACTGCCAGATTTCAACCTCCCCGGTGAAATCTTCTGGGACTATTTCCTCAGCCACGGAATAGCTTATTACTGCATCTTCCCTCTTCACTGGCTCCCCATTGAAAGCTACATGGACGTGCCTCTCAAGGGCTCCTGCTTCAACGCTCGCGAAGACGTTCGTGCCCTTGGACAGGTTCACACCGGCCCCTATCGAACCACTCATGAGGGGGTCTTCCCTCCTAACAGGGGCGAAGAACGCAGTTATGTGAGCCGGGATGAAGGCCCTGATCAGCATTTCACCACCCGGGAGAACTCGGGAGGGGAGTTAAAAAAGGTTGGGGAGTCAGTCCTCGGCGACGTAGACCGACACACTTCCCCAGGGAATCCCGTACTTCTTACCATACCACTCGCTCAGAAGGTACCATGCCACGACGAGCAGAAGCGGGCCCAGCAGGAGGAGCACCACAAGGTTCCTCACGCCGAAGCCGAAGAGCAGGTACAGCACGAGCCCCACGCTCGAAGCCGTGACCGCGTAGGGTATCTGAGTCCTGACGTGGTCTATGTGGTCGGAACCGCTGAACATGGAGCTCATAATCGTTGTATCGCTTATGGGCGAGCAGTGATCTCCAAAGATACCGCCGGCGAAGACGGCACCGATGCTCGCGAAGACCTCCGGGCCGATTCTTCCAGTTACACCATATGCCAGAGGTATCGCTATGAGCATCATCACGCTGAAGGTTCCCCAGCTGGTTCCAGTCGTGAAGGATACGAACATGGCCACGAGGAACACTATCAGCGGAACCCATCCCCCGCTTATCCCGGCGCTCTTGGCCAGGCCCACAACGTACGACGCGGTTCCAACGACGTCGGTGGCGCTCTTGATGCCCCACGCCAAGAGAAGGATGGTGTTCGCTATTACCATCTGCTTCATGCCCCTGATTATAGCGTCCTCAGCCTCTTCAACCGTCATCTGTCTCAGGAGCAGGACGAGGGTGAAGGCAACCACAACCATAGCGAAGCTCCCCCAGAGCAATGCCAGGGCTGAGTCCGAGTTCCCAAGAGCCTCCATCAGGCCACCCTTTGCGTAGGCTTTGCTACCCCCTCCGGTGTACCACATCCCGTAGAGGGTAACGAAGATCAGCGTCGCTATCGGCCAGACGAAGATATGAACGCTCCCTTCCTCCTTAGGTGATCCCAGGTCAACCTCCGTCGTCATAAGTGGCCTCGCGCCGTCACGGAGAACCTTATTGGTTGTCCTCGCGCGGTGCTCTGCATGGAGCATAGCTCCATAGTGGCGGTGGCTCAGAGCTACCATGAGAACCAGCAGTATGGCGAATATCGAGTAGAACCTGTAGGGGACGCTGTGAAGCCGCACCCAGTAGGCGCCACCGGAGGAAGTTAGGTCAACGCTAAGCTTGTCGAAAGCTTTGCCGATGAGACCGACCTCGTAGCCAATCCAAGTTGAGACGAGTGCCAGTCCGGCAACCGGAGCCGCTGTTGAGTCGTCTATGTAAGCCAGCATCTCGCGCGAAACCCTCATCCTGTCCGTTATTGGTCTCATCGTGTTTCCAACTATGATGGTGTTGGTGTAGTCGTCGAAGAACACAAGAATCCCAAGGAGCCAGCCCATTAGCGATGCCCCCCTGCTCGTGTGAACCCTTCTGGCGAGTGCCCTTCCCACGGCAAAGGCCCCACCGGATTTGTAAATGAGTCCTACCTCCGCCCCTATCAGGAAGTCGAAGAGCAATATCTTAACGTTCCATTTGTCGGTGGCGTTGGTCACTATCCAGTCAATGGTCTGGGTGGTTCCAGTCATTGGATTCCAGCCTGATACCATCACTCCACCTATCCAGACCCCCGCGAAGAGCGCGAGCACTACCCTCTTCGTCCATATTGCAAGTATAATGGCCACGAGTGGCGGCAACAGGGAAAGCACACCGAAGTCGGCCATGCCATCACCTCCAGATGTTGCGGAAGAAGCGAACCGAAAGGTTATAAAAATCTTTCTGAATTTTTCCTATATATCCGATAAATTTTAGACAATTTTAAAAATTATGGGAAAAATTACGGAAAATATAGTACTTTACCGAATAAATTAGGGCCCCGTAGTCCCGGGGAGTTCATCGTGCCCCATGTTTTTCCGAGTTTAAAATTCGAGAAGAGGGACAGTTACGGCTTTGATCCGGTGGAAACTTGTGGAAGAGGGACAACATCAACCAAATTCCTTTAAAAGCTCCCCAAGTTTTCTGAAGTCCTTTTCCAGCTCCTTCCTTATCGGGGGCTTGTAGAGGGCCGCGGCCGGGTGGTAGGTTGGCATAATGACGATTTTACCGAAGAGGGTATGTGCCTCAAAGGTCTTTCCGTGTATCTTGCTTATCGGCTCTGGCTCAAATCCAAACTTCTCAAGGATGTAACCCATCGAGTGCCTCCCGAGCGGAACTATGACCTTCGGTCGGATTATGTCTATCTGCCTGTCGAGGTATGGCGAGCAGGCCCTTACCTCCTCCTCGGTTGGATCGCGGTTGTTCGGTGGCCGGCACTTGACGATGTTGGTTATGTAGACCTCCTCCCTGCTAAGGTTTATTTCGGCCAAAAGCTCGTCCAGAACCTTTCCTGCCCTACCGACAAAGGGTAATCCCTTCTGGTCTTCCCAGTAGCCGGGAGCTTCACCAACGAACATAACCTTTGCGTCGTAGCTTCCTGCCCCAGGAACCGGCTTCGTCCTGAGTTCCCAGAGCGGGCACTTTCGGCAGTTCCTTATCTTTTCCTCAAGCTTCCCCATGAGTCCTTCCTTCCCCATAGGCATCACGCAAGGGTCTTCTGGTTTAGGTAAGCCCTAAGAAACTCAACCCATGCTGTGTAATAGCCCCTCTCATACTCGTCCCTGAACCCCTGGTTTGAAATGCCTTCGTACCTTTCGAGGAACTCATTTGCCAGCTCCCTGTTGTGTTCGCTCACTATCTTCACTATGAGGGAATCGGTGTCGTTGTCCTTGAGGGCGTTGAAAATCCCCTCAACGGCCCTTGAGTAGCCCCTGCCCCAATCATTGCTTCCAGCCATCTTCTGGAGCTTTTCCATGTGGGTCTTTGCCTTCGTGAAGTCCCTCCTGAGGAGTGCCCTGACGAACATCTCCATCCTCATTTCTCTTGCCGGCATGAAACCACCCCTCCCAGATGGTCTGGACTGCTTTTAACGTTAGCCCACGAATTACCCATTTTTGGGTCATACCTATGAAGGAAAACCTTCATATTTACGCAAAAGCTTTTATATCAGTCCGTTGGATTAGGGGATAGCAGGAGAAAGGTGATGATTGATGGCCCAAAGTGTTGGTGAAATTCCAAGTGGGGAGAAGGAATTTGCGGAATCAACCCGGAGGATTAGGGACATAGTCCAGTTCCCCGAGATAAGTGAGGAGGAGTTCGAGAGCCTTCTGAAGAAGGCCAGCCGTGCCTACGGCGGTCCTTTACCCCACAGGACTTACTCCCTCTGCCCCGAGACGAGAAGGGTTGTCCCGGCTCTTGTCTGGGAGAACGGCGGGAAGGTCTGGATAACCAAGAAGTGCCCAGAAGGCATGATAACGGATCTTTACTATGAAAGCGCCGAGCAGTACTACCGCTTCCAGCGCTGGAAGTTCGACTTCAAGCTCAAGAGCGCCAACGTTGAGAACACAGGTGTCAACTGTCCCCTAGATTGCGGTCTCTGTGCCAGACACCGCTCCCATACGAGCCTGCTCAACATCGTCCTGACCAACCGCTGCAACCTTAGCTGCTGGTACTGCTTCTTCTACGCCAAGGAGGGCCAGCCGATATACGAGCCCACCCTTGAGCAGATAAGGCAGATGCTCCGCAACGCCAAGAAGGAGCACCCGATAGGTGCAAACGCCGTCCAGTTCACCGGCGGTGAGCCAACGCTGAGGGACGACCTTATAGAGATACTCAAGATGGCCAGGGAGGAGGGCTACGACCACGTCCAGCTCAACACTGACGGAATTAAGCTTGCCTTTGATCCGGAGCTGGTTAAGAAGATACGCGAGGCAGGAACAAACACCCTTTACATGAGCTACGACGGAATGACACCTCAGACCAACTGGAAGAACCACTGGGAGATACCCCTAATCTTCGAGAACGTGAGGAAGGCCGGAGGCCCAGGAATAGTCCTAGTTCCGACGACCATAAGGAATGTCAACGACCACGAGCTTGGGGCCATAATCAACTTCGGCCTCAACCACCTCGACATCGTCAGGGGGGTTAACTTCCAGCCGATTTCCCTCGTCGGCAGGGTCCCGAAGAAGGAGCGTCAGCGCTTCAGGATAACGATACCTGGAGCGATCAAGAGGATCGAGGAGCAGACCAACGGAACAATAGAGATGGACGACTGGTATCCAATCCCGATAGCGGGACACATAGCACGCTTTTTCGAGGCCTTCACGGGCAAACACTACTACATGACCAGCCATTACTGCTGCGGCGCCGCAACCTACGTATTCCTAGATAGGGAGAACAAGAGGGTCATTCCGATAAGCAGATTCCTTGACGTTGAAGGCTTTGTCGAATACCTTGAGAGCAAGGCCGAGGAAGTTGAGCAGTGGAAGAGCATGAGCAGGCTGAGGAAGCTCAAGCTCGGTGCGGAGATATTCATGAAGTTCCGCTCATTCTACGACGAAAAGTACGCCCCGAAGGGCCTCAGCGTCCTCGAACTCATAAAGAATGCCTTCATGCACGGCAACTACGATGCACTCGGGCAGTTCCACGAGAACTCGCTCTTCCTTGGGATGATGCACTTCATGGACGAGTACAACTACGACGTTGAGAGGGTAGAGCGCTGCGTCATCCACTACGCGATGCCCGACGGCAGGATAGTGCCCTTCTGTACATTCAACGTGATTCCCGAACTCTACAGGGACAAGGTGCAGGCCCAGTACAGCTACAGCTGGGAGGAGTGGAAGGCTCTTCATCCAGACTGGGAGTACAAGAAGGATAAGTACTTCAGAACCAAGGAGTTCGTTGAGAAGATGAAGAACAGCGAGCTCTACAGAAAGACCTACATTGACATAGAAGACTACTTCGGTCTGGCTAAGTGAGGTGGTCGGGATGAGCATTAATACTGAGAAGAGGCTCACAAGGCTTGAGCTCAGGTTCGGGAATGTGGATTTTGAGGGTGCCACGGTCAAGCAGTACGAGGTTCTCAACGACATGCGCGTCTGGAGGGCCTTCATAAACGCCTATACCAGAAAGGGCTTCGTGATTTTTGACGAGGAAGCCCTCCCCAGGGAGGAGCTCTTGGAAAAGCTCGCCGATCTTAAGCCAGAGGTCATCTCGGAGCGCTACGTTACCATCGGCGAGCTCGTGGAGTCCAGCATGAGCTGGAACAACATAATCGGAAAGACCTGATTTTTCCTTTTCTACTTCAGCTCCACCCTGAACCTTCCGGTTCCCTTTTTCACTTCGAAGCTCACAATCCCAGAAAACTGCCTCAGATCAATTACGTTCCTGCCCCTCTCCAGCTCGAACCTCTCGACCTCGACGTCCGGTCGGAAGGAGAGCTCGTACTCGTAAACCCTGAGCTCGGCGTTTTTCTCCATATAGAACACTGCTTTGGCCTCCCTGTAACCCTCCAGCGGGATTCCACCGAAAACGCGGTCGGATAGGGTTCCACTGAAAGCCACCGCAGGCGGTCTTTCCTGAAGGATTCTCTCATCAAGGATTATTAGATCCCTATTGCCTGTGTCGAAGGGCGTTGCTTCCGTTGCGCCAGTGTTGGGGGCGCTGTTGGTGCCTATAAGGAGCTTCCCGTCCATCTTCTCGATGCTGGTAATCCTAGCCCCGAAGGTTCCCACTATCTTCACCATCGGAGGAGTTATGTAGAGCAGAACGCTTGGGCCGGACACCGTGTTGCTCATCACCCATTTCCCCTGGTCGCTCTGCTCTGGCCTGTAGAGGGCGTCGTGGTGGGCGTTGTATGCTGTTAGAACTCCCCCACCGACGTTGACCGCGTTTACCCTAAAGGGAGCGTAGAAGGTATCGAAGTCGAGGAGGCGGTAAAAGCGGAACTCCTCGTTAATCAGGGGGTTTCCGGCGAAGACCCCACCGCGGACGAAGGCGAAGGCACGGTTATAAGCTGAGGCCATCGCCCCGAGAACCGGCCGCAGGTAGGGCTTTCCTTCAACACTCCTCCCGGGCGAGAAGACCTCCCACTTTCCGGTTATCAGGTCGAGGGCTCCAAACTCCGTAACACCCCAGTCGAAGTTCTTCCCGACGCCGAAGAAGACCGAGTCGTGAACCCTCGTCCCCTTCAGGGCGGGTTTTTCCATGAGCCTCTCGACGTTCTTCCCCTTCCTGTCGAGGGAGTAGACGCCAAGGTTGGCGTGCCCATCCTCCCGGGCAAGAAGAAGCCTGTCGTTGTAGGGATCGTAGATTACCTCACTCACTTCACCGGCCCACTCACTCTCGTGGTGGATGGAGTTCTTCCAGAGGAGCTCCACCGAGCCTTCCTCGGTGTTGTATGCATGGACGTGAGAGTACTTGTTCGTGAAGAGTATCCTTCTGTCTTCTCTGTAGATAGCTGGGGCATGAACCCAGCCACCGAAGTATATGAACTCGTCCACCGTCTCGACGGCGTTGTAGGTGTCGCCACCACTCGTTGGGGCCTTTCCAACGAGCGTGAAGTCATAAACCTTCTCCTCTCCGGACTTCACGTCGGTGAAATGCGCTTCCGCCTCGAAGGCAAGGGTGAAATAAAGCGTTCCGTTGTAGTACCTAAGGCCGAATATCCCCCCGCTTCCCCACTCCGGGCCGTACCTACCAGGGAACCGATAGTTCCTGAGGAGCATGCTACCACCACGAGATCCTTTACATTTTTCCTTTGAAAGCCTTGCCCTTCAGGACGGGGAGGAGGTCAGTTATTGGGTTTTGTGTGGCGAAATGGGCGGAGGGGGCTCAAACGGGGCTCTCCCTTTTCTTGGGCTTTTTCAGCTTCCCAATTCCCTCAAGCAGGCACTCGCTAACGCGGAGTCTGTCGTTGGCGTCTAAGAAAAGCGTGAAGTCCCTCCTAGCGAGCCTGTCCTCAACGGGGGCATGCTCCACGAGAAAAGCTATTATCTCGGCCGTACTGTAGGGAACTTTAACCCCAATCTCATCTGCCTTTTGGAAGAGCCTCTCAGGGACGGTGAAGATGTCCTCCCCGCGCCTCACCTCGATCGATATCTTCGAGTTTATCTGCTCCCAGATGAGGAGGGTGTTACGGGCCTTCTCAACCTTTTCGAGGGCTCTCCTCTCCAGTATGCTAATGTTGGCCCTGCTCGTCCCAAGGAGCTCGGCTATCTCGCTCTGCTTCAGCCCCCTCGCCCTCAGTTTGAGTATCTTAATCTGCTGTTCAGTAAGGAAGCTCTTCACTTTAAACACCAAAGTTTAACAAAGCGGTAGTTATTAAAAGTCTTATGGAAAAGCAATGTGATTGGTGGCTCTTACTCCCCCGTGGCCCATCCAAGTTGCAGTATTTATTGATCCATTTCAGTATCCCCCTTAAGATGTTCACTTCTCTGCGCTCATGTGAGATGCTAAAAGTCGAACCCACTGAAAAACATCTTTTGATTAAGTAATCCACTCCCAAAAAGAAGACGCCAAGTGAGAAACCTTGCTAATTTGCCCTGACAAAAGAATCACAAACCTTGGTCAAACTTCGCGCACAGCCTTTAGAAAAGGCTGGCGAAAAGAACGCCCTTCCATCAAACTGGCAGGAAAGTCAGTCGTACATTCACCAAGTGAAACTTTGACTGGGGGTTAACCTTAAACTAACCTCTTCAAGCAGTTTCAACTTCATTACCGGCGCCCAAAGGGCGCTTTAGGGGTGAAACACTCGTCAAAGGAGCAGGTGATTAAACCCCTTTCAGAACTCGAACCTTGTAGAAAAGGACCCCCACTCCCGCCAGTACTGAAGCTTTTGGAAAAAGCTTCACCAAAAGCTTGCAGGTCTTCTTTAAAAAGACCCCAAAGCAATGATTTCACTCTCAAGTGCTTGTTCTCAAGAGAGAGCAAGTTAGAATAAGCCTTAGAATGGGGTTTATTCTCTCCTGACGCCCAAAGGGCGTCGGTTTTTAAAATTAAACTCACACAGAAGCAGGTCAAAAAGGCTCTCATTCTCGAAACCGGCCAGTGAGTAAAGAAAATCACCTAGGATTCAATTTTAGAAAGAGAGCTACCAACTTTGATGAAACTTTGCCAAGCAAAGTTTCAATGGTGGGGGCGCGGGGATTTGAACCCCGGTCCGCGGGTTTCTCCGGGTCAGAGCTCCAAAGGCTCATCCCCTCTCAGCAAACCCGCAAGTCCTCATACCTCTGGAGCCCGCGATGATGGACCAGGCTACACCACGCCCCCGTCCGGCTTTAGCTTAACCTTACCATGTTTATAAATTTTGCCCCACACGGAAGTTTTATTAACCTTGAGATACAAAAATAATGTCGGTGGTTCCCATGGAGGAGCCGGTTGTTATAGGGAAGGATAAATTTAGAATAGGGGAAGACGAGACAGCAAAGAGGGAGCTCCGCGTTATCAAAGTAGATGAAAACGTCATCCAGCTCCAGGAGGAGGTTCACGGAATAATAGCCCTTGTCGGTGCGAGTTCGAGCGTGAACCTCAAGAGGGAGGAACTCAAGAACCTCATAAAGGTCGTGAAGGAACAGTTCGGATGGAGGGACGTCTGCGAGTGAGACTCCTCCTCCGGATCAGAATTGAAAGGGCCGTTTTTACCGCTTTTTTGTGTATCATCACCGGTGATATTAACGCTTTATAAGCATGGAGGTCTTTAAAGTCACCGGTGGTAGCCATGCTGGTAGGAAAGAAAATCACCCTCAGCGTTATCAAGGCCGACGTCGGGGGCTGGCCCGGACACTCAAGGGTTCACCCACAGCTCATAGAAACTGCCGAGGAGATTTTGAAAAAGGCAGAGGAAGAAGGGAAGGTTATAGACTTCTACGTGGCCAGCTGTGGCGACGACCTTCAGCTGATAATGACCCACACTCAGGGAACTGACAGCCCAGAAATACACGGCCTTGCCTGGGAGGCTTTCAAGGCAGCTACCGAAGCCGCCAAGGAGCTCGGCCTCTACGGAGCCGGCCAGGACCTCCTTAAAGATGCCTTCAGCGGTAACGTCCGCGGCCTTGGGCCCGGAGTTGCGGAGATGGAGTTCACCCTTAGGAAGAGCGAGCCCGTGGTTACATTCCACATGGACAAGACCGAGCCTGGAGCCTTCAACCTGCCGATATTCAGGATGTTCGGGGACCCGTTCAACACCGCTGGCTTAGTTATAGACCCCAAGATGCACGTGGGCTTCCGCTTTGAGGTCTGGGACATCCTCAAGCACAAGCGCGTTGTCCTCAACACCCCCGAGGAGCTCTACGACCTGCTGGCACTAATAGGGGCCAAGAGCAGATATGTAATCAAGCGTGTCTTCCCCAAAGAGGGACATCCGCTCCCGACTGACGAACCGGTCGCGGTCATAAGCACTGAAAAGCTTTACGAGGTCGCTGGAGAGTACGTTGGTAAAGATGACCCGGTCGCGATAGTCAGGGCTCAGAGCGGACTACCTGCACTCGGCGAAGTCCTTGAACCCTTTGCCTTCCCGCACCTCGTCAGCGGCTGGATGAGGGGTTCCCACAACGGCCCGATAATGCCCGTGTCAATGTGCGACGCCAACCCAACCCGCTTCGATGGTCCGCCAAGGGTAGTCGCCCTCGGCTGGCAGATAAGCCCGAAGGGAGAGCTCGTTGGACCGGTCGACCTCTTTGATGACCCCGCCTTCGAGTACGCCAGGCAGAAGGCCCTTGAGATTACCGAGTACATGCGCAGGCACGGGCCCTTCGAACCGCACCGCCTGCCCCTAGAGGAGATGGAGTACACAACCCTTCCAGGGATCCTTAAGAAGCTTGAGGATCGCTTCAGGAACATCGAGTGACATTTTAATCCCCTTTTCTGTTCATTTTGGCTCTGTACCCTTCCAGTCACCAACGTTTTTATATTTCCTTACCGTATTTTCTGAGCCCGGGCGGAAGCCTTAAATATCGCTCATCAAAGAACTAACACCCGGAGTGATACACGGGGGTGTGAACATGAGGTTCACGGTCTTACACCTCAAGCTCGACGAGGGAAAGGTCAAGGATGAGGAAATCAAGAAAAAGGACGTTTACGGCATCATAGACTACGGCATTGAGCTTCACGAAAAGCTTGGAACGCACTCGATAGACCCATACAACTCTAGAAACGTTGTTGTAATGGGCATGGGGCCGTTTTCCGGCTCAATACTCCCAGGAGCGCACAGACTGATGTTTTTCTTCCGTTCACCGCTCTACGGGACGCTCTTTCCCTCGGCAATGGGTGGGGCTGCTTACGCCTTCAAGAACGTCGGAGTTGACTTCGTGACCTTTGAGGGGAAGGCTAAGAAGCCGGTCGTTGTTCTTCTCTACAACGATGGCGAGAACGTCAGGGTTGAGCTCCACGAGATCGAGATGGAGAAGGTTATCGAGATATGGAGAAACTACAGGGGTGAAGAGGGTGTTTATGCGCTCACTCAGTATCTCATAGATAACTTTGGAAACCGCTTCAACTTTGAGTACAGGATAGCCGTCGTCGGACCGGCGGCCCTGAACACTAATTATGGGGCTATATTCTCTCAGACTTTAAGGAGAGGGAAGAGGGTCGTCGGTAGCGAGGACTGGGCGGCCCGCGGGGGCTCAGGAAGCGTTCTCCTGAGGGCTCACAACATCGTCGGGATAATCTTCGGCGGGAAACCAAGGAAGAGGGCCTTCCCGAATGAGGACATATCATCCTTCAAAACCGCTAAGGAAATAGTTGAAGGGGTTCATAAGAAGCCCTACAATGACATCATAGCTGAGAAGACCGTCAAGTACAGGTACAACCCAAAGCTGAAAACCGGAGGAACCTTCGGAGGCAACTACCCGGCAGAGGGCGACTTCGTGCCGATACTCAACTGGCAGATGCCCTACATACCTAAGGAGGAACGCATAAAGGTTCATGAGGCGATAATGAAGTACTACTGGGAGCCCTTCAACAAGGAGGCTATAGAGACAAAGAACTGGACGAACTGCGGCGAGCCCTGCCCGGTGGTCTGCAAAAAGTACGCCCACGGTCACCACATAGAGTACGAGCCGAGGGAAGCCAACGGCCCGCTCAGCGGGGTCATAACGCTCCGCGCGAGCGATATAAGCGTTCCGGCGGTTGATGCAATGGGCTTCGATGCCATAGAGTTCGGTGGAACCGCCGCCTGGGTTCTTGAGCTCGTCCACAGAGATATCCTCAAGCCGGAGGAAGTGGGCTTAAGCGATAAGCCCGACTTCACGAAGGAGGCTTTACTTGAGAGACCCGTCGAGACGAGCGAGAAGAATGCCAAGTTAATTGCCGAATTAGCCCACCGCGTTGCCTTCGCCGAGAACGAGCTAGCAAAGATAATCGGCCTAGGAAAGAGGAAGGCGAGCGTTATTCTTGATGAGAAGTTCAAGGACAGGCTCAAGTACGGAGAGAGCTTCAAGGACTACGCAGTCTTTACTCCCCTCGGCGAGAACGGCGAAATAACCCCTACGATGTACTGGGCGATAGGGAACTACATCCCACTCCCGATTCAGGGAAGATACTGGACGTTCTACCAGTTCGGCGTCTTCCTTGAGCCTGAAGAACTGGCGAGCAAGATAATCTCAAGTGCTCTCTGGGAGTTCTGGTACGACAACGTCGGCTGGTGCCGCTTCCACCGCAAGTGGATGAAGCCCGTTCTCAAGGCCCTCTTCATGGAGGCCTACGGCGAGAACGTTGACATGGAGGAGCACGCGAGGAAGCAGATAAAGAGGCTCATAGAGTTCGCAAGAAAGGCGGGCTACACCCCGGTCTTCTGGGACAGCATGCGCGTTATAGACCTCGTAGCCAGAGGAAGCGAGGAGTTCGGGAACGAGCGCTGGGCAGAGAGGTTCAGGCTCGACAAGGTCGGCACGGCAAAGGAGTACCTTGAGAAGGTTCTTGACGCCTACAGCGAGGAGCTTGGAGTGGAGTGGAGATTATAAAAATAAAGCGGAGATTTTTATCCCTTCTTTTTATACAGGACGATAGCCACAGCCCCCATACCCAGTACCACAAGGAAGTAAAGGAAGCTCATCGAAGGTATTGTCCCGCTGTTTCTCCGTGGATTTTTATCAAAGAGATTGAATTCCTCAATCTGAAGTGTGGCGTTCATCATTCGTGAAGTTGTCCTGACCGTTAGGTAGTGGACGGGTTCAATTTCAGTCGGCGCTTCAAAGGATTTAATTATGTTCCCGTTTTTCAGCATTACTTTCCTGTCGGCTAACATAATGGTTACATTCCCGCCCTTTTTCCATTCTCCCAGGCTGAATGTTTTTGATGGAAAGAATGCATAAACGCTGCCGTTGAGGTCAAAGTAGAGAGTTACTATCGGGGCCAGAGACGGATATTTCCCGCCGATTGGAGACACAAGGATTCCTGGGCCTCTTATAAAGGTCACGTTGGTGGTACTGACGTTCAAAATCCGTATTATCATAACGTCTCCCGGAGTTAAGTTGAACTGTGTCCAGTTCTCGTTTATCGTGGCTTTTATGGTTACCTTGGTACTCCCTATACAGAGCCCATAACTCGACGCCATTAGCATTCCCAGCAAAATCAATCCAACCAGTTCTTTGTGCATTCTGTATCCCTCCTAATCATTCTCTCAACTCCGTAGAGGACAAGAAGTCCAAGAAGTGTGGGTGCTAATATTGCTATGGTGAGGATACCTGAACTAACTGTGGAAACCAAGGTAAAGACAAAAAGTCCAACCGCAAACGTCCTCGTGGTTTCTACACTTTCAACGCCTGCTGTAACATAGATAATGGGCGCTAAAAGAGCAAGTAAGAGATGAAGCAACGTTATATCATTGAAAACATAAACTATCCTAAGGGACAGGATGGATAGAACAAAGATTAGTGCCACAGCCTTTTTCCTAAGCGTAGATGGCTTTAGGAGTGAAATTAATGCTCCAGTTAAACCTAGAATTAACAGCGCGATTCCCTTTGCAAGGCCAGCCAAGATGGCAAAAAGTAAATAAGAAAGCACTAGAATCACCTCTCTTGAAGGCCAGCTAAGCTCTGGGTTTCTGGACTTGCTTTTATCGTTTCGGGAAGTCCCTTTATATTTCTGTTGTCATAGATTACGAGTTTATGCTTGAGGATGTTGATGTCAACATTGGGATATGTATAATATCCCTCTGGGTGATAACCCATCCCTATTACTGCACGGTCTGAACCTATCTTTTTGAACACTACCCCGTAGAACTTATACCATTCTCCGTATGCGTGTGTTAAAGTCGCTACTTGAGAATTCTGGGGTACTCTGAACCCAACGGCGAACTCTGCATAGTCATCGAAAACAAACCACCAGCCCACAAAGGAAGGTTTAGTTCCACTGACTTCCCAGACGAAATGATGGGCCCAATCAGTCTTTTCCCAGTATGATACAAACGCTCTGGGTATAAAGACGTTGAATCCAATGCCCTCGTAGCTAAATGATACAGAATGCTGGGAGAACTTCGTTCCGCTCTTAGGAATATGATTTGCGGGAACTTCTGTTGCGCGTTGTGGGAGAACCGCAACGTCGACGTAGATGTACATTGGACCTATCCATCCATCGTTTCTGTATTTTATGTCCTCTGTGGTAATCTTGACTGCATAGTAATCATGTTTTAGGTCGAGTTCACCAGTATCCTTGTAGAGGGCACCTGCCAGCTTCATTATTCCATTGCTCCCATAAGAATAGTCGCTACTGACTATCTCTTGGGATGCTGAAACGGCAGGCATTGATAAAACGATGGCCAATCCCAGCAGGACGGCCATCAAGCCCTTCCACTTCACGGAGTTTCACCTCCGTAAGGTTGTCTGCAATGTCAATTATACGACTTGTTCTTATAAACTTTTTC
>NZ_JALTCZ010000128.1 GCF_027008145.1 Thermococcus sp. | reverse complement strand
CTCTCACTACTTCCCCATAGTTCCATTTTGTTAGGCTCTCGATATCCTCTGGAATTGGCAATTCTTGCTCGAAGTTAAGAATAGTCGGCCGGTAGGCCTTTTCCCTGTTGAAGATTGAGTAGAGTGGTCTTATATTCTCCGGTTCTCCTTCTTCTCTCTCAGCCGAGGAGAGGTTGTCGGCCTCGTAAACTATCCACAGGGCCCTTATAATGTCCTCCTCGCTCAGCCCAAAGCGCTCCGGATTGATCCTTTTGACAGCTTCCCTGATTCTGACCTCGTTGAAGTGTTTCTTGTGGTGGAAAGCAGAGAAAAGAGCGAGGAGCTCGTATTCTTCTCTCCCCGTTTCCGTTGCTAGCCATCTAAGGAACTCCGCCCCCTGCTCCGAGTGGTCGCCTGAGTATAGTCTAGCCCTCTGGACGGGCTTTCCGATATCGTGAAGGAGCCCGCCCAAAGCAACGAGTTCCTCAAGTTTCAATTTTTCACCTCCTGATGGGATTCAAAAACCCGAAGCCGAGGCTGTTTTTCTCGCCTAAACCCGCGTCCATTATAAAGCGGTAGAAGCGCCTTTCCTCAGGTCTTATGCGCTCCTTCTCAAGCAACTCCCAGTTGGAGCCTATCACGGGGAAGGGAACGCCGTTCTTGACGACCTTGACGTAGACGTCGAGCTTTCCGTTGTTCCTGAGCTTTGGAATCAGCCTGTCAAAGATGGGCTCTTCGAGGAGGAAGTCTTCACCGTAAAAGGCCTCGTACTTCTTCTCCGCGTTTTCCTTGAGCCTCTGGAGGAAAAAGCGAAGGTCTCTGTGCTGGTGGAGCTTGAAGTACTCGTTTTCCTGCGCGTTCCTATAGAGAACTATCGGAGAGCCCGTCTGAAAGACCCTCCGCAGGGGGAGTTTGAACCTCTTGAGCTCTGCAACGATCAGCTCGTGTCGACCGATGTAAACGCGCTCTTTATCCTTGATAGCACCGTATAGAGTGTTAATGAAGCCTTTCTCCGGGGAAGAGATGAGTAGTGTGGGTCTCCCCATGGAGTCCAAGAAGAAGTCTGAGAAAGTGAAGAACTTGAAACGCGGTTCGTCGTGCCTTTCCCCGTACTCCGAGCCTTTGAGCATATTGTATATGAACCCCTGGATGGCGTGCTTGTTTGATCGTTCAAAAGTTCCATTTTTTGGATAAAAAGCAACTTTTAGCCTCATCCGACACACCTTTATAAGTCTCGGCCTTAGTATTTGCATCTCAGAATTTATAAGACTTGCTATTAGAAAACCTCCGATGAATTAGGATTAAATGTTAAAACTTAAGGGTTCAACAAACCATTACATTTTTCTCTTGAAAGCCTTGTCCTTTAGGGCGGGGATGGAGTAATCGGCAATCCAACAGTTGAAACCCACAGATGAGAGCCCTAAAACTTTCCTGCCACTGGTGAAGGGTTAAAGCTGAACCCTTACCGTTCACGGCGGGGAAAGTCAGTACTCTCACAGCTCACGTGCCTTAATTCATACTGCAAAGGATACAAAACCCATTTTACAGCCTCCCGTCTTCATCGGGGTAGTTTTCAGGAGAACTGAAACCCTCGTCTTCCGTTGAGCCCCCATTCGAGTTTAACAACTGCCATGCCCTTCCTTCGAGCTTGATGATATGCCAATCTGAAACTCCAACGTGAGATTTTGTGTGTTACGGCTGTTGCAAAGGTGGAGTTGATTTCTTCAATTTAATGTAAATGTAGAACTGAGTTCTTCAGTTTAATGTAGAAGCAAAGTTGCAAAGCAGGATAGCATCAGAGTGCCAAGGCTAGTGCGAATACCTACAATACACTCAATACACTATAGAACAAGAAGGGCGTTGCATTTTGCGTTGCGCGTTGCGTTGCGTTGCAGCGTTGCACTCAAAAAGCATGCAACAACAAGCGTGAGAAACTCACGCTTA
>NZ_JALTCZ010000127.1 GCF_027008145.1 Thermococcus sp. | reverse complement strand
CGAGTCCGATGGATTGCTTCCCCCGGTATATCCTTTCCCGCTTCCTGGATTGACGTCTATGCCTACTCCGTAGGCAACATCCCAGCTCGCAGTGTTGTTCGTCTCTATCGCTATGTACAAATACTTGTCGTCCCAGGCGACGTAGAGCTTTCCAAGGTTTGCCCCGGCGAGGCCGTTGTCCCTGCCCGTTGCTATTAGGTCCGAGGCCGTCCAGTCCGTTAGTTGGCCATCTATGATCTTGGTGCCGTACATTGCACTTGCGAACTTAGAAAAGGGCACTAAACTGAACACAAGTACGGCTATAATTGCAACCACAGCCGCTTTCCTCACTTTCTCCACCTCCGGGCTTGAGTCCCCAACGGTGTATATCAACCATCTATAGTGACTATTATAGGAAAAAGGTTTATATGCCTTTTCTTCGATATCACCGTTAGTGATAACATCTGTGGGTGGTTGGCAATGGTGAACTTCATCTTCGGGATACATAACCACCAGCCACTGGGGAACTTCGGGTGGGTTATGGAGAGCGCCTACGAGAGGTCATACAGGCCTTTCATGGAGGTCCTTGAGAATTATCCAAACATGAAGGTCGCGGTGCATTACTCAGGCCCCCTCCTTGAGTGGATAGCCGGGAATAAGCCCGAACACCTTGATCTTCTCCGTTCGCTCGTTAAGAAGGGTCAGCTGGAGATTGTTGTTGCGGGCTTCTACGAACCTGTTTTGGCTGCTATCCCAAAGGAGGACAGGATAGAGCAGATCAGGCTCCTCAAGGAGTTCGCGAGGGGGCTCGGCTATGACGCCAAGGGTGTCTGGCTCACCGAGCGCGTCTGGCAGCCGGAGCTGGTGAAGACCCTCCGCGAGGCTGGGATAGAGTACGTTATAGTTGATGACTACCACTTCATGAGCGCCGGCTTATCTAAGGAGGAGCTCTTCTGGCCTTACTACACTGAGGATGGGGGGAAGGTTATTACCGTCTTCCCGATAGACGAGAAGCTCCGCTATCTCATCCCCTTCCGCCCGGTCGAGAAGACGGTAGAGTACCTCCACGGCCTTGACGACGGTGATGAGAGCAAGGTCGCTGTTTTCCACGACGACGGCGAGAAGTTCGGCGTCTGGCCTGGAACCCACGAGTGGGTCTACAAGAAGGGCTGGCTGAGGGAGTTCTTCGATAAGATCTCCTCCGACGAGAGGATCAATCTGATGCTGTACTCCGAGTATCTCTCCCGTTTTAGGCCAAGGGGCCTCATCTACCTCCCGATAGCTTCCTACTTCGAGATGAGTGAGTGGTCTCTGCCGGCGAGGCAGGCCAAGCTTTTCGTCGAGTTCGTTGAGGAGCTCAAACGGGAGAACAAGTTTGAGAGGTACCGCGTCTTTGTTCGCGGCGGCATCTGGAAGAACTTCTTCTTCAAGTACCCGGAGAGCAACTACATGCACAAGAGAATGCTCATGGTGAGCACACTCGTTATGGACAAGTCAGAGGCGAGGAAGTTCATATTCAAGGCTCAGTGCAACGACGCCTACTGGCACGGCGTCTTCGGCGGCGTTTACCTCCCCCATCTGAGGAGGGCTGTTTGGGAGAATATAATAAGGGCTAACACCTTCGTTTCTACTGGAAGCTTCGTCAGGGACATAGACTTCGACGGCAGAAAGGAGGTCTTCCTTGAGAACGAGGCCTTCTACGCGGTCTTCAAGCCGGCCTATGGTGGAGCGCTCTTCGAGTTCAGCTCAAAGAAAAAGGCCGTCAACTACAATGACGTGCTCGCGAGGAGGTGGGAGCACTACCACGAGGTTCCCGAGGCGGCAACTCCCGAGGAGGAGAGCAAAGACGGTGTTGCCAGCATACACGAGCTTGGAAAGAAGATCCCCGACGAGATAAGGCGCGAGTTAGCCTACGACAATTATCTCAGGGCAATCCTTCAGGAGCATTTCATCGGGACAGAAACTACCCTTGACGACTACAGGCTGAGCCGCTATACGGAGCTCGGCGATTTCATAAACGGCCCCTACGACTTCAGCCTCTTCGAGAACGGTCTGATCCTTGAGCGCGACGGAACAGTAGCCAAAAAACCGGCGCGCGTTGAAAAGTCCGTCAGGATAACCGAGGATGGCTTTACCGCTGACTACGCCGTGAGGAGTGAAGCAAAGGCCCTCTTCGGGGTTGAACTCAACTTGGCTGTACACAGCGTCATGGAAAATCCGGAGGAATTTGAGGCCGAGAGCTTTGAGATCAACGACCCCTACGGGATGGGCAAAGCGAGGATAGAGCTCGACAGAAAGGCGAGGGTCTGGAAGTATCCAATCAAAACCCTCAGCCAGAGTGAGGCCGGCTGGGACTTCATCCAGCAGGGGGTCAGCTATACTTTGCTGTTCCCGCTAGAGGAGGAGCTACGCTTCAGGCTCCGCTTTAAGGAGCTTTGATTTTTTCACACCCTTACCAGGACTCCCTCCAGCTCCTTATTCAGGGACTTGACGATGTGGAACTCGGTCATGCGCCCCTTTTTCTCCGTCCTGATGACTGTTGTCGCTATGTCCTCAAGGAGCTTTAGTGCGAACTCCTTTGTCCCCGATAGGATGTCGCGTTTTATTATGTAGATGCCCAGCCTTTCGGGTCTTCCGACGTATTCCGATAGGTGGTTCACTATAATCTGGATTCCACGGGGGCTCATGTCGGACACCAAGAAGAGCTTCTCAAGGCCGACTGCTATTGCAAGAGTTGTGCTCTCTGCGTTCTCAAGTATTGGTTCGTAAGCTTCTTTAAACTTCTTTGTTAGTATTGTGGGCTCTGAGATCTCGGTTATGTGGGAGACGACTCTCCCGACCTGTTTTATGCCCCCGATTTTGATTACATTTACTCCTTGGAAAAGCTCCCCCTCAAAACCCGAGAGGAGGGCCTTTGTGGCGAGCGTTGCATAGGTGTCGAGAACATCGATGATTGCAACTTGGAATCCCATTTCTTGGGCCCAGGTTAAGGTGCGGTAGAGCCCGAGCGTTACATCGCCCTCTCCTGTTCGCTCGAAGATGACGGTTTCTCCTGGTTTTATCTCCTCCCATATTTTGATCAGGGCAGCTTCCATAAGTCCCATTGTGTGGCACCCCTTACCAAGTAATTGGCATGGAAAATTTAAATAAGTTGCGCTAGCGGAGTGCAGAAGTTCAACCCTGGGGCTTTATCCTGAAGTCAATGGGCTCCTCAAGCCCCCAGAACCTGCAGAAGGAGCAGATCTCACCGCTCGCTGGCATGCCGCAAACTCTGCACTTTTTCAGCTCCGATTCTTGGAGCTCCGCCTCGAAGAGATACTTCTTCCTTAGATAGCCCTTGACGAAGTTGATTTTTGTGCCCGGCCTCTTCTCTTCCATCTGATTCAGTATCCCCTTCCACTCGAGCGTTGTTGCACCCCTCGCGTGCGGGCACTCGTCTATCTCGTACTCTATGCCCGTAGCTAGGGCGTAGGCAACGACCTCCCTCTCTGTGACCTCGTAGAGGGGCTTTATTTTCTTCACCAGCTTCCCGTTGAAGCCCGCTGGGGTTACAGGCCCCTGTTTGGCGAGATACTGTGTGTTCCAGTTCATTATGTTGTTGAAGATGAAGCTCGCCTCGTCGTCGAGGTTGTGACCGGTGGCGACTACATCGAAGCCGTTGTCGTAGGCGAACTTGTTAAAGATGTAGCGCTTTGTTAAGCCGCAGTAGGAGCAGGTGGGCCTTCTGGTTTTTACCTCGCCTATGCCATAGCCCAAAAGCTCCTTCACGCGGACGACGTGGAGCGGAGCGCCTATCTTCTCGCACTGCTTCTTTGCATAGCGCTCGCCCTTCTCGCTGTATTCACCTATACCGAGGTTTATGTGGAGGCACTCGATGTTGTAGCCGAGTTTTTTGAGGATGTAGGCTGTTACAGCCGAGTCCTTTCCTCCTGAGACGACGACTAAGACCCTCTCCTTCGGCTTCAGCATCTTGTATCGCTCTATCGTCCGCCTGACCTTCCTTTCGAAGTATTCCTTAAAGTGCTCCTCGCAGAGGTACATTTTTGGGTAGTGGAGCTTGATGAAGGCTGGTTTATCGCAGAACTTGCACTTCACGGGCATTTTCTCTCCACCGAGAATAGGGAGAGGAGAGGGCTTTTAACGTTAACCTCTTAACTGAGCTCGTCTCTTCTTAACAATAAGTACTGTGCCCACCACAATAATCACCATCAGTCCGGGCCCGCAGATGTTCTTTTTGCTGAAAGTTGGAGGCGAGAGGGATGTTTTGTTCATTCTTTCAACGGTGTTCACGTGAGAACACGTGATGTTTCTCTGTGCAGACGTTTGAGTCTTGGTTTCGTTCAAAGTGGTATTCTCTTGAGGAGCGGTTAACTTGCAGGCAGTTACATTTACGATTTTAACACTCTTAGGAAACCAGAAGCCCTCTATTAATCCTCTGGAGTTGTTGGTTGTGTTGACGTAGATTATGGTAACCTTCCTCGTGTTATTGTCTTTTTTAAGAGTGAAATAGACAGGGAAAACGCTCGAGTTCACCAGTGTTACCGGGCCGGGGGACCACCTGCTCACATTTCTACTCAGAGCAATCCAGATGTCGCTAACGTTCGCGGGGCCCCACTCACCGGGACCCAGCGACTGCAACTCAATCTTCCAGCCGTATATGGAGTCGCTGACGTTCCCCTTTGGAAGCCAGAGCCAACTAACGTTAGCAGGCTCAATACAGAGATGCTTGATGTCAAGACGGTAAAACTTATCAATTTCATCATTGAAATACTTAACCTCAATGTACCAGCTCCCATTTAGAAAGCTCGCCCCTTTATATTCCACGTAGGGTGTTCTCAGCACGGGTGTGAAATTCAGGAGGTAGAGATGGGAGCCGTTGAAGTAAAGGAGGTATTCATGACCGTAAAAGACGGCCGGCCAGCAGTCGGTCATTCCACAGTCAATTCCCCACTGAAGGATCGAGAGGTGAATTAATGCCCCGGTTCCGTTTGAGAGAACGGAATACTGAACTTCATAAAGGCCGCCGGGCGCTTTAACAGAGTAAACTGCCGAGACCATAGGGATGAGAAGGAGAAAGATAAAAAGACAGCTCACCAGTCTTGACATTCTTCACCACCTGCGCTTGTTCAGGAGTAAAACGCCCAGGGTCATTAACACCACAAACCCCGGCCCGCAGATGCCTTTGATTTTGTTGTTTGACGATGCAGTAACATTTTTATAAGGTGATTCAATTGTATTTATGTTCATACTTTTGCAGATGGACTCCTCCAGCTTCAAAATTTTAACCTGTTGGGCTTTTTCATCTTTAATCACGAATAAGATGGGGATCTCTTCGAGAGTCGTCCCAGCGGGCACTTTAATGACGCCTGTGTTAATGAGAACAACTCCCATTTTCGCTGTGAATGCCCTAAGTTTCAAATCTGAAGTGTTGATCCCCTCGGGAGACGTGATGGTGTAGTTCTTGCCCAGCGTAAAATGGAGCCTGCCTCTCTCAACTTTCACTGGAACACCGGTGAGGGAAACGTTGGAAAGGTTAAGAGAAGAAGCGTTCCAAAGAAATCCGTTGCAGGTGTTTATCCTTGTTCCATTAGAATACGAGACGATTCTACACATTGAAACGTTTTCAAAGCATAGCCCGTTGAACTGATAGAGTGTCTTCACTGTCACGTTCTTGAGTAGCGTGAAGTTATGAGGTTTCCCTTCGATTGCAATGGTTACATTTTGATAAGGAACGCGAGCGCTGGTGAAGGTCAAAACGTAGAGTGCCCCATTTACAAATCCGACAGTGCTTCCAAGTAGAATTGTTTTGTTACCATCAGTGAAAAGGTAATACCTATCCGGAATATCAATTAGCACTGGCATCCATTCTCCGGCTATCATCTCACATGTATAACTCCAGTGAGAAACCCTTATTAAAAGCCAGCCATCTAGCTTGAAAACTGAGTCAACGGAATACAATTTATATGGGGAACAATCCGCAGAAACTCCTGTAGTGAAAAAAGTCGAAAATAGGAGAAATATCACAAAGAAAAGAAATGAAAGTCTTTTATACATACCTATCACCAAACCTTCTTGAAAAACCTTCCATTTCGTCAATGACTCCCAGGTCTACACTGAAGTAGTAGGCCAAATCTTCGTATTTTTTACCAAGCACGTCTTTCTGCCCTGTTATATACTGAAAGGCTATTTCCTTTGCTTCATAAGTATACCTGAGCAAACATTCCCTTGTAAATCTTGGACCACATTTCTCTATTAAAGATTCTCTGAAATTTTCCTCCCTATGGGTTTTGGAGATGTACTCATAAAGGATACTCCTGTCGGCTTCCATTTCTATTGAGACTGTGGTATTGGAGTTGGGGTTTTGCTCTTTGATTTTCCTTGGGAGTTCTTCATAAACCCAGCGGATTTTCTCGACGAGCTTCTTGTAAGTGTAGGGCAAGTTGGGGTTCCCGTTTTCATCGACCCTTGAGTACTCATAGTAGTTCGGCTGAACAAAAACGTAGT
>NZ_JALTCZ010000126.1 GCF_027008145.1 Thermococcus sp. | reverse complement strand
TCGAGGTCAACCTCACCGCCGTCGTCGAGGACAAAGACCTCCCCATGCTGGTAGGGGTTCATCGTTCCCGCGTCGTAATTGAGGTAGGGGTCGATTTTTATGTTTGTCGTCCTGAACCCCCTAGCCTTCATGAGCATCCCGAGGGAAGCGCTGGTTATGCCCTTTCCGAGACCGCTGACAACACCGCCCGTGACAAAGATGAACTTCGTCATGATAAAACCTCCCCACGTTATGTCGTTGGTTGATGGAGGGGTGCTTAAAAGTTTTATCAAAATTAGCGGAGAGGGTTAGGAAGAGGATAAAAGGGAGGGAATTTACTCATCCAGTTCGATACCGTTGCCCTCCTCCTCGGTGAGCTCCCTTATCTCGTAGACCTTGAGGGGAACCTTCTTCAGGGCCTTTCCCACGACGGCCTTCGCTATCCTGACGGCGTGCTCAACCGTCTGGGCGTTGTAGACCTTGAGGGTTAAATACATGCCAACGAGCCCGACGTTTCCAACGACGAAGGCGCTCTCAAAATGGGCACCGCAGACCGGGCACTGGGAGTAACCGAGCTCGACCCTCACAAAGTCCAGCTTCTCCTTGTTGAGGGCCTTCGTAACCTTGCTCACCGCGACGTTTATGGCGTCCTCACTCGTCTCAACGTCCCTAACGATTATGGGCGCTTCAAGAACAACCACGTAGTCTCCCATTCCTCTCACCTCACCCAAACGCGAAAAGCCTGTCGTCCTCACCCCTGAAGACACCGAGCCTGACGCCAGCATCGATGAAGCCGTGGGCGTAGTTCAGGGCTGCAAAGGCCGTAACGTAGTCGCCCTTATCGTAGTAGTATCTGGCGTCGTTAAAATAGCTCCTCGCCATGGTCAAAAAGTCCTCGGCGACTTTCATAAGGAGGCTTTTCTCGTGAACCGCTATTTCCAGCCGGCTGAGCGCTTCCTCAGTTATTTTGAAATACTTGAGGAGCTTTTCTTCCGTTATCTCTCGCCCCACCGGTCTCGCCTCGGTCGTCCTTTGAAAGCCCTCTTATAAACCTTACCAAAGCCCCACCCGAAATTTTTGATTCAAAAACGCTGTAAGGGGGGCAATGGGAACTGTCGCCCCCCTGGGGGTCCCGACGTCATCGCAACCCCATACTCGTCGGGCGAGAAGAGATAGGGCGGAAGCAATAAAAGACTTACTAGCTCGAAAGCTTTTATAACCCAAGCCCCAACCGAAAGCGGTGCGAAACATGGGTGGAACCGTGAGCAAGATAATACACTTCAGGGACGAGGAGGAGTTCATAGGCGATATGGACTCCGCTCTGGAACGTTTCTCCTATCTGGCAAGCAAATATGGCCGTAACCCGGTAGAGGGGGTACTCCTGTGGGACTACGTGGGTATAAAGGACGATGAAGGCGTGAAGGTCTTCAGGGTCGGGGAGTTTCCCTTCGTCGAGGGTACACTGAAGGTTGACTTAGAGACCCTCCGCATCATGGAGCGATACTTTGAGGAGATGGAGAGCAGGCTTGACGAGCTGACCGTCGAGGAGATAAACTACTTCGTCGAGATGCTGAACGATGCCCTTGGTGAGGAGAGGATCTACTACGATGCCTACCGTCTCGGCCTCGACAGAAACACGGCCTACATAATCCTCAACATAGCCTCAGTCCACTACCTTGAGACAATCCTTGAGGGGAGGGACAGGGAGCTCTTTGAAGAGGCCATCGGAACACTGCTCAAATACCTGTGAGGGGGTGAAAACGTGCTCTTCAAGAAGAACGGTCTCTTCACCGGGAAGGACGCTGAAAAAGTCGTTGAGTGGATGAGCGCCCACCCCGGAGAGGGGGAGTTGATAGTTATGGCCAAAGGCGTTACCTCCGAGGCGAAAAGGCGCCTCTGGGACTACGCAAGAGCCGTTCGGCTCATGGCAGACATGACCGGCGAGGAGAGAAGCGTTAAGGTTGAGATACTGGAGGGCTTCGTAAGCGATAAGGTGAAGGGACTCGATGTGGGGGAGTTGGAATTATGAGGCTCATAATGGCAGAGGTCTTCAACAGCTGGCAGGGGGAGGGGGGAAGCGTCGAAGGGAGCGCCTTCGGGAGAAGGCAGATCTTTGTGAGGTTCGCCGGTTGCGACCTTCATTGTGAGTGGTGCGACTCCAAGCAGTACATAGATGCCTCCCGCGTTTCCCGCTGGCGCTACGAGGTCGAACCCTTCACCGGGAAGTTCGAGTACAGGCCCAACCCGGCTTCGCTTGAAGATGTCGTAGACGCTATCCTAAGGCTCGACACCGGCGATATACACTCGATAAGCTACACCGGAGGGGAACCGACGCTCCAGGTAAAGGCCCTGAAGGCCCTGATGGAACGAATGAAACACCTCGGCTTTGACAACTTCCTAGAAACCCACGGCGGTCTTCCCGGGCTTATTAAAGAAATCGCCCCTCTGACGGACTACGCGAGCGTTGACATAAAGGACGAGACGGCGAAGGCAGTGGATGACTGGAGGAACCTCGTCCTGAGAGAGGTCAAGAGCATTAGGGTTCTCAGGGAAGCTGGAGCAAAGGTCTACGCCAAGCTCGTCGTAACCTCCGAGACAAAGGTTGAAAACGTCCGCTGGTACGCGGAGCTTTTGAAGGGGCTGGCACCGCTGGCTATACAGCCCAGGGAGCCGATTGAGATAGGTCAGGAGAGGCTTATGGAACTCTACCGCGAGGCGGCTGGAGTAATGGGTAGGAAGAACGTCGGCCTAAGCTTCCAGGTTCACAAGTACCTCACCGTTCTCTAAAGGCTTTTAAGTCCGGCTTTCAACTCCCCAAGGCGATGATGAGATTGGCCTTTGGGGTGAGCGATGCCCGGAAAAACCGCCTGAGCCACCCGTCAAGTTTTTAAATCCCCCCTTTTAGTTACCTCTGGAAAGATTAAGGAGGTGGTGCCATGCCGGTGATTGAGGAAGTGACTGCCCCAAGGAGCCTCGAAAGGGTTGGCATGCACTCCCACATAAGGGGCCTCGGCCTGGACGAGAACGGGAAGGCGGGGTTCATAGCGGACGGGATGGTTGGACAGGCCAAAGCCAGGGAAGCCGCTGGAATAGCAGTGAAGCTCATAAAGCGCGGGAAGCTTGCCGGGAAGGGGATTCTCCTTGTCGGGCCGACTGGAAGTGGAAAGACGGCGATAGCAATGGGCATAGCGAGGGAGCTCGGTGATGACGTGCCCTTTGTTCAAATAGCGGGGAGTGAGATTTACTCGGCCGAGGTCAACAAGACGGAGTTCCTCAAACAGGCCATGAGGAGGGCAATAGGCGTTAGAATAAGCGAGGAGAGAAAGGTCTACGAAGGCGAGGTCAAGGAGATAAAGATAAACAGAACCAGGCACCCCTTCAACCCCTATGTGGAAGTTCCGGAGAGCGTCGTCATAACGCTACGCACCAAAGATGATGAGAAGACGGTTAGAGCTGGCAGGGAGATAGCGTACCAGCTCATGGAGCTCGGTGTCGAGGAGGGCGACGTCATACAGATCGACGCCGAGACGGGGAGGATCTCCAAGGTCGGTACCACGAAGGAGGAAGAGGGCCTCTTCTTTAAGAGGAAGGTCAACCTCCCGAGCGGGCCGGTTCTCAAGATAAAGGAGTTCACTTACACGGTTACGCTCCACGACCTTGACGTTGCCAATGCGCGCGGGAACATCTTCGGCCTGCTCTTCAGCACAGGAGCAGAGATAAGCGACGAAATAAGACAGCGCGTCGATGAAACCGTGAAGAGCTGGGTGGAGGAAGGAAGGGCAACCCTCGTCCCGGGAGTGCTCTTCATAGACGAGTGCCACATGCTTGACATCGAGGCGTTCTCCTTCCTCGCAAGGGCCGTGGAAAGTGAACTGGCGCCGATACTCATCCTAGCGACGAACCGTGGCAGGACGAAGATAAGGGGAACCGACATAGAGGCTCCCCATGGGATTCCAATAGACATGCTCGACAGGCTGCTCATAATCAACACCGAGCCCTACAAGAAGGAGGAAATCCGCGAGATAGTTAAGATTCGCGCGAGGGAGGAGAAGGTAGAGGTCAGCGAGGAGGCAGTTGAATACTTGGCTGAACTCGGCGAGAAGACCAGCCTCCGCTACGCAGTCCAACTGCTCGCCCCGGCGAGCGTTTTGGCCGGAGGCGGAAGGGTCGAGAGGGAGCACGTGGAAAAGGCGAAAGAGTACTTTGCCGACCTCAGGAGGAGCATGGAGTTCGTCGAGAAGCTGGAGGGCATGCTGAGCTGATTTTTCCTCTTTGTGTTTTTCCAATAACACTTTTAAACTTTAATGGCTTAACACTTTTGGTGGGAGAATGAGTCGAGGCTACACCGTTGTCCTCGTATTGATTCTCATCGGAGCGCTCGCAAGCGGATGCATCTCTACCACTGGCCCGGCTCAAAGTCCATCCAGCATTGAGGGCACTTCCAGCATTTCACATCACAGTCCCAGCAGACAGACCGGGACTGAAACCTCCCCGACAGCTGCGGCGGTGAGAACAGCCAAGATAAACGGCACGTTCTCCGGCTACTTGACGGCACCGAGGGGTGTCTTTGATGAGGCAAAGCGGTTTCTTGAGGGCATAAACGCAACTCTATACTCCTTTGAGGTAGAGATAATCGGGAAGAACTTCAACACCAGCATTACCCTTTATGCCATAAAACTCGTTCCGCCTTTTGTCTCCCGGGACTTCAACGTCACAATCAACGCCCACCCAGTTAACGGAACCCTCTTCGTCCCCTACGCCCAAGGGATTCCGGTTTCCATCGAGGCAGATGGCATTATAACGACCTCTTACCTCGAAGTGCACCCCCAAAAGGTTCTGAAAGCCACCGGCGCCTTAGACAAAGCAGAGCTGAATAACCTCAACGGCTCTACGATTCTAACCCTTGGGGAAACCAGAGGAGAGCTCAGGCTCATCCTTAAAGTCTCCAGACCCGGAAGTTGCACCTTCATCGTCCTCCACAACGGCATGGAGATTACCTCAGCGACGCTGGGGTGAGCTGATGAGAAGGCTTTACTGGGCGGTTCCCTTTCTGGCCTACCCCCTTGCCTATCTCTTCTGGGAGTTCAGGCCTGCCCTCGCGTTCTTCGTTGCCCTGAACTGGCTGGTCTTCCTGATGGAATACCGATACGGAGGGGAATCAAAGGAAAGCGAAGAACTTACAGTCTTTGGGGTCAGTATGGCACTCCTTCTCCTCCCCGTTGGGGGATACATAACCGTTTTCGCCGAGGTCTTTACTGCTTTCATGTTCATCTTTGAGTTCCTCATTGTCTTATTAAAGGCCAAGAAGCTTTAACCTTCCATTATCTCCATCAGCTTCCTGCTCAGGTCGAGGTGGAAGATGAACTCATGGTAGAGCCCATCTTCCTCAGGGAACACCAGCTTGAGCTCGTTGAGGTCGACCTTGCCCCCGAACTCACCGAAGATTATGATCCCGTTCAGCTCAATGACTCCGAAGACAGCTGAAAGGTTGAAGAGCAGTGTCCTAAGCTGGTAAGCTGAAACCTCATGACAGCCGAGCCCCTCGCGGGGGTATTTGAAGAGGAAGTACTCGAGCCCCTCCATCTCGGCAACGTCCGTTACGGCTATGTCTGCGGTTAGGAAAACCACTAGGACGGGGCTCATCGTGTCGTAGCGCTTTAGGGTCTTCACTATCAGCTCGTCGTCGTTGTGAACGGGCTCGCTCACGCTCTCGGCTATGATTATCCTGTCCTTCAGCCTCTCAAACTCCTTAAGGGCTATGTAGGCAGCTTTCCTGCTCTTCTTCGTCCGCCTGTTGTTGAACTCCCTGAGCAGGTGAGGGTTTCTTACGACCCTGGCAAGCTCCTCCAGTTGCTTTCTCCTGTACTTGTAGTTCATGGCCTCCTCTATCTCCTTCTTAACCCCTTCGGCCACTATTATCTGGTAGCCGTCGAGGGGCCGGTAGGAGGAGATGAAGCGGTGATAGAAGAGGTTAGTGTCCGGGGCGAAGACGACACCCTTTCTCAGCCTGCGGTAGAGCTCCAAGGTTTTCTCGAAGTCGTCAAGGTTTTCGTACCTCACTATGCCAGATGAAATGAAGCACTCGTAGAAGTCGCTCCACGTTGGGAGCTCGGAGGAGTGTCCGTAGGAGAGTGAGTTAAGCACTCTCCTGTCGGCCAAGGCCTTTAGCTCATAACCCTTCGCCGAAGGCCTAGCCCTAAGGAGCGGAAGCTCATAGAAGGGGTAAGTGACTTCAAGCCCCCTCCCGGCCAGGAGGTTAATCAGTATCTGGAGCTCCGGCTTCCTTATCACGATCTCCCTCATGGTCCTACCCCCAAGAAGTTCTTGAGGGGTTGCATGTGGGTTGGAATCATCATGTAGGGTCTGTTTGGAAAGTCTCTGTCAAGGAGGCCCATGTAGGCTATGAAGGAAACGGGGAAGTTCATCGACTGCACTATTGCCGCGGTAACAATGGCCTTTCTGCCCGAGGTTATGTCTATCCCTATTGCGTAGCCCTCCCCGGCGA
>NZ_JALTCZ010000125.1 GCF_027008145.1 Thermococcus sp. | reverse complement strand
TCCCCCTCGTTGAATACCCTCGACTTCCTCAGCTCCACCGTCTTCAGCCCGCGGAAGAGCAACTCCGCGTAAACCTGATGGAGCGCTATGATGTGCTCCATGCTTTCACCACTCGGGACTCGGAAAAGGATTAAAAAGGCTTGTGGCTATCAGCTGTGATGGTCAGACTTGTGAAGACCACGCTCCGAGATGAGAAACTCTGGAAGGCCGGTGTGGTTTTCTTGGCTTTCTCTTTAGCTCTTCTTTTCATCGGAATAGCCACGGGAAGGGCAGTCTACTCACTGCCAAACGTTTTCATAGCCCTAGCTCTCCTCATTCTGGCAAACCGCCTTCGGGTTGTCAGAGTGGAATGCACCAAGGGAACTTTCCTTCTGGTTCCGGATTATGGCACTTCCACCTTAATCCTCAGGGATTCAAATGGCAACGTTGTCCTTAGGGACTTCTTCTTCCTCTCCGAGGAGAAGAAGTTGAAGACCCCCTGCGGAGTTCTTGAGGTTCGGGTCATCGGGCACAGGTTCGAGAAGGTCGAGCTGAGAATAACTGCGGAAAGTGAAGAAGTCATGCTCCCCTGAGGGCTAGGCTTGCCTTGACGATATCGCCCACGACACCGCTGGCGGTCTCCCTGGGCCCGGCCCCGGCCCCCTTGATGAGTAGCTCCCCGAGGAGGTCGGTTTTTATCAGCGCGACGTTCTCGTTGCTCGAAACTGCCAGGGGGCTTTTTAGGGATATCTCCCTCGGCTCAACTGTTACGCTTCCCTTCTCAATCCTCGCGACGAGCCTTATCGTCCTTCCGCGGGAATTTGCCCTCTCAACGAGCTCGGGCGTCACGCCCTCTATGCCCATCACCTTAGCCTCCTCGAAGGTTATCGGGTGGAATGCGACACAGTGCAGAATGGTCGCCTTGTAGCCTGCATCCATTCCAAGTACGTCACCGCTCGGATCCCTCTCTGCTATACCTAGGGACTGGGCTTCCCTCAGGGCCTCTTCAAAGCTCTTCCCTCCCTCCATTCTGGAGAGCATGAAGGTCGTCGTCGCGTTGAGGACAGCCTCGATACTCTCAACTCTGTCCCCTAAGAGGTTCTCCCTCAGGAGGCCTATCACCGGTGTCCCGGCCATCACGGTTGCCTCGAAGAGGTAGGGAGTTCCCCTCTTTTCGGCCTCTCCAACGAGCTCGGAGTAGTGAAACGCTAAGGGTGGCTTGTTGCTCGTAACGAGAGCACTCCCATTCCTTATAGCCCTGAGGTGCCATGGGTGAGCGTTGGTATCGTTGGTAACGTCGATAACGATATCGGGACTCACCTCTTTGATGGCTTCACCGGGTTTCATGCTGTAGACCTCGTAGTCGTTCGTCCAGGCCGAGAGCCTCCCGAAGGTCTCCTTCACGAGGAGGGCCTCCCTGAGGTCGATGCCCTCGGGCAGCCAAACGAGGCCACTCGTGTCGGCCACGCTCAGAACCTTAAAGCTCAGTCTGTACTTTTCTCTGAAGAACCTCTCCTTTTCGATGAGAACCCTCGCGGTTGCCCTTCCAACGTTGCCAAAGCCGAAGATGGAGAGAGTTATCTC
The DNA here is from genome assembly GCF_027008145.1 of Thermococcus sp. Taxonomy (GTDB): domain Archaea; phylum Methanobacteriota_B; class Thermococci; order Thermococcales; family Thermococcaceae; genus Thermococcus. Next base: position 4,992 of record NZ_JALTCZ010000125.1, on the reverse strand, counting down.
CTTCACGGAACCACCGCAGAAAAGTTGGGGGAGGGCTTAAATGCCTTTACCTTCCGAGGATGACCTTTATGATGTCCATGTCCCTGACTATGCCTATAAGCTCGCCCTCGCCTCTGATGACCGGCAACTGCTCTATCTCGTACTTCACCATCTTTTGGGCCACGTCGTAGATGCTCATATGAGGTGTTGCCACGACGACGTGCGGGTTCATTATCTCCTCGACCGGCTTCTGAGGGAGCTGGAGTTCTGCCTTCTCAAAGATGAGGGTCGGATTGGCCTCTAGAATCCAATCCTCCTCACTCGAAGCCGATAGAGAGGTCTGCTTTATGACCCTTATCACCTCGCTGTCGTGGAGCAGATCTGTCTCATCCACCATGCCGATGAGGTTCCCGTCGTCGTCTATAACCGGTATCGCCATGGCGTTGCAGAGGAGGAGCGCCTTCAGTGCAGCCTTCAGGGGTGTCCCGCGCCAGACGACGCTGACGTTCCTCTGGTAGTAGGGCTCGATGCTCACCTCTCTGAGCTTCTCATTCTTAGAGAGATATCTCCTGACTATGTCCCCAACGGTCAGGATGCCTATGGGCCTCTCCCCGTCGTCAACGACGACCACCCTTCTGTAGCCCGAGTCAAGGATCTTCCTGACGGCCTTCTTAAGGTCGTCGCTGGCCTTAACGGTTGGGACGCCCCTCCGGATGAGCATCGCCAGCTGATCTTCGTCTGGATTAACGAGGATGTTCTTGACGCTGATTATTCCAGCCAGCTTCCCCTCCCTGTTAACTACTGGGAAGGAGCGGACTTTATGCTTTTTAAAGAGCTCAAGTGCGTATCCCCTGCTCGCCGGGAGCTGTATGACCACTGGATCCTTTGTCATCAGAGTCTTGACCCTCATTTACACCACCGCTTAGCTAAGGTTATCAATACTATTTAAGGTTTTCAGATTAAGGAAAGTTTTTAAGACCCATCCCAAAGAGAGGAGTTAGGTGGAGAGGAGTGAAACTGGCTCCTGAACATAAGTTTTCGCTTACCGTTTACCTCTGGGGAACGATAACCGGACTGATCAGCGGAGGGCTCGCCTACTACAACCGCGCAGCGTGGATACTCGGCTTCCTGCTCTATGTCCTCACGGACAGGTTCGTCATGGCCGTGATCAAGGAACTTCCCCCAGATGTGCCGGACCGGAGGGCGATATTTAAGAAGGCATTCTGGGGATGGTTACTGTTCTGGTTCTACTTCACGATGCTCAGCTATACAGTGGTTGTTCACTTCACGCCGGTCTGCTACTCCAACCAGAGCCTGCTTTACAAGATGGTCAGCTCGGGCAACGCCACGATAAAGTGCCTGTTCAGCACGGGGTGATGACAATGAACGTCGAGGAAATGAAGAAGGCCGTCGCAAAGGAAGCTTTAAAGTTCATCGAGGACGAGATGGTGATTGGTCTTGGAACAGGCTCTACAACCGCTTACTTTATCCGCTACCTCGGGAAGCTCATAATGGACGGTGAGCTGGAGGAGGTCTACGGCATTCCCACGTCCCATCAGGCGAGACTTCTGGCCATAGAGAGCGGTGTTCCCGTCGTTTCCCTCGACGAGGTCGATGCAATAGATATAGCCGTTGATGGCGCCGACGAAGTCGATCCCCACCTCAACCTCATCAAGGGCAGGGGTGGGGCGCTGACGATGGAGAAGATAATCGAATACCGCGCCGGGACTTTTCTGGTACTCGTTGACGAAAGCAAGCTCGTCAAGAGCCTCAGCCAGAGGATGCCAGTTCCAATAGAGGTCATGCCCCCAGCTTGGAAGGCCATAGCAGAGGAGCTTGAGGTCTTTAACGCCGAGGCCGAGCTGAGGATGGCTGAAAAGAAGGATGGACCTGTCATAACAGACAACGGTAACTTTATTCTCGATGCCAAGTTTCATAAAATAGAGGATCCCCTCGACCTTGAAATAGAGCTCAACACAATCCCGGGCGTCGTTGAAAACGGGATCTTCGCGGACATAGCGGATATCGTCCTCGTTGGGACAAAGGAAGGCATCAAACGGCTTGAGCGCTGAGCGGTTAATTTTATAAGGACTGTCTTCCCCAGTATTCTCGAACCTTGCGGGGGTTGCCGAGCCTGGTCAAAGGCGGTGGACTCAAGATCCACTCCCGCAGGGGTTCCGGGGTTCAAATCCCCGCCCCCGCACCATTCAGCCCCTGCTTCGCAAGCGCTGGTGGAAGATTGGGTGCTTTTTTCTAAAGGTTTGATTTTGGATTGGGGTTTATGCTCAGGCTTACTCTTCTGTGAGTGTTTCACTCTGGAAATGCTTCGAAAGACGTCAATAATAAAGTTGAAACTGCTTGGAAGGCTTTATTTAGTGTTAAACCCCGGTTAAAGCTGTACTTGACTAGTGCACGACTGATTTTCTGCCAGTTTGGTGAGAAGACAATCTTTTCGCCAGCCTTTCTTAAACGCTGAGCGCGAAGCTTGATGGAACTTTGCAGAGCAAAGTTTCCCTGGGAAAAACTTTATAAATTAGCCGGGCAACGCTCACCAGTGATTAAAAACCACCTTTCTTGGAGGTGTTCGCAGTGGAGATGAAGTTTGAGATACCCGTATGCACCTCATGCGGAAAGGAGATAAGCCCAAGGGAGCACGCCACCCACTTCGTCTGCCCGAACTGTGGGGAAACTATCATCTGGCGCTGCGAATCCTGCAGGGTTTTGAGCGTCCCGTACAAGTGCCCCAACTGCGGCTGGGAGGGGCCGTGAATCAGGAGGTGAAGGAAATGGCCGACTACAACATGGTTGCCGTCGTTAAGGTCATGCCGGCCGACCCGGAGGTAAACCTCGACGAGCTTGAAGCGAAGCTGAAGGAGGCACTCCCTGAGAAGTTTGGCCTTGCCAAGGTCGAGCGAGAGCCTATAGCTTTCGGCCTTGTTGCCCTCAAGTTCTATGTTTTAGCGAAGGACGAGGAAGGCTACGACCTCGACCAGGTTCTCGATGCTTTTAGAGGGACTGAGAACGTCGAGAGCGCTGAGGTCGAGACCGTCTCAAGGATTTGAGGGGCTTTGCCCCCTTTAAATTCCGAAACCTTTTTCTAAGTCTGCTTTGATTTCAGGATCATACCTCAGATTGAGGTTGAGGAGCTAAAGAAGGGACATCCAAATTCCTCTCAGAAGGGTCGGAATGGGTGGAGGCCTTAAAGGGCATCTCCTTCAAGGTCAGGAGAGGTGAACTCTTCGGCCTCTTGGATCCAAACGGTGCCGGAAAGACGACTACGATAAAGATTCTGACGACGCTTCTCAAACCGAGTAGCGGAACCGCGAAAGTTCTCGGCTACGACGTCGTTTCTCAGGCTAGGGAAGTCAGGGGGAGGATAAACCTCGTTGCCGAGAGAACCCTTTACTGGCGGTTGAGCGCCTACGAGAACCCCCGCTACTTCGCCAGCATCTACTATGTCCCAAGGGACGAGGCCGAGTGGGATATATTGATCCTCAGGGGAAACTTGGACGAGAAAGACCTTCTAAGGGTCGTTGAGGGGTTTATAGAGGTAGGGACAAAGATTCTCTCGGTGGAGAGGGTTGAGCCAACGCTGGAAGATGTCTTCATAAAGCTCATAGGAAGGGCGCTGAGGGATTGAGATGGCCTTTCTGGCCGTTATGGAGAAGGGGTTCAGGATGTTCTTCTGTTATCCGCTCAGGGTTGTGAGATCGGTCTTAGTTGGCCTTATTTTCCTCGTCCAGTTTGTCTACTTCGGAGAAGCAATCCTCGGAGGGAGATATTCCCCCTCCAGGCTTCAACGGGGATCGGTGACTACCCCACCTACACCCTCATAGGCTATGTCCTCTGGTGGGTCTCGGCATCTCCCATGGAGGCCTCAGTGTGGGGAATCTGGAGGGAGCTCCAGAGGGGTACGCTGGAGAGTAACGTGGCCCCTCCGATGGGCCTTCTGGAGATGGTGGTTAGCTTAGCCTTGAGCTGGATGCTCATGGACTCGGTGATCATGGCGGTGGTCTTCCTGACTGGAGTAGTTGCCTTCGGGGTGAGTCTCTCTTGGACTGCCCTTCTAAATGCCCTCTCCATCGTGGGTTTGGCTTTCTTAGCTTTCCTCGGCTCCGGTCTCGTCTCCGCTGGTCTAGTAAGGGTCTTCAAGAACATAGGCCCCTTCGTCCAGATATTCGAGTTTCTGGTTCTCTTCATCTCGGGCGTCTTCTTTCCTCTCTCAACGCTCCCCAGATGGCTTGTGATCATCTCAGACCTAATCCCCCTCACCCATTCTGCGAACGCAGTAAGGAGGCTCCTTGTTGACTTCCCCTATTCTGCCGTCGCTGGTGAAGTTGCCTGGCTCCTCATCCTGATACCGCTCTACTGGCTCGCGAGCTATGCCCTCTTCCGGTGGGCCGAAAAGACTGCCAGGGTGATGGGCTATGGCGGTTACTGAAGAGCTTGAGGCCCTTCTGGGAGTCGTGAGGAAGAGCTGGAAGGTATTCCTCAGCTACAAGCTCTGGTTCGTCAGCGACCTCCTTATGGGCTTTTTCTTCGTCGGCAACGCCCTCCTCATCGGGGTCGGCTTAACCGGGAGAAGGTACTCACCGTCCCTCGCAAGGCTCACTGGCTACTCCGACTACCTGCTCTTCGCCGTCCTCGGCTTCATGGTGCTGGGCTTTGGAATGACCTTTCTCAGCGGGTTCGTCTGGAGCGTGGTCGACGAGTTCTACTCGGGAGCCCTCGAGTACTCCTTTGCGTCCCCAATGAGGAGGATAACCTTCTTCCTCGGGAACGTCCTCGTCACCCTCGCCCTCAGCGGGGCAATGTACCCAATCTCAATACTCCCACGACCCCTCCAGTTGCTGGCAAAGGCACTCCCCTATGCCCCGACAACAGAAGCCCTCAGAAAAGTTGTCGTCTCGGGGTTTTCTGGGGCGGCTTCAGCCATAGTCTATCTCACGGCGGTTTCTTCGGTTACATGGTTTACCGGTGGAGCGAAAGAGAGGCCAAAAAAATTGGGCGGAA
>NZ_JALTCZ010000124.1 GCF_027008145.1 Thermococcus sp. | reverse complement strand
ATGATTTTCTTCTTCTTGTCCTTGTTCTCCTCCAGCCTCTTCTTCAGGTCGTCCATGTCGATGTGCTTGTATATAACCTTCGGCGCACCGCTGAGGCGCATTCCGTCTATGATGCTCGCGTGGTTGAGCTCCTCGCTTATGAACACACCGTCGTCCTTTTTAGTCAGGAGGGCGCTTAGAGCGCCGAGGTTGGCGTTGTAACCGCTCTGGAAGAGGATTGCCGCCTCCCTCTTCTTGAATTTGGCGAGCTTCTCCTCAAGCTCAACATGGAGCTCCATGGTTCCCGCTATGGTTCTAACCGCTCCGGCACCGACACCGTAGTCGAGAATTGCCCTTATCGCCGCGTACCTAAGCTCGGGATGGGCGGCAAGGCCAAGGTAGTTGTTTGAGCACATGTTGAGAACCCTCTTGCCATCAACCACAACCCACGGGCCCTGAGCGCTTTCGAGCTTTCTGATGGTCACGTATAGGCCCTTCTCCTTAAGCTCTTGGAGCTCCTCCCTAATCCAGTCGAGCTTCCCCATGAGAACCACCGGTTGTAGTTGGGCATCGAAGTATAAAAGTTTTGCACTGAACCTGTTAGCGCAGTCTAATTATCGCCGTCAGGAGAGCTAAAGGGAGAGTGCAACACCCCCGCCGATTTCCAGCCTGTAATCGTGCTACCACTCTGGGTATCTTTCGACTAACTTAACCTCAACTCCAAAATCCCTCGGTCCGGTGACGGTAATTGACAAGCCCCAGCCCCTCCTTGAGAATGGGCAGATCGGAGGAATCACACCGGTGAAGAAGTCGAGGAAGAGGTGGCTGAGCCAGCCGAGGCAAAGGCCAAATGGTAGCCCCCAAGTAAAACTGCAAGGACAAGGGCGGGAAGGAAGAGAAGTGAGTGGAGGTAGGAGCAGTGCTCTCCAGTCAGAACGTCCAGGCCCGGGAAGACCGCTCCGACGACTAAGGCCATCAGGAAGCCCAGAGATGGTTTGGGTGAGAGTGCGAGGTAAACTAGGCTTGGAATCGGGGCGTGCTCAAGTGGGTCCATGGCAAAAGCCTTAAACATTTTGAGAAAATAAGCCTTTAGGTGAAAGTCATGCCCGAGGAACCGAGGGAGGTTAAAGTCCTTGAGAAACCGTGGGTTGAAAAGTATCGCCCCCAGAGGCTGGACGAGATAGTTGGTCAGGATCACATCGTCAAGAGGCTCAAACACTACGTTAAAACCGGCTCGATGCCGCACCTTCTCTTTGCCGGACCGCCCGGCGTTGGGAAAACGACTGCCGCCCTGGCCCTCGCGAGAGAGTTATTTGGTGAAAACTGGCGCCACAACTTTCTGGAACTGAACGCGAGTGATGAAAGAGGCATAAACGTCATCCGTGAGAAGGTGAAGGAGTTTGCTCGCACAAAGCCCATCGGTGGAGCCAGCTTCAAGATAATCTTCCTTGATGAAGCAGATGCCCTAACCCAGGACGCCCAGCAGGCCCTGAGAAGGACGATGGAGATGTTCTCGAACAACGTCCGCTTTATCCTGAGCTGTAACTATTCATCAAAGATTATCGAACCGATTCAGTCAAGATGTGCCATCTTCCGCTTCAGACCGCTCAGCGACGAAGCTATAGCGGAACGCATCAGACACATAGCCGAGAACGAGGGACTTGAGCTCACAGAGGAGGGCCTTCAGGCAATTCTATACGTCGCTGAAGGCGACCTGAGGAGGGCCATAAACATCCTTCAGGCTGCCGCTGCCCTTGACACCAAGATAACCGACGAGAACGTCTTCCTCGTTGCCAGCAGGGCAAGGCCAGAGGACGTCCGCGAGATGATGACTTTAGCCTTAGAGGGCAACTTCCTCAAGGCCAGGGACAAGCTGAGGGAGATCCTCCTCAAGCAGGGCCTCAGCGGGGAAGATGTCCTCATCCAGATGCACAAGGAGGTCTTCAACCTCCCGATTCCAGAGGACAGGAAGGTTGCTCTGGCTGACAAGATAGGCGAGTATAATTTTAGACTCGTTGAAGGGGCCAACGAGATGATACAGCTTGAAGCTTTGCTCGCTCAGTTTACCATAATGGGCAAGTGATGGCTATGAGCGAAGTACCCTGGGTCGAGAAGTACAGGCCGAGAAAGTTAAGTGAGATAGTCAACCAGGAGAAGGCGATAGAGCAGGTCAAGGCCTGGGTTGAGGCCTGGCTCCATGGAAGCCCACCGAAGAAGAAGGCCCTGATCCTAGCTGGCCCGCCCGGGGCCGGGAAGACGACCACTGTTTACGCTCTGGCCCACGAATACGGCTTCGAGGTAATCGAGCTGAACACGAGCGACGAGAGAACCTACGAGAAGGTGGAGCGCTACGTTCAGGCTGCCTACACGATGGACATCCTTGGGAAGAGGAGGAAGCTCATATTCCTCGACGAGGCCGACAACATGGAGCCCAGCGGTGCCAGGGAGATAGCGAAGCTCATAGACCGGGCGAGAAACCCGATCATAATGAGCGCCAACCACTACTGGGAAATACCAAGGGAAGTAAGGAACAAGGCGCAGATAGTCCAGTACAAGCGTCTAACCCAGAGGGACGTCATAAGGGCTCTTATCAGAATCCTAAAGCGGGAGGGTAAGACCATTCCAAAGGAGATACTCTACGAGATAGCGAAGCGTTCCAACGGTGACCTCCGCGCGGCCATAAACGACCTCCATACGGTTGTTACCGGAGGAGTTGAAGATGCGAGGGAAGTTTTAGCTTACCGCGATATTGAGAAGAGCGTCTTTCAGGCTTTGGCACAGGTCTTTGCCACCGACAACGCCAAGAGGGCCAAGATAGCGGTCCTAGGCGTAGACATGTTCCCAGACGAACTCCTCCAGTGGATAGAGGAGAACATCCCATACGTCTATTACAGACCAGAGGACATCGCGAGGGCCTACGAGGCAATAAGCAGGGCCGACATATATCTCGGAAGGGCCCAGAGGACTGGCAACTATTCCCTCTGGAAGTACGCGACCGATATGATGACTGCTGGGGTAGCGGTTGCCGGCGTTAAGAAGAAGGGCTTCGTCAAGATCTATCCGCCGAAGACTATAAAGATACTCACCGAGAGCAAGGGGGAGAGAACCCTCAGGGATTCCATTCTGAAGAAGGTCATGAAGGAAATGCACATGTCAAAGCTGGAAGCCATCGAGACACTCCACTACCTCAGGGTAATCTTCGAGAACAACCCTGACTTAGCGGCGCACTTCACCGTCTTCCTCGACCTGAGCGAGAAGGAAGTCGAGTTTTTATCTGGGGATTCCGAGAAGACCAGAACCATCTGGGCCAAGAGCATGAACATCGAGAAGAGGCTGAAGAGGGAGGGCGAGCTTGAGGCAAGAGTCAGGGAGGCCGAGAGGAAGGCCGAAGGAGAGAAAACCGAAGAAGAGATAAGTGAGGAGGAGCTTGAGGAAGCTGAGAAAGAAATCGAGACCGTTGGAATGGAAGAAAAGAAGCCCGAGAAATCGAAAAAGGGCAAGCAGGCGACGCTGTTCGACTTTTTGAAGAAGTGAGGATCTGTTCTTAATTTTTTATTTTGTATTCTGCGAAATATAACCCTCCAATACCTCTAACTTGAAAACAGGGCATCATCACTGACTGGGAGTCCAGCGAGGAGAGAAGAAAAGAATAGGGATAAAGTGTCTTCCGCTGTGGTGGTTCCTGTTTGGTCGAGTCTCTAACACCAGCACTGTCTAAGGTTTATCCTCGTTTAACTTCGCTAAAACTCCCGAAAGCGATTCAATGAACTCGTCTAACGGTACTAGACCCCCAGTTGAAAGATTGAATGTGTAATACTCGACATTAAGGTTTGAGTAGAGCTTTCCTTTTTTAATGCCTGCAATCTGATGTTTAAATTCATGCAGATGCAGCAATACCGTAATTGGCTCGACGACTATATGAACTTTTGCTCTAGGTTTGGCCCTTGTGTATTCATCCAGTTTGTTTGTTATCTTCCTAAAGCTCTCTCCAAATAGTGTTTCGAATTCAAAACAAACATCTTCTGGCTTGTACAAAACGTCTGGCCTTGGATAACTCTCAGGCTCGGTTTCTATTATTGTCCTAACCTTATCCCATTCAACATCCTGTAAACGGGAAGGTAGTTTCCCTTCTCTCTGGAGCCGTTTAATAAGCGTGTGAATTATGAAATATTTTGCCAAGACATGCTCGGTACTTTCATCATTTGAAGCTCTGACGGGGAAGAATGGCTCATATTTGTGCATAATCCGTTTTAGAGCTTTCAAGTACTGTTTCTCAGCTGTATTCGCAATCCATGAGACTTTTGAACCCGGCATCAGGTCAGGAAGGGGCACGAAACCATAAATATGCTCTATAATTCTTAGTTTCTCCTCAAACGGCAGTTCTCTGACAAGTATTTTGAAGATCTCGGGTTTTAATCCAAGTTTGTTCCAGTTCAGGTCTTGGACAAGCTCATTGATTGCGTAGAAAGTATCATCGTCTTTGGTGTGGAATACGACTGTTCCATCTCCCTTCGAGAAAATCGCCCATAGTCTGTCCGCTATGTCTCTCTTTGTTAGTTTATCAAGGATTTTCCTATTGGCGACCTCAATGAATATGATACCGCCCTCGTCAAGCCACCTTTCAATTTCTTCTTTGTTCCAATCTTCACCTCTCAAAGTCAGCTTTTTGGCCTTCCCCATTTTCCCCTTTTCTCTCTGGAGCCTCAAAAGCAGCTTTTCAAAAAGGTGGATATAACCCTCGTCTCCAATGTCTTTGAAAAGTATGATCGCGGCGTTAGGTTCTCTTAGTTCTTGACTGCTAACACCGAAGAGAGCTTTCATGAAGTCCCCTGTCTCTGTTTCAAGAACCCAATTGCCACGGCCTGTTTCAGACAAACTTACGGCTTCAGTTTCTTGGGTAATTTCAAGGGGTCTAGTCTCGTGTTTCGGAATTGAAATTGACTGGATAGCACTTTGAGTTTCCTTCGCTTGGATTATTGGAAGCTGTGAAGTACCGCTTAAGGAAGAGTTAGGATTAGGACTAATGTTTATCACTAAATCAAGGATTTTGTCTTGAAAGACAAAAACTGGAGCGTGGAGCCTTATCCTAGGGATTTTTATAAACCTTCTGGCTTTCTCTGTCATTGTAACATTGCTGTCCACAGATACCCTGTGGAATTCCAAAATAGGAGCGTTTATTTTGATGTTTGATACCTGTACCCTCTGCTTCTTCTTTTTGATAGAATACTCGGTATCCATTTTGATCAGGTCATACTTGATTGCTGGGACGGAGAGTAGCACTTTTGGGATGGTAACTTTGTAGGGCTCATTTACTTGTACTACCGATTTTGAGATGTGCTCAATACCTTCAGGTGGCTCTTGTTGGGCTTTGCTCTCCTTTGGAGTGTGGTTCCTATGCTTCTCTGTCTTGGCTTCTTGTGGGGTATGTGTGGGGTGATGGGAAGCTGTTTCCTCCCGTCTTGCTCTTTCCTTTCGTTCTCTGTGGTATTTTGATTTTCTTTTAGTTTCATCTCTTTGCTCATTCATCCCAACCACCAGACGGCGTTCATTGGAATATCCCCGTAGTATTTGAGGTACCCCGTGTGTTTTGGATGCTCGGAAATCTCCCCGTACCCCGTGAACAGGTACGGCCCAAGTTTGTCAAGGAAGTCTATAAGGGAAAGCTTAGGTTTTGAATGCTCGCGTATAATCACATCCCTAGCCACACCCGCCGCATTGGTGAATTTGGCGTCGGATATCAATGTTTCATTTGGCCAATCCGTTATCCACAGCCCTTCTATTTTTAAATCATAGCTATCCTTCGGGTAAAATCGCTCATTCCCGATATGTATCTCCTTTAGGTCACCCAGAGCCTCTTTCACGAGTCCTATATAGCCTTTTGCTAAGTCCTCGGGGTTCTTGGTTATGTACCTGAGTGCATCTTCGATGGGCTTGTTTATTTCGGTCTCCACTTCAAAGTTAAAGCGTCCCCAGAGCCCAACTTGCATTGAGTAGATGCTCTCTGCAATTCCACCTCTTGAATGGCTCCAGATTGTGTAATCTTTCTGGACGTCTTCTTTTCCGGTTTCGGGAATAAAGATCTCTTCTAACCCTAAGAATTCCTTTATCGCGTCTAGATTCTCCTCAAGTTTGTGATAGCCCTCTCTTAGGGCTCTCCAGTGTGTTCCCCTATTGCTGACAATAAAGAATGTGTAGTAGTTGTGATTTGCACTGAGCGAAATACTGAGTCTGTAAAATTCCTTAAGGACGTCCAGTATTTTCTCCGGCTGTTTGATTATTTCATCAGAAGAAGGGATTGAGATTTCGGAAGGGCCAACATCTACAAGTTCGAGCACGTGGCCACTTGACCGATTTAGACCGCTTATCAGACGAAGAAAAACGGAATTCTCCTTTTTCTCTGCTTTAACAACGACTTCACTTAACCCCTCTTCTCCCAAGCTTGAGACAGCACTTGAGAATTCACGGGGATCCACATAAAATCCGTAGATAAGCCGGGTAAGTTTTGCAAGGCTGTACCTCGAGTAATCTCCGTCCTTAATCCCGCCTGCGAGAAACGGCAGTAGTTCCCTTCTTGAATTTGTGATTGCACCAAGGGAATTACCGATGTACGGAGCAAATTCGTCCCTAACTTCAAGGAGCGTAGTAGTTATCGAGTATAACGGCGCAATGTTTTGTTGAATGTATTGTTTCCATGCTTTGACATTCCAGTACTGGAACCCAGAAATGCTCTCATAATAACCACACATTTCTGTCACCAATTCCTAGTTCCTCTCTTTGATATTTAGCTTTTTCGAGATTAATTAAGAAGTGTAACTAATACTGGGGTTCAATGTTTGTATGTGTAGTTCTCTTGGACATTTAAGTAACAATCTGAATGGCATCACTCCAAACGTACTCTCTAACTCCGGGTTTCAGGGCCTCAAGGGTTATGAGGTCAGCCTCAATCCCAAGCAGATCTTCGAGGAGGAACTTCAGCTCCATGTAGTTATCGAAGGTCTTCTTTCCAGGCTCAAACTCGACTAAGACATCCAAATCGCTGCCCTCCCTGGCTTCGCCCCTAACGTACGAACCAAAAAGCCAGGGCCACCTAACCCAAGGTGCCGTGTATCTCCGCAGGGTGCATTTTGAGAACCTCGATTACTTCAGCGATGTCTCTCGGGGCCATGCACTTGAAGTTACGACCTCGAGCCTAATAAACCTTCATCCCAAAATCCGCACGTCCGCACAGACCTTAAACACATGGGGCTTGAACTCGCTGACCTTTTTCACCCTAACTTCACAGTCCTTTCCCTGTAGGGCACACTCGCCGGTTATTCTCCTCCTAAGGTCCACTATCTTATCCTCGCCCACGAAATCGTAGTAGTGAAGCCACCTCTCCGCTTTGTTCAGCGTTAGGGCTAAAGCATCAATGCCCTTCGGCGTGGGGCTTATGACGCGATCGTAGGTTGGAAGTTCCGGAAGAACCTTGAAAACATCTCCATAGATGAACTCTATCTCGCCCCTCAACCTTTTCCTGTTCAGCTCGATGTTCTCCAAACCGAGTTCATAAGCCTCTTTGTTCAGCTCCACTGCGGTAATTCTAACCTTCTTGTAGCGTGCTATGACGAGCGCGTACGGCAGAACGCCGGCGAAGGGGATTAGAATCCTCTCCCCGTCCTTTACAAGCTGGGCCAGACGATAGCGCTCTCCCTTCATCCTCGGATTGAAGAAGGCCTTCGAGAGGTCAACCTTTACCCCAACGCCGTTCTCCCTGTGGACCGTTTCAAGCCTTTTCTCACCCCAGACTATCGAGTACTCCCTTATCCTGAATGCCCCCTCGTGGAAGCCTTTCTTTGCAACCACCTTGATGAAGGGGTGAACCTTCCGGAGGCCCCAGACTATCTCGGCGGTGCGGCCTTCGAGCTCGGGTGGGATTTGGACCACCGCGATGTCTCCGATGACATCGTATCTCCGGATGTGCTTCAGCTCCTCCGGGGTTAGTCTCTCCGCTAAAACGCTCTCCAAATTTCTGTAAATCTGCCTCTCCGGCCGGAGGGGAAGCTCAAGGGAGAGAACCTCGTAGCCGAGCGAATGAATCCTCTCATCCTCAACAACCGGGAGGAGAACGAAGTCACCTTCCCTCTTCGGCCTCCTCTTTCCGTCGTAGAGGTTCAGCCTCTTCAGCCTTCTCTTCACCGGCTCTGCCTCTCTCCTTGGGACCCTTAGTGCCGGCATTTTCCTTCCCCCTTAGCTCGGAGGGCAGGGTCTCGAAGAGGGTCGGGCCCAGTACCTCCTTAAGGATGAGCCCGACGTTCACCCTTTCGAACTCCTTCCTGAGTATGGAGAGCTCCACCTTTTTTAATGCACCGGGTGCGACTAGAAGGACTATGTGGCCCCCGTGAAGAACCGCAATGTCCTTGGCAGAGATGAGGAACTTGGCGAGGCCCTTGAAGTCGTTGTAGAAAAGGAGGTACTCGATACCGTCCACGTAGATAACGCCTGGATTCTGCATGAGGAACCTCTCTATCCTCTGGAGGATGACGTGAAGGTCGGTTGGACTGACGCTGTTCTTCGCCTCAACCCTGCTCAGCCAGAGGTATTCATCCGGGATCACCCCGCTCCTGGCCGTCCACTCCTCAGGCGGTGTCCTTGTAACGACCATGAGAGGAACCCTCGCGTAGCGGTAGAGTGCCCGGAGCAGGTTGAGCGCATCCTCAGGGCTCTCAATAAGGATGGCGTTGGGGACGGGGAGCTTTTTGCCGACGCGCTTCCTGGCCTTCAACCCCCTCAGCATACGGAGTACTGAAACAACAAGGAGGAGGTAGCCGAGCGTCGCGGACGCGGCCATTATCCCCCACATGTCAGGGGAATAGAAGACCGAGAGTGCAACTCCCAGAGCAGTTCCAAAGCCGAAGAGAACGAAGGACTCGCAGAGAACTCTCGCAAGGGTCTTAAACGGTTCATCATGCCTCCTGTATTCCCTGAGGGAGATGATTATCCCAATGGAGCCTAATATGATGAGGAAAGCTATAGCGAGATAGTAGCCGAGATACAGCACATTCATCGAACCGCCAGTATGGTATTTGGGCGCCCTCCAAAAAAACTTTTTCTAACGCCAGTAAGGCTCGCGCATGAGGACGGCCTTCTTAAAGATTTCAACGATTTCCCCGTCGCTAGCCCCATTTCTCATGGCGGTTATGAAGTCTATCAGGTCGTTGTTCCGCAGGAGGCAGGTCTTGAACATTCCATTGGAGGTGATCCTTAAGCGGGTGCAGTTGGCGCAGAAGACGGTGTTGTGCATCGCCCTGACAACCTCGACCTCAGCAATGCCGTAGTCGGTCGGGATAAAGTACTTCTTCCGCCTGTGCATCCTCCTCTCGCGCGTCTCTACGGCCCTTTCCTCGAGCTCCCTCTCGACGGGTTTGAGGGGGTAGAAGTACTTCCTGAAGAAGGCCGTCTCCGTCATCTCCCTCGGGGCCTCAAGTTCGATGAGCTGCAGTATCGCACCGGTTCTCGCGGAGAACTCAACCATGTCCCAGATTTCACCATCGTTAAGGCCCTTCATGATCGTCATGTTGAGTTTTACTGGTGAGAGGTACTTAACGGCCTCCTCAATCCCCTCAAGGACGGTCTCCAACATGTCGACGCCGGTAATCTTTCTGTAGACGTCTCTTCTGAGGCTGTGGAGGGAGACGTTCACCCTGTCGAGACCGGCTTTTGCCAAAGGCTTTGCAAGCTCTTTAAGTCTGCTCCCGTTGGTCGTCATGCTCAGGTCGATTAGGTAGGGCTTTATGCGCTTCACTATCTCCAGTATGTCCTCCCTGATCGTCGGTTCTCCTCCGGTCAGCTTGACTTTCCTGATGCCGAGGCGGGAGGCTATCCTGACGAGCCTCTCGATTTCCTCAGGCCTCATCTCGTCCCTGGCGTTGAAGCGCTGGCCCTCTCGGTGGCAGAAGAAACAGTGGAAGTTGCACTCCTGGGTGAGCGAAATCCTCAGGTTCGTCACTGGCCTGCCGAAGCGGTCGTAGAGCATCTTTTTCCCCGATGGAGTAGGGTTTAGTTTAAAAAAGCTTTTGGGTAAGTGTTTTTATTTAACATGCCCAATCGAAAAGTAAAAGTAGTTCCCGGGAGATTAAGATTTTAGGGGGTTTGTGCATGAACGCCGAAGAACTCAGGACTGTTCTGAACCGCCTTGAGGAGCTCCACTTGTCATTTGAGGAGGCCTTCTCGGAGCTTGTCTCCGGCGGTGCTGGTATAGAGACCATAAAGGTTCTGCACGAGCTGTCCTCCGAAAAGCTTGAGCTGAGCACCAGACTTTACAAGGAGCTAACTAAGGTCGGGGGAAGGGCCGAGGAGGCATCGAAGGATCTCTACCGAAACGAGCACCAGATGAAGTTCCGCCTTGAGGAACTCCTCAGCCTGGCCGGCAAAGAGGACTTCACCTCAAAGACTCGGTTCAAGAGCTCGCTTGAGCGCACTATCCAGTTCCACAGGCTCTACGACTACGCCGTCAGGAAAGACCTCGGGGAACTGTCGGCCGAGATAGAGGGGCTGGCCTTCCTGGGCGAAAACCAAAAAAAGGTTCCGGTGAGCATACTTGAGGAAATCAGAAAAACCAGAGAGATTGAGGGGAAGCTGGAGAGGCTGATAGCCTTTGTGGGGAGGCTTTACTCCCACCCGGCCGACGTTTACCGGGCCGAGGAGGCCCTGAAGGCCTGGCACTCCCGCGGTCTACTCTGGGTGGAGGCGAGAAACGTTGAGAAGCTCAGCGGTGTGAGGGACGCTGAGGAGATACTTGAGGGACTGACTCTCATCGGGGTAGTTGAGAAGAAGATGAGAGGTGGTGAAGGTGTCTACAGACACAGGGCCTACGGTGAGGATTAGAGGTATATACAGCACAGCCTTGACGAAGCTTTTCCTCGACAGGGGCTTCGGGATAAGCCAGCCGAGCAGTAGGATTGTCGAGCGCTTCGGTCTTGAGAAGACCTACGACGAGTTCGACGTTGACATCTACGACAGGAAGGACCGGCATGGGGTTGTTCTGGTCGGGAACGCGGTTGAAGAAGCCAAGAGGGTCCTTGAGGAGGAATTCATAGACGTATTTTTCAGGATGCTCCCCTACCAGCTCTACGGAGTATACAAGGGGCTCGTGGTAAGGGTGGATGAGAGGTTCGTTTACGTTGACATCGGGAGCGCCATAGGAACGGTTCCAAGGCAGGAACTCCCCCGAGCTGGGGAGGGCGATGAAGTCCTCGTCCAGGTCAAGAAGCACAACCTCCTCCCCCATTTAAGTACAACCCTCACCGTTCCCGGTGACTACGCCGTCTTAATCCCGAAGCCTGTTGGGGCACAGAGACACGTCAAGATATCGAGGAAGATAAGGGACCAGAAGGAGCGCGAGAGGCTCAGAATCCTGGGGCTGAGCATAGACCTTGACGAGTGGGGAATCCTCTGGAGGACGGCTGCAGCCTATAAAGATTGGAACATCCTGAGGGACGAGATAGTCAGGCTCTCAAAGCTCGCAGACAGACTGGATAAGGCCGACACCTACTTCGCTCCATCTGTAGTAATAGAGGGCCGGAACATCTACGAGGTCGAGTTCGGAGGGGGAGCCAAGAAAAAGCTAGACGAGATAAGGAATAGGGTCGTCCCGACGGTTGAGGGCCACCACTCACTGAAGGCCAAGGATCCCGAGCTGGGCTTCGCCGTTGAGATAGCTGAGGGCATACTATCAAAGGTCTCCAGCCAGAGGGTGAAGGTAAACGCCGGCTTCTGGGAGGCCCTGATTGAGAACAAGGGGCCGAAGAGAGGCTGGCTCTTCAGGTTCGAGCACGTAAAGCCGGACGGTCAGGTCATAAAGATTGGGCCGGGGGAGGTCGTGGAAGCCTCCAAGAACCCCCTGAGAGTCACAGTAAGGAGGAACTTGAGGCCGGGCAAGTTCTATGACGGCCTTGAGCTTCCGATAGAGCCAGGTGACTACGCCATAACCGAAATAGAGGCCGGAAAGTGGTGGTTCGTGCACAGGTATTATGACAGGAACGGCAACCTGAAGGGAGAGTACTACAACATAAACACGCCTGTCGAGATTTACCCGGACGGCGCCAGATACGTTGATCTTGAGGTGGACATCGTAAAGTGGCCCGACGGGACAAAGGAGATAATCGACAAGGAGAAGCTGACGGCCCACTACAAGGACGGGACGATAAGCGAGAAGCTCTATAGGGCCGTATTGAGAATCACCCAGGAGGTTTACGAGAGGGTTTAAGGAGGCATTCTGGCAAGCTTCCTTGCTCCTTTTTTATCGTCCTCCGCCATCACCGGGGTTCAGTGGCAACATTTCATTTCCCACCTATCCCCAAGTTGAAGGAAGCGGTGTTTACCTTTCCCGTCTCCTCTAGATATTACACCCTCCGGAAGAAGGGAAATTTATAAATACCCGGAGGAAGAAGGGAAATGATACCAGTAGATTGTATTTTTGAGGACAAAATGGGACTCTATCTCTTTGGTGCCTCCAGTATTTTGGGCGTGATATTTGTTTTTTTCTGGACAGACTTAGGTATAGGGGTAGCATTCGGGGGATGGTTTTTATCAGGGGCAGTATACTCTTACCGTCAGTTAGGAACAGCTGAATGCGCAGTTACCAAGGTGCCAGAGAAGATGTAATTAATGATGCTATGAAGCTGGCGAAAGACGCCCGAAATGACTCCCTAATAGCTTGGACCATCGGTGGATTCCTTTTCATGTTCTTCGCTTATATAGGGCTTGGAATATCAACGACATTGATGGGAATTGCAAACCTAACCAATTTCACAATAATGATCCTCGCGCACAGGCGCTACAGCGAGCTGAGGAAGATGCTCATGATACTCCAGCTCAAGAAGACCGACAAGGCGGAGCTTTCGATAAAGCTCTAACCCCCTATTTTTAAATCTTGAGAACTCACCCTTCTCAACCTTTATAAAGGATTAAGAACTATGACTCCTCAGGTGTTCCTATGCGGTTAGGTGACCTGTCCTACATGAACCCATGGTGGGAGGGAAGAGAGGATTATCATGTGAGGCGCTGGAGAGAGCAGAAAATCCGTTGGTGGCCGAGTTGGCTGGAGAGGCTTTCGCTTAAGCCGTTCTCCCTCAACTTCGTCCTCGGCCCGAGGCAGGTAGGGAAAACCACCGGGATAAAACTCCTGATTCAAGACCTCCTGAAGGATAACCCGCCAGAGTCAATCCTCTACATCAACGTTGAGGTCTTGCCGAGCCACCGCGAGCTTTCAGACCTTCTCCGTGAGTTCCAGGGGCTTAAGGAAAAAGAAGGAATTAAAACGGGTTACATCTTCCTCGATGAGGTTACCTCCCTTGAAGGCTGGTGGCGCGGGGTTAAACCACTCATAGATGCTGGTCTTTTAGAAAACGACGTGGTTACGGTCACGGGCTCAAGCTCCCTGAGGGTCAGGAGGGATATTGAATTCTTCCCGGGCAGGAGGGGAGAGGGTAAAACAATAGAGGTAATGCCCCTCTCATTTCCGGAGTACGTTGAGATAATGGGACTTAGGAAGCCAGAACTGCAAAGGGAAAAAGTCCTGAAGCTCTTCAATACTTACTTGACTACGGGCGGATTTCCAGCCTCTATAAACGGCCTCCCGATGGACGACCTCCTCGGGGCTTACATTGGGGAGTTCGTCCGCTTTGGGAAGAGCCTTGAGATAGCGAAGGAAACGCTCTCAGCCCTAATAAGGAGCACTCCCTCGGCGACGAGCTTCAGAGCCTTAGCCAGTATGACCTCCGGCTACTCCTACAAGGTAATCCAAGACTACATAGAGTTCTTCACCGAGCTTTACATCCTCGGAATAGCCTACCTTAAGCAAGGTAACCATGTGCTCTACAAGCGCGAGAAGAAGTTCTTCTTCCGTGATCCTCTCCTTGCAAGGCTTTTCTCGGTCTGGAGCGGGGCGGAGCTTAGGGAGGATGCCCTTTACGAGTGGGTTGTTCAGGAACACCTCTACCGGCGCTTCGGCGAGGTTTATTATTACAGGAACTCCTATGAAGTCGATGCAGTTGCTGGAAATCTGAAGGTCGAGGTAAAGGCGGGAAAGGCCCACAGGAGGTATCCAAAGGGTGTAAGGGTTTTGGAGAAGGAGGACGTGCCATTCTTCCTGCTTGAACTTACTCACGGGAGCGCTTCCCGATTTTAATGCACTCACTCCAGATATTATACCCTTCGGGAGAAGGGAAATGGGAAACATATGTAGCGATCGTCCTAAAGAATGCAAAGAGCGAGATAGAACAACTGGAAATTGTCTATAATCACGCCGTTGAAGTTCCTTATGAGGCTTTCAAAGAATTCTTTAGTACTTGGATCGCCTCGGGGATTGCACTTGCGGTAATGGTAATTGGAATAATAAGGGGATGGTTTATCCCCCACTGTCATACAGCTTTCCGGCGTTATTCTTTCACTGGTAGGGACTGCCTCTTTTATTTTGATGATAATCTCATACCTCCGGTACAGGGACTACACCAAGCAGCTCCTAGTGATTCAGCTCAAGAAGAGCGACAAGGCAGAGCTTTCGATAAAGCTTTAATTCCCCTTCCCATTTAAAACCCAACGCCTGCTAAAAATCTAAGAAGCTAAAAATCACTCCCCAACAACCTGCACCACAACCCTCCTGTGCCTAGGCCTGACATCAAGTTCAACGAAGAATATCTGCTGCCACGTTCCCCTGACTAGTTTCCCATCAACGACTGGAAAGCACTCGCTCGCCCCGAGGAGTGTGGCGCGGAGATGGCTGTGGGCGTTATCGTCTATCCTGTTGTGGAGGTAGCCCCTTCCCTTTGGCACCAGCTCCCTCAATGCCCGCTTGAAGTCATCTAGAAGGCCGGACTCATGCTCTATCGTTACTATCGCTCCGGTAGCACCGGGCACGAAGACGAGAACCTGGCCGTTTTCTATTCCGCTCTCCTCTACGGCCTTCTCGACCTCCCGCGTTATGTCAACGAGGTCTATCTCGCCCCTGGTTGAAAACCTGAGCTCCTTGGTAAAGACGGCCATCACATCACCTCCAGCAACCTTTTGACCTTGCCAACAACATCAAGGGGATTCCTGCCAAAGATGTAGACGAGCGGTTCAACCCCCGCCCCGCCCTCGTCAACGACCGCGTCCCACTCGGCCTCCTCAAAGGCCCCAGCTATTTCCTCAACGGCTCTCCTCTCGGAGAGGCCACCTGTTCTGACCCGGGTAAAGCTGAAGCCTGCCTTCCCAAGGGCGTGCTCGATGTCATCGCCATAACGGATGTTCAGGACGCTCCTTATGGAGGGTCTTCTCCTCATGACCTCGACGACGAGGCTTGCCGTGAAGGCGCTCGCCCCGAACTCCGGCGGGAGCGCGTAGGGCCTGCCCTTGACGAGGGTTATTCTCCCCGGGACGGCGGCAACGTCCTCTGGCTTTCTGGCGTTTGCGGGAGCGTAGGCGAAGTTGCTTCTGACCTCCGGGACGAGGCTGGAAAAGCCCTTAAGGGAAAGGAGCTCCCTGAGGGCCACTTCAAGTTCATCCAAAACTGCCGAGCGCGGGAACGGTGGAACAAGCTCCCTGCAGAGGCCTTCGCTTACTCCAGCATAGGAGGAGTAGTGCCTGCATACCTCACCGGCCATGAACAGCTCGTAGAGCCTCCTGGAGAGGAGGAGAAGGACTTCCTCCTTTGAAGAGCCGGCCACTATGAGCCTTGAGATCTCATCAGCTACTGCATCGAGGAGCTTTGAGACCCCCTCGGGCGGGGTCCTGTATTTCCCGGCGAGGTACTTGCTGACCATCGCCTGAGTTATGCCCAGGTAGGAGGCTATCTTGGCCTGCTTGAAGCCGGTCCTGTAGAGGGCCTCAGCTATCCTAGCCCTCAGGTACGGCATCAGTTCCTCGGCGATGTAAACGCTGGGCGTCCTCATGGCATCACCTAAAACCTGGTTATTAAACTCAGTGAAGTTTAAATCGTTATTGTCGCCAAGTTTATGTTAAAAAGGCTTAAAAACCCATCGGAATTTATACAGGAAGGGCTTCTATGGACTGGGAAGGAAGGGACGTGATAAGCATAAGGGACTTCTCGAAGGGAGAGGTCGAGTTCGTTTTGAAGGTCGCCGAAAGGCTTGAAAAAGAACTGGAAGAGAAGGGCTCGCTCGACTACGCCCGAGGAAAAATCTTGGCGACGCTCTTCTTCGAGCCTTCGACGAGGACAAGGCTTAGCTTTGAATCGGCGATGCACAGACTCGGCGGTTCCGTCATAGGCTTCTCCTCCGCATCGAGCACGAGTGTCAGGAAAGGGGAGAGCTTGGCAGACACTGTAAAGACCGTCGAGCAGTATAGCGACGTGATAGTGATAAGACACCCGATGGAGGGGGCGGCGAGATTAGCGGCCGAGGTGGCGGAGATTCCAGTCATCAACGCCGGCGACGGGAGCAACCAGCACCCAACCCAAACTTTACTCGACCTATACACGATAAAGAGAACCTTCGGAAAGATAGACGGCCTGACAATAGGCCTTCTCGGCGATTTGAAATATGGGAGAACCGTCCACAGCTTAGCAGAGGCCTTAGCCTTCTACGACGTCGAACTCTACCTCATCTCACCCAAGCTTTTGAGAATGCCGAAGCACATCATTGAGGAGCTCAGGGAGAAGGGCTTAACCGTTCACGAGACTACCGATCTTGAGGGCGCAATCCCAGAGCTTGACCTCCTCTACGTCACGAGAATTCAGAGGGAGCGCTTCCCGGACGAGGAGGAGTACCTGAAGGTTAAGGGAAGCTACCAAGTGAACCTCTCAATCCTCAAGAACGCGAAGGAAAACCTGAAGGTCATGCACCCGCTCCCGAGGGTGGATGAGATTCATCCAGAGGTGGATAAGAGCGAGCACGCGCTCTACTTCAGGCAGGTGTTCTCGGGCGTCCCAATCAGGATGGCCCTCCTCGGACTGACTTTGGGGGTGCTCTGAATGCCCGAGCTCAAAATCGAGGTTATCCCCGAGGGAACGGTCATAGACCACATCCCGGTTGGAAAGTGGCTGAAGGTCATAGAGATACTCGGCCTCACCAGGCCCAACGGCGGAACGCTCCTCATAGCCTCGAACGTCCCGAGCAAGAAGCTCGGAAGGAAAGACATCGTTAAGGTCGAGGGGAGGTATTTAAGCGAGGAGGAGGTCAACAAGATAGCCCTCATAGCACCGGTGGCTACAGTGAACATCGTGAAGGACTACAAAATCGTCGAGAAGTTCAAGGTTGAAATCCCGGACGAGATAGTCGGAATCCTGAGATGCCCGAACCCGAACTGCGTCAGCAACCACGAGTACGTGGTTCCAAGGTTTAAGGTCGAGAGCAGAGAACCTATCAAGCTCCGCTGCCACTACTGCGAGAGAACCATCGAGGGCGACGAGATACTCGGCAACCTCTGAGGAAGGCTTTTAACGTTCTTTTCCATCTCTTCTCCGTTATGTTCACGGTCGATGAGATAGCGGAACTGGTCAGGCAGATCAGGCGGGAGCACAGCCTTCCAAAGAGCCCCTTCAGGATAGATGAGGTTCGCTACGACAGGGAAGGCGACAAGCTCTTTATAATAGCCCACGACAGAACCGATAAAAGCGTCGTCATCGGCAACAGCCTTGTAATAGGAAAGCTCAGAGAAAAACTCGGAGTCAGGCAGGTGACAGTTTACTCCAACCTCGACCTCGAGATAAAGAGGAGGAAGCTTGGAGGGGCCGAGAAGCTCGTGAAGGACACGGAGCTAGAGTTTTTACTTCCAATAATCGAGGCGGAAAAGAGATTCCCGCCAAGGAAGTGGCCGGCTGTGAAGGGAAACCTCAGAACCCTCGTCTTCCTTAGCTTCAATGCCAGAGCCCTAATCGGCTTCTCTGAGAGATTGAGCTTACCCTACGAGCCCATCGGCCTCAAATACGCCTTTCCCAGGCTGAAATACGAGCCGATGGAAGGAAAGCCGGGAGAACTCTTCTTCCCCGACGAGGAGAAGCTCGTAAAGCTTGCAAAGGAGAAAGGCACCAAACTCGTTCTCGCGGACTTTCCATTTGGCCTTAAGTGGAGGGAGGGGGTTGCCCTCCTGAATCCCTTCAGGCTCCTGCACATCGGCTTCTTCGAGCTGAAGTACCTTTTTGGCTTTGAAAGACCTGTCATATACGACAAAAGGGCCCTAATAGAGTTCATCGTCAACCTGACCTACGAGGGGCTAATAGAATCAACCGACGGTGCCAACATAATCTGGAGGATGTGGAGGAGATGATAATCGGAGTAGTTGGAAAAATTGCAGCCGGAAAGACGACCGTTGCGAATTTCTTCGAGGAGAAAGAATTCTGCAGAGTCTCGTGCAGTGAGCCGTTGATAGACCTCCTCACCCATAACGTTTCCGACTACTCGTGGATTCCAGAACTGCCGGGAAAGGCAGAACCGACGCGGGAGAGGCTCATAGAGCTGGGAAAGTATCTCAAAGAAAAATACGGCGGGGACGTGCTGATAAAGCTGGCAATAGACAAGAAGAGAAACTGTGAGAACATTGTGATCGACGGCGTCCGCTCGCGGGAGGAGATAGAGACCATAAAACGGCTCGGCGGAAAGGTAATCTACGTCGAAGCTAGACCAGAGATAAGGTTTGAGCGCCTGATGAAGCGAAAAGCCGAGAAGGACAAGGACATCAGGAGCTTTTCCGACTTCAAGGAGATGGATGACGCCGAGGAAAGGCTTTACCACACGAGTAGGCTTAGAAGCATGGCCGATTACGTCATTGTAAACGAAGGAACGCTGGAGGAGCTGAGGAGAAAGGTGGAGGAGATAATTGAGGACATCACAGGGAAGGTTTAAAGAGAGCTTGAAGAAGGTCAAGAGGGTGGTGGTATGGAGGTTATTGAGGCCATCTACGGGGATGGCGTTCTAAAGCCCCTAAGAAAGCCCAAGCTGAGGGAGCACTCTAAGGTTAAGATAAAGATAATCCCGGAGAACATAGATAACCTTCTGAACTCTCTGGTCATCATGAAGGTCGAGAAAGTAAACTACAAGCGCCTCAAGGAGGCATACTATGAGTCGCTCTGAAGTTTTTATCGATTCCTCGGTGTTTATGGGGCTCCTCCTCGGAGATGAGAAAGCAGAGAGCCTCGTTAAGAAAATCCTAAAGGAAGGGTACAAGCTCGTTATTAACCCGGTTGTATTTTCCGAGACTGTTTACAAGGTCATGTTCAAACTCGCCATAGGAGATGGCCTCAAAGGTGTGCATGATCTCAGAAAACATCTCGAAAATCACCTTTTTGTTTACGAGAAAGTTAAGGATGCCTTTGAGAAAATGGAAGATGCAGGATTTCTGAACGTCCTAGAGGTTAGTCCGGAGACCATCCGTACAGCGGCTCAACTGGGCAAAGAGTATGAACTGCTTCCCAACGATGCCATAATAGTCACAAGCTGTAAGGAACACGGAGTGGAGAAGATAGCAATCTTTGATTCAGACTTTGAGAGGGCTCTTTTCCTGAAAATCATGGGGGCTGATTGAAATGAGCCTCCTCGTAATAGCTCCCTGCCTGCTCAGCCCCTTCTACGTCTACCGCGGGCCGAAGGAGAAGGAGTACAAAACCGCGAGAAGGCTGAGGAAGCTCATAGGGGGGCTCGGTGAAAAGTGGCAGGTTTTAGCTTACCCCTGCCCGGAATACGCTTTAATCGGCTGGCCGAGGGCTCCAGCCAGCAGGGAAGTCTACGAGAGGCTCGGCATGCGCGAGAGGGCGAAGGCAATAGCCGACTTCATCGGGAGGATTCTGGCGGAGGAAAAGCCAGAAAAGGTCGTCTTCGTCGGCGTTAAGGGTTCCCCGACATGCGGGGTCTTCCACACGAGCTCAAGCGATCCCAGAGAATACCCATACCATGCCATGCAGGAGTTCTTCTACCTGAGCAAGGACGAAAGGGTTAAGCGCTCGAAGGAGCTCGTGAGGGAGCAGGGGTTTAAGCTCAAGCCTCTGCCCGGGATACTCTTTGAAATCCTGATGGCGAGGTTTCCAGAGGGGGTCTATCTTGAGTTCGACAAGGAGGACATTGAAGGGAGCCTCGTTCGGCTGGAGCGGGAGTTAAACTCGGGGGTGCCCTGATGGAGGTTTATCTAATCACCTTCAGGGAAGCCAGGAGGCTACTCTCAAGCAGAGGGAGCGTTAGGCTCAACCTCGACCTCAGGAAAACCAACAGAACCCTTGAGGTCACCAGAGACGGTGAGGCCTTCGTCTTTCCCGACGGGGGTAAGGTAGAGAAGGAGATCATAGAGAGGATAGCGAGGGACGCTTCATCGGTCTACTTCATCAGGAACGGTGGCGTTTACAAAGTTGCCATCGCCGGCGAGCACTACTACAAGCTCGTCCCGACAATTCCGCCGACGATTGAGATAAACGGGGTAAGGATGCACAGGACGAAGGAAGTAAACCCCCTCCAGGACACGAGAAACAAGGTGAACGCGGTAAAGCCGAAGGAAGGCGAGAGCGTCCTGGACACCTGCATGGGGCTCGGCTACACGGCTATAGAGGCCTCAAAGCGTGGAGCCTACGTGATAACAATTGAGAAAGACCCCAACGTCATCAAGCTCGCCAGAATAAACCCTTGGAGCAGGGAGCTTTTCACCGGTGGGAAGGTCCAGGTCATTCAGGGGGATGCATTCGAGGTTGTCAAGAAGTTCAGGCCGAAGAGCTTCGATGTTGTAATCCACGACCCACCGCGCTTTTCTCTTGCAGGAAAGCTTTACTCTGGGGAGTTCTACTTCGAGCTCTTCAGGGTTTTAAAACCAGGGGGAAGGCTGTTCCACTACGTCGGCAATCCAGGAAAAAAATACAGGAGGAAAGACCTCCAGAAGGGGGTAATGGAACGCTTAAGAAAGGTAGGCTTCGTCGGGGTTAAGCGCGTTGAGGAAGCCCTCGGAGTGGTTGCGAGGAAGCCAGAAAGAGAAGGGGAGTGAAGATCACTTTTCCTCCCCTGAATCACCCTGGAGCACCTTCTTGATGTCAAAACCCTCCTCGTACTTCTTGAGTTTGCGCTCAAAGAACTCGGCAAAGAGCTTGTAGCGCTTTGAACGGTGCTTCGGGCTACCGCGTATGCTGTGGCCATGTGGTCCCTTCTTGAAGACCGCCAGGTAGGCCTCCTTGCCGAGGTCCTTGAGGACGTTGTAGAACATCAGGCTCTGGTCGAGGGGACAGCGGTAGTCCTCAAGCGAGTGGATGATGAGGATTGGGGCTTTGACGTTTTTGGCGTGGAAGAGAGGACTCAACTTCCTGTAGTTCTCGTTTTCGAGCGGGTTTGGACCTATAACTTCAACATCATACCAGAGCCCTATGTCCGAGAAGGCGTAGCTTGTGAGCCAGTAGCTTATGCCATTCTCACTGATGCCGGCTTTAAAGAGGCTGGACTGCGTTAAAGCCCAGTTGGTCATGTAGCCGCCGTAGCTTATGCCGGTTATGCCAACCCTCTCGCGGTCTGCCTGAGGCTCAAGCCTGAAGAACTCCTCTATCCCGGCCATAATGTCCTCGAAGTCTTCTAAACCTGTCCTCTCAAGGACTCTGAGTGCGAAATCCTCGGTGTAGCCGTCGCTTCCCCTCGGATTAACGAAGACGACGTAGTAACCTCTGCTCGCCATCAGTTGCATCTCGTAGACGAAGCGGTGACCGTACATGCCCTTCGGCCCGCCGTGGACGAAGACTATCACCGGGGCCTTCTCGTCCTCCTCAAGCTCGGGCTTCAGGTACCAGCCGTCTATCTCAAGATCCTTGCTCTTAAACCTGAAGTGCCTCGGCTCGAAGGGCTTGAGCCTGACAAATATCGGCCCGTTGTAGTCGGTTAGTTGCTTCAGCTCGCCGTCGTATAGGTAGAGCTCGCCAATCCTCGTTGCCGTCATTATGAGGAGGACTGCCTTACCATTGTCCACGTCAAGGCCGTAAATCCAGTGGTCGCCAACCACAGCCGGTTCAACCTTCCCATCCCAGAGGTAGAGGTTCACCCTTCCAGCGTCCGGAACGAGGAAGTAGACCTTTCCACCGTCGAGCTTGGCTGAGTAAACATCCAACGGCCCCTCGTAGACGGGTTTAAGCTCCCCGTCCCAGAGGTAGAGCCACTCGTGCTCGCTTAGGTACCTCTTCTCCCTCTTCCCGCGGAGGAGCAGTCTCTTCCCGTCAGAATCCACCGCCTCGAAGGAGACCCTCTCGAAGAGTCTCTCCTCGTTTCCGTCCTTCCAGAGGTAGATGTCCCAGAGCCTGAAGAGTGCCGGCTTTGGGCCTTCCCTGTGGGGGACGTTGACCACTATGGAGTCACCGTGCCAGATTCCGCTCGAAAAGCGGGGCTTCTCGAACTCCTCTATGATTTCTTCGCCTTCAGTGTCGATTATCCAGAAGGTCGTCTTCTCCCCGTCGAGGAAGCCCATGTTGTCGAACCAGTAGGGGACATCGCTGTCGAAGACGAAGTCCTCATCGTCGTTCCTCTTGAAGCCGACAGCCAAGATCCTCCTCGAATCATCATTCCACCCGATGGAGCGGACGTTTTTAGCTGTGAGGACTCTCTTCGAGCTGAGGGTTTCCAGCTCGGCCACCCATATCTCGGTCGCCTTTTTATCCTCGTTAAACCTCGTGAAGGCGAGCTTTTTGCCATCTGGAGAAATCCTCGGCATCGAGGCGTTCTCGACAAAGCGTCTTGCCCCGGTCTTAAGGTTCTCAACCACAACCGTGCTCTCGTACTTGTTGTCGTCCATATTGACCTTGGTGAGGGTGTAGGCTATGAAGTCCCCCTTTATCCTTGGGTCGCCGAGATAGGCAAACCTCGAAAAGGTTTTCTCGTTCCATTCGATGTTACTCATAACGCTATCACCGACCTATGTAGGAACTCAGAGTATATAAGGGTAGCCCGTCCGGGAGGTTTAAAAGGAAAGGCCGATATGAAAAAACAGTGGGAGCATGAAGGAAACGACGGCAATAGCCATAATATTCACCACCGGCATTGCCCTCTCACTCATCCTGAGGAGCTACGCCGGGATAGCCCTCGCGGCGCTCGGAATACCGGCGTACTTAGCTTACACAGCCAGGGAGCAGAACATACTGGCAAAGTCGAGGCTCTACGACAGGGACCTCTTTGTGATGATAGTCATCACGGTGGTCGTAATACTCGCATTCAACTACTTTCTCGACCCGAGGGTTGGCTTGATAGCCCTCGCAGTTCTCGTCCCCCTCATAGCCCTAGGAACCGACAGTCTAAAGTCTAGAAAGAACGTCCAGAACGGATGACAGCCTTCCCGTCCTCTTGTACTCCCTCAGGACATCTCTCATCTCCTCCCTGAACCCCTCGTCAAGGTTGAAATCATCATAAACCCTCTCTGATACCGCATTTTTGCCAACGAAAATCATGGACATCGCCGACGTCAGGTTGTTGGGCTTTCTCCAGTTGGCCTTCTCGAAGTCTATTATCCAGACGGTTTCCCCGACTATTATGTGCTTGCCCCCTTGCATCTGGCCGTGGTCGAGGCCGAGCCTGTCGAGGGTGGCCGTTTTCATGGCTATCTCGAAGAAGTGCCTTCTCTTAAGCCTAGCCTTTAGGATTTCCCGCCCCTCGGCAAAACCCCTGACGATGTAGTCCAGACCATTGAAGGTGCCGTGTTCAATTAGGGGTGGGGTCACCCTGAAAGGCTCGATGGCCCTGATTATCTCAGCCTCCCTTGAGGAGTTTTTCCTCGGCGAGTCCGGCCTTGCGAGCTTCACAACGACCTCCTTGCCCCCGAGATGGGCCCTGAAGACTAGACTCGTCGTCCCCTTGGAGAGGAACTCGATTCTACTAAAGCCCCTTTCCTTAAGCCACTCAAGGAAAGGACGAACATCGGGATTGAAAAGTTCGGGTACCATCATCCTCGATAAGCTTAAATAGGTGGCGGATAAAATAATTTCGGTGATAGCCAATGGTGACTGCCTTTATTTTGATGGTAACAGCCGCGGGCAAGGAAAGGGAGGTTATGGAGAAGCTTCTCGCAATGCCCGAGGTTAAGGAAGCCTACGTGGTTTATGGAGAATACGACCTCATAGTCAAGGTCGAGACCGACACGCTGAAGGACCTGGATCAGTTTATAACCGAGAAGATAAGGCGCATGCCCGAGATACAGATGACCTCAACGATGATAGCCATTTGATCCTTTCATTCTTCCGTTGGTTATTTAGATGGTTAAAAAAGATAGGGTTAGTCACTTGTTCATCATGAGCCTTATTCTTTCTGCTGCGTCCTTTGCCTTGTCGGAGATGTTGCTGAGGGTTCTCGCCACGTTGAGGATGTAGAGGCCCTCTCCCCAGCTCAGACT
>NZ_JALTCZ010000123.1 GCF_027008145.1 Thermococcus sp. | reverse complement strand
GTTGTTTACAATGCCGTTGGGGCAAAATACTGGTATAAAAACAATGACCCAAGGAATTATGAGCTCTTTATTCATTGGTAATCCCCAACTTTTTAAAACCTTTTTCCCCCTTTACCAGGGGATGAGAGATGACCGTCAAGGTCCGCTTCGATAAGGAAGTGAGAGACTACGCTAAAGGTGAGAAGGTTAAGGACGAGGTTCTCAAGCTCACTGAGACGGCGCTTGCTCAGGCCCTTGAGAAGTTCCACAGGAGAATGATTGTAATCGAAGGGGACACCGAGAGGAAGGCTGAGCTGGCCGGAATCCTCGCTGGAGCGTCCGCCAGGGTTCTGAGTGATGTTCTCGACGAGCTGATTAAGAAACGCCTTAGGGATGAGAGCGAGGATAAAATCGAGGTTCTCTACGCCACTGATGCCCTTGGAGAGGAAACCTTTGGAAGAAAGCGATATGAGGCCTTCAGGAAGCACTTCGACATTTTAGCAGGGGGAGACGCCGAGGTTAAAGCTGTAACCTTTAAGCACACCCGGGACATCCTCGGGAGGACTTACGACCTTCTAATTCTGGACATGAGCTACGACTACTCTCCAAATGACCTCGGCAGGATCATCGAGACAGTTAGAGGAGGCGGGCTGATATTTATCCTCGCCCACCCCTTCAAGAAGTGGAAGGACATGTGGACCGGCTTCCATAAGGGCCTCGTAACGCCGCCTTACACCATAGATGACGTGAAGAAGCGCTTCAACAGGAGGCTCATCAGAAAGTTCACCGAGCACGATGGAATTTACATCATAACCGAGAACGGGAAGATAAAGAAGAAGCCAAAGAGAAGCAAAAGCCAGGCGAGGATAAAGGGGAGGAAAGGCGTCACCATTCCGGAGGAGACCCTCTTTCCCAGAGAACTCTACGAGATGGCCCTTACGGAGGGGCAGGTTAAGGTGATTAAAGCCTTTGAGGAGTTAGCTGAAAGGGAAGGAATGCTCGTTCTCACGGCAGATAGGGGAAGGGGCAAGAGCGTTTCCGTTGGAATAGCTGCCATAGGCCTTGCACTAGCCCTTGGAAAGCGCACCAGAATAGTAGTAACCGCCCCCGAGCCTGAAAACGTCCAAGCTTTGTTCCGTTTTGCCAAGAGGGCCCTAGAAAGGCTCGGCTTCAAGCCCTACGTCGTCGAGGAGAAAGACCTCATAAAGGAGCTCTACGCGAGGAAGATCGGCCTGCGTTATTATCCGCCGGCAGAGGGCTACAAGAAGAGCGCAGACCTCTACATACTCGACGAAGCAGCTGGGATCCACGTGCCGGTGCTCCACAAGTACCTCAACAAGAAGCGCGTCGTCTACTCCTCTACGATCCACGGCTATGAAGGTGCCGGTAGGGGCTTCTCTGTCAAGTTTCTGAAGAAGGCTAGGAAAGAGAGGGCCTTTAAAGAGCTCCACATGGACGAGCCCATCCGCTACGCATACGGCGACCCAATAGAGAAGTGGCTCTTCGACGTCCTCCTCCTCGATGCCGAGCCGGTCGAGCTCACCGATGAGGACTACGAGCTCATCAAGAGAAAGGAGGTCTACTTAGAAAAGCCAGACCTAGACGACTGGTTCGAGAACGACAGGCCCGAGCTGAGGCATTTCGTCGGGGTCTACATTTTAGCCCACTACCGCAACAGGCCTAGTGACGTTGCTTTGCTTGCCGATGCTCCCCACCACGAGGCAAGGGTTCTCTGCCTGAAGAACGGAAAGATAGTGACGGCAATCCAAATAGCCAGAGAGGGAAACATCCCGAAGGGTGTTATAGAAAAGATGGCAAAGGGCTACAAGCCGAGGGGAAACATAATCCCTGACATGATGGTCAAACACCACTACCTAAAGGAGTTCGCCAGGCTGGGGGGATACCGCATAGTCAGGATAGCAACCCACCCGGATGCCATGGACATGGGCCTCGGGAGCAAAGCCCTAGAACTCCTTGAGAAGGAAGCTAGGGAGGAGGGGCTTGACTGGATCGGTTCGGGCTTTGGAGCGAGCGAGGAGCTCGTCCGCTTCTGGATAAGGAACGACTTCGCGGTCGTGCACGTCAGTCCGGCGAGAAACCCAGTCAGCGGGGAATTTACGGCCATAGTTCTCAAGCCAATAAGTGGGAAGGCAAGAAAGCTCATCAAGAAGGCCAACGACGAGTTCAGGATAAGGTTCACCGAGTGGCTTGGAGATACCCACCGCGAGCTCGAACCCGAGATAGCGCGCTGGTTATTCGAGACGCCCTTCGGCGAGGCCGTGGATTATCCGATTCACCTGACAGAGATACAGAGGAAGAGGCTCGATGCCTTTACCGGTAAGGTTCTCACCTATGATACCGTTGTCGATGCGGTAAAGCCGGTAGTCAAGCTTTACTTCCTTGACGGCTGGATGAAGCCCTACCTGGATGAGAGGCAGATAAAGCTCCTCATCTACCGGGTTTTGCAGGCCCACACTTGGGAGGAAACAGCAAAGCTCATAGACAGAACCGAGACCTTCACCATGATAGAACTCAGGGATATCATCAGGGGGCTGTGGTACTACTACAAGAGGCTCCTCTGATGCCCCCTTGAACAACATTTTTATAGAGGTTAGCCGTAGAAACGGCGATAGTACTGGTAGTTTCGGTCAAAAATATCATCGGTGACATCCATGCCCGGAGGTAGCTGGGAGAAAATAGTCTCGATAACAAAGGATGGCATCAAGAGCATCGGGACGATGAGGAGGAAGGCAAAGAGGGGAAAGAGGATAGCCCTTCTCATCGACGGTCCAAACATGCTCCGCAAAGACCTCGGTGTCAAACTTGAGGACATAGTCGAGGCCCTAGAGGGCTTCGGCGATATAAGGGTTGCGAAGGTTATCCTAAATCAATACGCCCCACAGGGCCTAATAGAGGCAGTGTCCAACCAGGGTTTTGAGGCTATAATAGTCTCCGGCGAAACCGGTGTGAAGCTTGCGGTAGAAGCTATGAGGGAAATCTACAACCCGAACATAGATATAATAGCCCTGGCAACAAGGAACGCGGAGTTCCTACCCGTAATTTTGAAGGCCAAGGAAAAGGGCAAGGAAACTATAGTGATAGGGGTTGAACCCGGCTTCTCAGTTGCACTCAAGCACGCCGCCGACCACACCATAGTGCTCACTCCGGGGAGGGAGAAGGAGTGAAGGAGACGATATACAAGGTTCTGAAAAGGGAGAAGGGCGAGAAGGAGGAGAAAAAGGGAGAGAAAACAAGAACCATAGGCCTGATAATAGACGGTCCCAACATACTCCGCAAGGAGTTCGGGATAAAGCTTGAGGACATAGTCGAGGCCCTTGAGAGGATAGGCAAGATAAGGGTCGCCAAGGTCGTTCTGAACCAGTATGCCCCACAGGGTCTGATAGAGGCTGTTGTGAACCAAGGGCTGGAGCCGGTCATCGTCGCCGGTGACACCGACGTCAGGATAGCGATAGAGGCTATGGAGCTAATTTACAACTCCGATGTGGACGTTATAGCCCTGGCAACGAGGGATGCTGACTTCCTGCCCATAATACAGGAGGCCAAGAGACGCGGGAAGGAGACCATAGTTATTGGCACCGAGCCGGGCTTTTCAGTGGCTCTCCAGAACGCTGCGGACTATGTCATAAAAATGGAGAGCTGGAAGTCCGAATGACTTCCCAAAGGTGAGGCGCAAACTTTTTAGCCCCCTTCTATTATCTGGTTATTGAAAACCACAACCCGATAATTGAGGTGGTCTTATGAAAAGGGTAATCGCCACGCTCTTCCTCGCGGTGCTCTTGATCTCGCTCGGATGGAGTGCAGTTCCCGTTAAGGCCGAGGAGACGCTGACGGTGTACTCCTACGACAGCATAGAGCCCTGGATGAAGCAGATAGTGCCTATCTTTGAGAAGGAGTACGGGGTCAGAGTGAGGCTCGTCCTCCTCGGCGACGCCGGTCAGGTTCTCAGCAGGCTTATAATGGAGAAGGACAACCCCCAGGCTGATGTCGTCGTTGGAATAGACAACAGCTACCTTCAGAAGGCAATAGAAGAGGGCATTCTTATCCCCTACAAACCTGAAAACGCCAAGTACATCCCTAACTGGATAATCAAGAACTTCGATCCCAGCTTCTACCTGACCCCATACGACTACGGTGCAATAGCTATCGTTTACAAGAAGAACGAGCTGAAGAACCCGCCGAAGACCTTTGAGGAACTCGTCAAGCCAGAATGGAAGGGCAAGCTTATAGTCGAGGATCCGAGGACGAGCTCAACGGGCATGGCCTTCCTCCTGTGGACGATAGCGGTCTACGGAGATAGGTGGCCCTACTACTGGGCCAAGCTCAGGGAAAACGGCGTCATAGTGGTTAAGGGCTGGTCAGCCGGCTGGGAGATGTGGGACAAGGGACAGGCCCCCCTCTTCGTGAGTTACGCCACTGACCCGGCTTACGCTGCGTGCGAGGAGAACAGCACAAACATCGGGGCGGTATTTCTCAACAACACCGCTTACCTCCAGATTGAGGGGGCGGGCATAGTCAAGGGCTCCAAACACATCGAGCTGGCGAAGAAGTTCATCAACTTCCTAATAAGCAAGGAGGCCCAGGAGAAGCTCCCCCTCACCCAGTGGATGTATCCGGTGAACAAGGAGGTAAAGCCCCCGACCTGCTTCGCCTATGCACTCAACGTCAGCAAGGCTAAGGTTGTCTCAATACCGAGCGAAGAACTCGCAAAGAATACGGACAAGTGGCTCAAGGAGTGGACTGCAATAATGGTAGAGGGCAAGAGCCCTGAGGAGGTATCACCAACGTCTTCATCGACCTCAACAACTGCCTCTAAGAACAAGATCTGCGGACCGGCCTTCCTAGTTGCCCTTGCGGTTGTACCACTCCTCCTCAGGAGGAGAAAGTGAACCTTTCCTTTTACCACAAATTTTATAAGACCGCTCCAAAACCTTCTGCCGAGGGCCCGTAGCCTAGCAGGATAGGGCGCCGGCCTTCTAAGCCGGAGGTCGCGGGTTCGAATCCCGCCGGGCCCGCCAGCTTTTATCACTAAACACTTCACTCACAACAGTCAGCATTAGCTGGAGATTCCCAGGGGCTTCACCTTGAAGGAACCCTTTATTAGTGCCCCGGGGAGCATTGAAAACTCGACCTCGCTGAAGGATACCTTCCAAGAGAACCTCAACGAGAAACCCCAGTTAGCAAGCTTTGGGAAAGCTTGACCAAAGGAGTTCCCTTTCTCATAAACTGGGTGAATAATATCAGCGTACGCGTTTCAAATTCTCGTTAAATGGTAAGAAACCCTCTTAAACTGGTTTGCTTTTTATTCTAGCGTCCTTGGGACGCCTTGAGGAGAGCAAACGCTCAAGAACTAGCAATTAGTGAGTAAACCCCCCATGGCATTTCCAGAATAGCACGCGAGTTTTCCATCAACGCTTTGCGTCAGCAAAGGGTTGATATGGTGGGCCCGCGGGGATTCGAACCCCGGACCTCCACCTTGTCAGGGTGGCGTCATAACCAGTCTAGACCACGGGCCCGCCCAGGTGTTGGTGGACCGGCCGGGATTTGAACCCGGGGCCTCCGCCTTGCCAAGGCGGCGCTCATACCAGGCTGAGCTACCGGCCCACCTGAACGCCGTAATCACCTATCTGGGCGGGTTTATAAATTTTGCGGTCGTTGAGAGCCCTATCGAAAAGCTAATAGCCCCCGTCCTCTCTAACCTCCCCGGTGGTTCTATGAACCCGATCGAAGAGGCCCTAAAGATTAGGGAGCAGATAATAGCCTGGCGCAGGGACTTCCACATGCATCCCGAGCTCGGCTACGAGGAGGAGAGAACTTCCAAGATAGTTGAAGGGCACCTGCGCGAGTGGGGTTACCGGATAAAGCGCATTGGAACGGGGATAATAGCGGACATAGGTAGAGGAAAGAAGACTATAGCCCTCCGAGCGGATATGGACGCCCTACCGATCCAAGAAGAGAACAACGTCCCCTACAAGTCGAAGATCCCCGGAAAGATGCACGCCTGCGGTCACGATGCCCACACGGCGATGCTGTTAGGGGCGGCTGAGATAATAGCCTCTCATAAAGACGGGCTCAAGGGAAGGGTTAGGTTAATCTTCCAGCCGGCAGAAGAGGGCGGAAACGGAGCGGTTAAGATGGTCGAGGGCGGTGCCCTGGAGGGGGTCGATGCTATCTTCGGCTTCCACGTCTGGATGGATCTGCCGAGCGGGATTATTGGGATACAGGACGGGCCATTCCTGGCTGGAGCGGGCATATTCGGAGGAAAGATAACGGGAAAGGGAGGCCACGGCGCCTCACCTCACGAGGCTGTTGACCCGATTCCAATAACCGCTGAAGCAGTTCTTGCCTTCCAGACCATCGTGAGCAGGAACGTTCCGCCGATAGAGACTGGCGTTGTCAGTGTTACGAGCGTGCACGGGGGAACTGCCTTCAACGTCATCCCTGAGGAAGTCGAGTTCAAGGGGACATTCCGCTTCTTTAAGCCCGAGATCGGCGAGCTAATCCAGAGGAGGATGCACGAGATATTGGAGGGTATAACAAAGGCCCACGGTGCAAAATATGAGCTGAGCGTGGAGGAACTGACACCTC
>NZ_JALTCZ010000122.1 GCF_027008145.1 Thermococcus sp. | reverse complement strand
GCTATCGTCCACTGGGCGTTTTCGTCCCTTATAGCCTCAATGGTGCGCCGGACTTCCTCCATGGTGGCGCCCTTCTTTATGAGCAGTCCCCTTACATCGTAGGTCCCCTTGAGGCTACGCTCTATTTTGACCCCCGCTATCTCCCTCGTCCTAGGTCCATAGAGCACCAACCCTTTCTCGCCCAGACCGAGCCTTTTGGCTACGTTGACGACCTCTCCCTTAAGGTTCTCGCCTAGCAGTACCTCCCGGGGAAGTTGCATGAGGTGGAGCCTCTTCTCCATTTTTCATTCCCCTACCCATTCGGTAGGAAAAGCTTTAAGGCTATCGGAACAACCGTCTATGGTGGTCAAATGGGCCTTTACGAGTTCTTTTACCGGTATTTCGTGGCACCGATAAAGTACAACGAGGGCTACAACGTCGTCAACACCCTTGTTTATGCGCTAATCCTGGGCATTGCGGTGATACTGCTCTACGAGATGCTCAAAAAGATGAAGGTCAGGGTGGACGAGCGCTTTTTCTTAGCCCTTATACCATACATCATCCTCGGCCCACTGATGAGGAGCGCCACCGACTTGGGCGCCCTCCCGAGGACTTACCTGACCGTCAGTCCCGGAGGATACTTCGTCATAGCATCCTTTGCAATAGCATCCCTTTTTGCCGTCTGGAGGCACATAGGGCCCGGCGATAAGCTCTACTCTCTCTACCGCGATTTCGGGTGGGTTCTCGTCGGTGGAATGCTCTTTGTGATGATCATCAACTGGGAAAAGTTCTCGATCAGATGGGACTACTTTAAGTACTTCATCCCGGCCCTAGCCGTTTCCGAGGCATTCATCTGGCTCCTCGCAAGAAAGTTCGAGCTGGTCAGGAACAACAGGGTGATATTCTACACCCACTTCTACGACGCGACGACGACCTTTGTTGGCATACAGTTCTTCGGCTTCTGGGAGCAACATGTTCTAGCTAGGTGGCTGATTGGCTCCTTTGGCACACCGGCGGCAATGTACCTCGAAAAGCTCCTCATAATAACGCCCGTAGTTTACATCCTCGACCGGCTGATGAAGGGGGAGGACCCCGATTTGATCAACTTCGTGAAGCTCGCGATATTCATCCTCGGTTTCGGCCCGGGGACGAGGAACCTGCTCATAACCCTACTCTCGGGGTGAGAACATGGAGTTTGGATGGAATGAGATAGCCTTCAGCATGGGAAAGGAGCTTGAACGCAGAATCCTCCCGCTCTTCGGGACTAAAAAAGCCAGGGAGACGGTTGGGAGGAACGTGAGCGGTGATGTCACTAAATACGTTGACAAAGTTGCTGAAAACCTGATACTGAGCCATCTCCATCCGCTTGGCGTGAACGTTGTGAGCGAGGAGGTGGGGGAGATTGACAACGGAAGTGATTACACGGTCATCGTTGACCCGCTCGACGGTTCCTACAACTTCTCCGAGGGAATTCCGGTTTTTGCCTTTAGCTTCGCCGTCCACAAGGGGAAAAAACCTGTTTACGGAGCCATCTATGAACTCATCACGAAGAGATTCTACGAGGCCCTTCCCGGTGAGGGGGCCTACCTCAACGGCAACAGGATAAGGGTCAACGACCCAGAACCGGGCAAGGAGGCCCTCAGCTTCTACACGAGGGGCCGGTGCACCGGACTCATAAAGAGGGTCAAGAGGATAAGGGTTCTCGGTGCCATAGCGGTCGAGATGGCCTACGTTGCGAGGGGATCACTAGACGGCGTCTTCGACATAAGGAACTACGTCAGGCCGACGGACATTGCCGCGGGGGTGTTGCTCGTGAGGGAAGCAGGAGGGATTGTAACCGATGAGAGGGGAAGAAAACTTGAGGTTCCCCCCAGCGCGACGATGAACATGAATATAATCGCGGTCGCCAACAAGAGGCTCCTAAAGCTCATACTGGAGGAGCTGGAAAATGAACCTTGAGAGATACTTCTACCGCTACGGGGAGGCGACCTTTACCC
>NZ_JALTCZ010000121.1 GCF_027008145.1 Thermococcus sp. | reverse complement strand
GATATACACTCAGTATTCGGCGACATCGAGCACATCATTAACGAAAGAATAAATGAGAAGGCCAAGGAATCATTCAAGGGGCTCTGGCAGGAGGAACTTCTGGAGAAACACGACTCGGATTATCTTGCAGTCATAGCACCAACAGGCTCCGGTAAGACGGAGCTGGCGATTCTGTGGGCGAAAAACAAAGGCAAGCTCATCTATACACTTCCACTTAGAGTTGCACTCAACGACCTTTACAGGCGCCTTTCCAAGGAGTACTTCAATGACGAACACGTGGGTTTACTTCACTCCACAGCTTTTATGGAATACGTTGAGGGCACCGACATGGAAGTAGATGTTGAGAAAAAAGTCAACTCTGCCAGTTTACTGGCGATGCCCGTAATGCTCTCAACGCCTGATCAGGTTTTCCTAACTGGATTGAACTATTATGGTTCTGACAAGGTTATTTCGGTTTACCCTGAATCCTGCATAGTGGTTGATGAAGTTCAGGCCTACACCCCAGAAATGGTGGCGGTATTCCTAAAGACGCTTAAATTGATAAAAGATGCTGGGGGAAAGGTTCTCATTATTACCGCTACCTTACCGCCGCACATAAAGTGGTACATCAGCGGTTTTAGCAAAGACGAAGCTAATAAACTTGGTGTCAACCCTGAAGAGCTTCCAGTCCCGCTATTTAACTTTAAAGTAGTGGATGTCGCAGAGGAGTTCCACGGAAGAGAAGAAGAGGTAAAGAACTTGGCTGTTATGAGGCACCGGATAAAGACTGTAGATGAGGCAATGTTTATATACATTAAAGGGGAGAACGGAAAAACTATTCTCCATCCGAGGGATGAGGCACTAGAAAAGATACAGAAATACCTGAAGAAGTTCGAGAAGGAAGGCCTCAAAACAGTTATGGTTGTCGTAAATAATGTTAAAAAAGCTGTTACTCTCTATAAAGTGCTAACCCAAGAGAAAAGCACAGAAGCCAGCTCCGAAAACTGGGAAGTGCACCTTCTCCATTCAAGGTTACCGGAAAAGAGAAAACAAGAGACTATAGACAGAATACAGGAAGTTCTCAAGAAGTATCGGGAGTTGGGAATTATAGAAAAGCCCCTCCTACTAATAACCACTCAAGTTGTTGAAGCCTCGGTCGATGTTGACTTTGACACAATGATAACTGAGATCTCGCCAATTGACAGCCAGATCCAGCGGTGGGGTAGAGTTTACAGGAACAGAGGAGAAGATTATCCCTCTTCCACTCCAAATGTGGTTGTGTTCCTTGGAATTGATAGGGGGACAAGCACTATCTATGGGGGAGAAATTGGGAAGAGAGTTCTTGAAAGGACTTCCAAAGTGCTTAACGAACTTGACGGAAAACTCTTGGGATACATAGAGGAAAGAAATTCAATCAATGAAGTCTACAGCGGGGAAATACTGGCGGAATACATAGAGCTAATCTATAATATCTACAGCAAACTCGACTACTTCACCCTCGAAAAGAAGAGTGAAGCACAAAGGGTTTTCCGCCAGCTTGGTGGGATGTACTTTGTTGTGCCAAAGCTCATGGTGAAGTTCGGTTACAACGATACTGTCAAGAGGCTAGGAAATTTGTTAGAGGAGAATTCAGACGCATATAGGCTCCCTTGGGAAGAAATAGTTAGGAAAGTTTACAAAACTAATGGGAAACTGGATAAAAAGGAGCTCAACAACAAAAAGTGGGAGCTCAAGAAGATACTTCAGGAATATTCCATTAACGTTCCCATCTGGTTTGTTCTGAAGGATCCAAACCTTCAGAGCGCCCTCCACAGAACGTTCAAAGGTTATCCAGTGGTCCTGACATGGGACGGAGAAACGGCAAAGAAGCTCTGGGAGTACGGAGTTGACGATGTTGTTGGGAAGGATCTCGACGAGGTGGACCTCCTGTGAATTACACCCCTAACTGTAACACCACCAACTGTAGCAGGGATTACACCCAAAACCATAATTCCCACTCGAACCTACTCCAGGAATACCCCCTCACCGACCTTCTCATCGGCGGCACGGAGGTTAACTACCTCTTCATCTGCCCCACAAAGCTTTGGTATTTCTCACACGGCATTACGATGGAAGGGGAAAACGAGTGGGTTGACCTCGGGAGGTTCCTGCACGAGAGGCACTACGCCAACGAGGAGAAGGAAGTCCAGATAGGGAGCATAAAAATAGACTTCATCAGGAAGGGAGAGCTTATAGAGGTCCACGAGATCAAGCTCGGAAAATCAATGGAGAAAGCCCACGAGATGCAGACGCTCTACTACCTGTACTACCTCAAGCGGCTCGGCACCAAAGCGAAGGCGGTTCTTCACTACCCGAAGCTCAACGAGACGAAGGAGATAACGCTCGAGGGACGTGAGGGAGAAGTGGAAGAAGCCATACACGAGGTCCAGAGGGTGAAATCACTGCCCACGCCACCGGAACCTGTTAAATCAAAGAAGTGCAAAAAGTGCGCCTACTACGAGCTGTGCTGGGTTTGAGGTGATAGTATGAGAAAGCGCTCCCTCACTCTTTTCTCAGATGGAAACCTCCTTCGAAGGGAGAACACCCTCTACTTCGAGAACGCCAGCGGGAAGAAGCCCCTTGCCGTCGAGGGAATCTACGACATCTACGTCTATGGCCACGTGAACATAAGTTCCCAGGCCTTGCATTTCCTCGCCCAGAAGGGAATTGCCATCCACTTCTTCAACCACTACGGCCACTACGACGGCAGCTTTTATCCGAGGGAAAAACTCCACTCCGGAGATCTCGTGATAAAGCAGGCCGAGCACTACCTGAGCAGGGAAAAGAGACTGAAGCTTGCCAAACTGTTCGTCAAAGGCTCGGCTCTCAACATGGAGCGCAATCTGAAGCGCTGGAAGGTCGCCGACGGCTTTGACGAGGAGCTTGAGGAACTCCTTGGGGAGCTGGGGGAAGCTGAAAAGATCACGGACGTCATGAACGTCGAGGCGAGGATCAGGCAGGAGTATTACTCCCGCTGGGACGAGCATCTACCGGAAGGCTTCAGGATAGTCAAACGCATGAGGAGGCCGCCGGGGAACGAGATGAACGCGCTGGTAAGCTTCCTCAACTCCCGCTTATATGCGACCATCGTGAGCGAGCTCTACAACACCCAGCTGATCCCGACGGTGAGCTATCTCCACGAGCCCGGTGAGCGGAGGTTTTCTCTGGCTCTGGACCTAAGCGAGATTTTCAAGCCGGTTATAGCGGACAGAATAGCGACTCGGTTGGTCAAGCAGGGGATAATCAAGAAGAACCACTTCCGGAGCGAGCTAAACGGCGTCCTTCTGACAAAAGAGGGCATGAAGCTCGTCCTGGAGCACTACAACAAGGAGCTCGCCAAGAGCGTCAAGCATCCCGGCCTGAAGAAGAATGTCACCAAGGGGAGGCTCATCAGGCTGGAAGCCTACAAGCTGATAAAGCACCTCGTTGGGGTTAGGGAGTACGAGCCGCTTGTGGCGTGGTTTTAGATTAGGGAAACTACAAATCTTCTCCGTCCTTTGGATTCTTTTTTCACGTAGCCTTTTTTCTCAAGCCTAGAGACGTATTCACTAACCAGTGGCAAAGGATAAGCCGCGCCCCTGCGCTCTGAAAGGATATCCCTGATCTCCGTTATCGTCACTGGTCTTTTGGCCTTTCTTATTATCTCAAATATCTCCATCTCCAGTGGTGTCAGCCGGAGTTGAGGGTTGATGATTGGAAACTCTATTGGGTTTCCCTCCGCAGTCACGTAAAACACTGCCTCCACAGCCTCGGGATTCTCATTAGAAACTTCAATCGCCGCGTAAAAGAGTTCATATCCGAGAATTCTCCGCCCACCAGTGAGATTTATCACGGTTTTTGGAACTATTAGCTTCTTAAACTCTTCAATTCTCTCCTGGAAGAGGTATGGATCCTTAACCTCCTTGGAAATCACGGGAATATCGAGAGATTTGAATCCTCTTTCAGCCTCTTCAACGAAATGTTTAATCTTCTCTATGTTCTCCTCTTTGGCGTTCTTTCTGAAAGAGTACAGAATAACCGCACTGTCAACTTTGATTTCTGCTTTTTCCAGTCTCGGCGGCAGGATAAGCTCACTTTCTCTGAAGATATGATTTATGTGTTCTCCAACGGTGACTATGTACCTCATATCCCCTCGAGATATTTTGGGAGCAATACTTAATAAACTTAACTTAAATTCCCAGAATAAACTTTAAATATTCTACACTCCCATTAGGAGTAGGTGTTCCCCATGGACAGGTGGATGATGGTAAGAAACATGGGTAAGTACCTGAGCTACCTCGTTGATGAGAGGTTTGAGGAATATGCCTACGACGTGGTTGATAGCATCGCCAAAGCAAGAACCCCAGAGGAGCTTCTTGAGGGCGTTTACAAGGCCCTCAGGCTCGCGCCGAAGCTCCAGAAGAAGGCCGAAGCAAAGGGTTGTTCTCCCATCTGGAAGCCGTCCCCAGATGACATTGAGGCCCTTGAAAAAGAAGTCGAGAATATTTCAAACCCGAGGGACCTCAGGAAGCTGGCGGTGAGCTTAGCCCTCTGGGCTTTTGCTTACTGGAACCACTGTCCAAAAGAGGAGAACTCGGATGGAGGTGTTGAATGATGTACGTTCGGATAAGCGGAAGATTGAGGCTAAACGCCCACTCCCTCAACGCCCAGGGCGGAGGGGGAACAAACTATATCGAGATTACGAAGACCAAGGTGACGGTGAAGACAGATAACGGTTGGGCAGTAGTTGAAGTTCCTGCGATAACCGGCAACATGCTTAAGCACTGGCACTTCGTGGGCTTTGTTGACTACTTCAGAACTACTCCCTACGGGGCGAACCTCACGGAGAGGGCACTCAGGTACAACGGGACGAGGTTTGAGCCTATTGAGAAAAAAACTAGGTGGGAAATTCCAAAAGCAGGCAACCAGGCTGTTATATTTGAAAAAGATAGCAACGACAAGAAATGGTACTTAACATCCGCCCCTAACTTCTCTGGGAATAGGGAAGAAGCCTCAGAGACCCACTTTATAAAGTACTTTGCTGATGCTGATGTTCATGGATTCCTAGCTCCCGCTATGGGTATTCGCAGGGTCTCCCTAGTAAAAACATCCTTCATCATCCCCACCGAGGACTTCATCAAGGAAGTGGAGGGAGAGCGCCTCATAACCGCTATAAAGCACAACAGGGTTGACGTTAACGAGAAGGGAGCCATCAGCAGTGGCAACGACACCGCCCAGATGCTTTTCAGCAGGGAGTACGCAACTGGCCTCTACGGTTTCTCAATTGTCCTTGACCTCGGCCTCGTTGGTATTCCCCAGAGTGCCCCTGTAAAAGCCGAAGGGAAGAAGTTTAAGCCCAACCTCGTAATAGACCCGAAGGAGAGGAATGCCAGGATTGAAAGCGCCCTCAGGGCACTCCTGCCGATGCTGAGTGGATACATCGGGGCGAACCTCGCCCGCTCCTTCCCGGCCTTCAAGCTTGAGGAATTCATCGCCATAGCCAGCGAAGAGCCAATCCCTGCCCTCGTCCACGGCTTCTACGAGGATTACGTTGAAGCCAGCAAGTCCATCATAAAGAACGCAGAGAAACTCGGATTCGAGGTGAAAACGTTCACTTACGGCGTCAAGCTGGAGGGAATAGAGGCAACCGAAGTCTCCTCGGTGGAGGAACTCGTAGCCAAACTCCTCAATGAGAATGGGGGGAAGGAGTGAATGGACGTTCTGCTCGTCCGCCTTCGCTTTCCATTTTTCTCGGTGGCGAGGCGCTCCTATCAGGTTAGGACGTCCCTCTTACTCCCATCACCTTCGGCCTTGAAGGGAGCGCTAGCGAAGGGACTAATCCTTCTGGAGCCTGAGGAATACATCGGTGACTCCCTCGACACCGTGGCCAGAAAAGCCGTGGCAGATGTAGAGGAAAAGCTCGTGGACGTTAAGTCTGTAAGCGTCGCCCCAATAAGCCCCCTCGTCAAGAACGCCTTCCTTCTCAAGCGTCTCAGGAACCTGGAATCCGGTTCCAAGGCCGAAAAAGATGATGCCATGAGGAGGGAGTACACCTTCACCAGAGAAGTTCTTGTAGCGTACATCTTCAAAGACCTGTCCAAGGAGGAAAAGGAGCGCTACCTAAAGGCAGCCATGCTAATTGACGCCATTGGAGACACCGAAAGCCTGGCAACGCCCCTCTGGGCCTCCTTCGTGAGACTGGAGGAGAAAACTGCACCCCTGGCCTTCTCGGCACCGTACTCCCAGGTATCTCCCCTTCTATTCCAGAGCCTTCAAAGAAGGGGAAAGATAAAAGTGTACACGGAGAGAGCCTGGGTCTCCCCGGATTATTCTGGGAGCTCTAGGAGGAGAAAAACTAAGGGTCCCGAAGAGGAGACCTTCTACATCCCAATCGAAGAACGCCGCCACAGGAGGATAGTATACTACACGAGAACGACGCAGGTTCCTGAGGTTAAAAGGGCCATTGTTCTAGATAGGAAGGTGCTGGGTATATGGACACCAGAGAGCTCTTCAGGGAACTGACGGGCTTTGAGCCCTACGATTACCAGGTTCGTACTTGGGAGGCAATAGGGGGAATAATGAAATCCGGCGGGAAGGTCATCATTGAGGTTCCTACCGCAGGGGGGAA
>NZ_JALTCZ010000120.1 GCF_027008145.1 Thermococcus sp. | reverse complement strand
GTGTAAGTGTTGTCGGCTGGGTTGAGATAATTCTCAGCCTGATCATGATGGGTCTGGCATTCTACTACAAGAAGAGCCCGGCAGCGGTTGGCTGGACCATATTGATCCTAGCTTTCATAACGATGCCCTTTGATGGTGGCTTCTGGACTATTGGGGCATGGATTGCCGTTATTGGCGGTGCAATAATAGCAACCGGCTCTGACTGAAGTGTTTAATTCTTTTCAATCTTTCGAAATCTTTATTTTGGGTTTTACCCAATATTTCACGGGTGATGCAAGATGGCAGGGAGAGAGCAGGAAGACAGGAGGTTCATTGAGCTCGTGGAAAGGCTTCTCGAAAGGTGGGGCTACAGCAGGACGGAGGGGAAGGTCTACGCCGTCCTGCTTATGAAGGCCAGGCCTATGACTATCTCCGAGCTGGCCAAAGAGACGGGCCTCAGCAGGTCATCCATATCGGTGGCACTCTCCAGTTTGGTCAGGGAGTACTTTGCCACATACAGAAGGGAGGGTAAGACAAAATACTTCTC
The DNA here is from genome assembly GCF_027008145.1 of Thermococcus sp. Lineage (GTDB taxonomy): Archaea > Methanobacteriota_B > Thermococci > Thermococcales > Thermococcaceae > Thermococcus. The sequence continues at coordinate 1,460 of NZ_JALTCZ010000120.1, read as the reverse complement.
AGCGGTTCCGGCCTTCCTTGAGAAGTTCCTTCAGCAACCAAGGGAATTACTGGAGCGTGAAATCAGGCCGATGGAAGAGATAGTTAAGGGCCTCATAGAAAACGCCGGGGAAGAAGAGAAGATCCTCTACCGGGCTCTTCTTGAAGATCTCTCGACCCTTGAGTGCGTCCTTGAGAGGCTTATGGAATTTGAGGAAAGCGAAGAACTCTGCCTCAGGAAGAATTCCTAAGGGCTGGAATTATTTTTAGCACGGTCACGGTCCACAGGCCTAGGAGAGCCAAGAGGAGGGCAAACCCAAAGGCGTTCATGAGGCCCAACCCAAATATAGAGCCTATGTCGAGGGTTGAGTTGGTGAAGGCCCCCAGCGGGAATATGAAGGCCCACCACGAACTGCTGTAGGGAAGGTGGAGGTTCCTGATGTAGTGAAGCGTCATCGCGGTCGCCATTACAAGCCACCAGAAACCGAGGCCCCAGAGGAAGAATGCAAATACCATAAACGGCTCCTCTGGAATTGGTATCGTTGAGTTCTTGATAAGAGCAAAGAGTGCGCTTATGCTCGCTCCTATTGGTCCGAGGTTCATCCATATAAGCGGAGCCATCTGGGGTGGAAGGAGCTCGTGCCTGATGAAGCGCAGGGTAACCACGGAGTACAGGACGAGGTATAAAAAGAAGCCCGCTCCCCAGCCGAAGTAGTTGACTATGATAACGAACTGGTTGAGGTAGCCTGAGGTCGTCTTCATGAAGACTGCACCAAAGGGGATTATAACCAGAGCCACCGGCGGGATGTACCACGCCGGAGAGAGCTGTCTCAGGTCTACTTCTCCAGCTATGAACACCTCATAGGACATCCAGAAGGCGAAAATGAATGTTAAGACTAGCCCCCAGAGCCACAGGTACCAAGAGATTGTGAGGTTGTGAAGCACAACGGCAAAGCCTGCCGCAAGGACTATCGTTGCTGCCCCGCTCGTCCCGTAGAAGTGGCCCTTTGAGGGATGCCTCAGATCCTCAAGTGCCGCGTCTGTGTGGATGAACCATCTCAATAGCCAGGGGACGAGCAGGAGAAAGTACAGGACGACGTTCAGATATGTTAAGACTATTCCTATCTCCTTCAATGGTGCCCAGTAGGAGGAGTAGCGGTAGGTCGCAAGTCCGACGGCTCCGGTGCCCATGACGCTCGCAAAGACCGCAGGGTTGAAGTTTTTTAGCCCCTTCATGGACGTCACCTATAGCAGCCGTCACTTATATGAGTTTCTCTTCTCACATTTTTTATTAGGGCGCCTTAAAAATATTTTGATTGCAGAAATAGGGAGTATTCTAAAAATTTCATATGTCGAATAAGATTGATGTATTAGATATGACCGAAAAGTTTAAATAGTATGATGTGAATTTAGTGTTGAAAACCCCTTGGGAGGTGAGTGGAAATGGCCTCTGCAAAAACTGGGCTCTGGACTGCCCTGTGT
>NZ_JALTCZ010000119.1 GCF_027008145.1 Thermococcus sp. | reverse complement strand
GGCTCGGCTCTCCACGCTATGGAGCACAACCTCATCAAGATAGCGCCGATTTTCACGTACGTTGACAGCAGAGAGCTCGGGGGCTACAGCTACGCGGGCTTTCCGGGTGAGCCTTACTTTGGAAGGCTGGTGGTTTTCATCTACGACGGCAACGAAGGGGGAGCGGGTCTGGCGGAAATCATCTACGAGAACATCGAGAAGCTCATGGAAAAGAGCCTTGAGCACCTGAAGTCGTGCGAATGTCAGGACGGCTGCCCCGTCTGCGTCCTCTCGCCGAAGTGCGGAACCTTCAACGAGTTCCTGGATAAGTGGATGGCAATAAGGGCCTGGGAGCGGATTCTGGGAGGAGACACTGATCTCCTCCCCGCCGTGAACGGCGAGGGTTCGACTTAACCCCCCTCCATTGGCAGGGAGGTTTGAGGGGTCTCATTTAGACCCAACATAAAACGGGTCTTCAACCCCTCCAGCCCGGCCTTAGGCCAATTACCCCCTTCCTTGGGCGTAAAGACCACCCAAGTTCGGGGTTATCGTTTTTACAACCTTCTTTAAAATGTTAAAAGCTCCAACCAAGTCCGCATTAAACACAAGCCCCGTTGCGGGACACTTAAATAAACCACGAAGGAAGCGAGCCCCATAGTGGGGCTTCCCGCAAACGGGGCAAAGCTTAGAAGTGAAAGCCTCATCAATGAGCAAAACCTCAACACCATACTCTTCAGCAACTTCTTTCAATCGTTTAATGACAGTGTTAAACCGCCAGACGTGAGAGAGAAGGAAATTCTGCATCCTGCCCTTATCAGAGTTTCTACTAATGCCTTTCGGATAGCCAACGACAATCCTTGAAACCCCCAAGACGGTAGAGCTTTTTAACAGTCTGCCTCACGGCAGTGTTAATGTAGTGCCTCGCTTGAAGTTTAGCCTTCTCGTACAGTTTTCTGAGTTTCCTACTCGTTTTAGCTCCCGACTTATTGAGTTTAGACTGATAATCAGAGATAACCTTCCTAAAGTAAAAGTCAATGGCTTTCAACGGTCTGCCATTGACGAGAAAGCTCTCACTGTCCTCAACGTAAACGGCCATTAGATTGTTCACTCCAAGGTCTATTCCCGCTGAAAGGTCGCCCAATGGCTGTCTTGGGACTTCAACCCACTCACCATTGGTTAGCTTCTCCTCCACCGTGTAAGAGATGTGAGCGTACCATTTTCGCTTAACGTCATCATAGGTTATTTCTAAGCGTCCTTGCTTACCTCTCAAGTGTATTCTGCCTTTGAATTGGATTTCAAGACGTTTGAACTTTCCAAGGCCTTTTAGAATGAGTTTATTTCCGTCAATCTTGTATTGGTTGTTTCTGAGAATGATTAAGCCGGCTTCCTTCAAGTAGTTCGGTGGTCTTGGTTTGAGCCACTCTGGTAGTTCTCCGTTCCGCTTATTTCTTAAGAGAGAGAAGAAGCTTCTCCAAGCTTCAACGTTCTTCCTACAAATCTGTTGGACTGTTGCGGAACCGATTTCTTTTTTGAATTCTCCATAAACTATCTTTTCGGTTTTGTTGAAGTCCACGATTTGGCTCTTTGAAGAATTGTTGTCGTCTTAGGTAGTTTACTCTGTTCCAGATTTTAGCTCCGATACCGGCTAACTCGGAGAGGGTTTTCTCTTGTTCTTTGCTCGGCTGGAGTTTGAGGGTTACTGTTCGTTTCAAAGTATGGTATTGTTCTTGGGTTTTAAAATGGTTTGCTTTCCCGCTTAATGGCTCTTGGGTGGTTTACTGCATCCCCGTCCTAAAGGGCGAGGCTTTCGGGAGAAAAAAGTAAAACTAAAGGCCTTTCTCACACCGCCCTTATAAAGAGGGACTTTAGCCTCGCCCTTCCCCCTTGTTTTCTCGGTCAAAAGTGCCATCAGCTTTTCAGCTTCGCCCTTTCTGGTTTCTACCATAAGCTTCACGAGCCCGCTGTATTCTTCTTTGATAACTTTACCACCTGCCCCTTCAACGGTCTCCTTAA
>NZ_JALTCZ010000118.1 GCF_027008145.1 Thermococcus sp. | reverse complement strand
CCTTTACCCTGGAGTCCTTCTCCTTGAGGAAGTAGCCAGTTACTAAGTCGTGGAGCCTCTCCCTCGGGTTGTCGCTCTCGAAGGCCCTTCCGACGAGCTCTATGAAGTCGTTGAGGACTGCGTCGCGGTCGTAGTAACCGACCACCCTTCTAAGTTCCTCCCTCAGCGTGAGCCAGTAGCGGACCGGTATCGGTCTGTCAGGTATCGTGAACTCTATCTCGTTCTCCTTACCTGACTTCTCCCCTGGCGGGAGGGCTATCCAGTACTCGCCCTTCATCTTCTTCTCCTTGATGCCGAGCAGCTGGGCAACTCCGTAGAGTATCTCCTCCGGGCTGGGCGGACAGCCGGGGATGTACATGTCAATGGGCACTATCATCTCGGGCCCGCCGCTCCTGAGCCTGTCCCTTCCGCGCTGAGGCGAGGTGTTGTAGAGGGCGTAGCTGTTGTAGAAGATTCCACCGCTTGAGGCACAGGTTCCTATGGCCACGACTATCCTCGGTTTAGGGGGCATTGCCTCGTAGGCCTTCTTGAGGGCTATCCTCGTCTGCCTCGTGAGGGGGCCGGTTATAAAGAGCACATCAGCGTGCCTCGGTGTTGGAACGACCTTGACACCGAGCCTCTCGATGTCATAGTATGGGCTGAGGATGTCAAGGACCTCAATGTCACACCCGTTGCACGAGCCTGCATCAACGTGATAGACCCAGACGGACTTTAGCTTCCTTCCCATCACTCCTCACCTCCCTTCTTCTCCTTTCCCTCCTCAACGAGCATGAAAGCTGGATAGACGTTGCCCTCAAGCTCCCTGAGCTTAACGACGGTTCTGCGCATCTTCTCCTCCTGGGTCAGCTTTATTCTGTCCTCAAGGGCGTATGTGTCAAAGATTTCCTTCGGAAGGATGTTCCTGACGTACTCTATCTGCCTCTCCGTGAAGTCCAAGTACTCTCCACACTCCTCGCAGTAAGCTAATTTGTGCTCGACAACCTCAACGAGGTCTTCCTTGTTGTCTGTCGCCACTTCGAACCTCGTGGTAGGTTCCATGGCACCGGTCGGGCAGACTTCTATACAGCGGGCGCACCTGATACAGCGCGCCGCGTTGTAGGTGAGCCTTTTAACGCCGTGCTCCTTGTCCCATTCCATTATCAAAGCATCGGGCGGGCAGGCTTGGACGCATGCGCCGCAGCCAATGCACTTCTCAGGGTTGATGTGTGGAATCCCCCTGAACTCCGGTGGTTTCTCGATATCGGTAAAGGGATAGGGGGTGGTGACCGGAGCCTTCTTGCTGAAGCCTTCTACCTTCATCCTGTCCCATGACTTGAGCTTCTCGCTGTAGGAAACTTCCTCCGCCATCAGAACACCCCCTTGTACTTGATGGAGAGCTCGTTGAACTCGGCCTCGGTCAGAACCTTAACCTTGCCCGTCTCGACGTCGACGAACTGCACCCTCTCTGTACAGGAGTAGCACGGGTCTATGCTCGCTATGATTATCGGTGCGTCCGCTACGTGGTAGCCCTTGAGCATCTCCGGAACAGCAGGCAGGTTGTTGTAAGTTGGAGCGCGGACCTTCCAGCGGTAGACCTTGTTCTTCTCGCCGGTCATGACGTAGTGAACCACTTCACCGCGGTGGGCCTCAGTAAATCCAAGGGCTTCCTGGTATTCGGGCAGGTCGCCAATGGGCGTGAAGATGTCTCCGCCGGGCATCTGGTCTATCAGCTGCTCCACTATCCAGAGGCTCTCGAAGAGCTCGTCCATCCTGACGAGAACCCTCGCCAAAACGTCGCCCTCCTTGTAGACGGGAACCTTGAAGTCAACCTCGTGATAGGCCATTGCAGTCTTGGTCGCCTGGTCGAGCCTGGCATCAATGTTCCTACCGCTCGCCCTTGCCGTCGGCCCGAGGACTGAGTAGGCCTTAGCAACTTTGTAGGGCAGTATTCCAACTCCCTCGGCGCGCTTGATGAAGGTGTTGGTGTTCAGGGCTATATCGAGGAACTTCTTA
>NZ_JALTCZ010000117.1 GCF_027008145.1 Thermococcus sp. | reverse complement strand
AAATAGAGCGTAGCCTCAAGGGGACCTACGATGTAAGGGGACTGCTCATAAAGAAGGGCGCCACCATGGAGGAAGTCCGGCGCACCATTGAGGCTATAAGGGACGAAAACGCCCAGTGGACGATAGCAGTCGGCGGTGGAAGCATAATAGACGTCGCCAAGTTAGCTTCCTTCAAAACGGGCGTCCCCTTTATAAGCTTCCCCACTACTGCTTCCCACGACGGTATAGCGAGCGCAAATGCCTCGATAAGGGACTTGGGTGCCAAGACCTCAGTCAGGGCCGTTCCTCCGATAGCGGTCATAGCGGACGTCAAGGTGATAAAGACGGCCCCCTACCGCTACCTCGCCGCCGGGGTTGGGGACACGATAAGCAATCTCACAGCGGTAAAGGACTGGCAGCTCGCCCACAGGATAAAAGGGGAATACTACAGCGAGTACGCGGCCTCGCTTTCCCTCATGAGCGCCAAGATGGTCATAAAAAACGCCGACATAATACGGCTCGGCAACGAGGAGTCGGTGAGGAAGGTTGTGAAGGGCCTCATATCCAGTGGCGTTGCCATGAGCATAGCAGGCTCCTCAAGGCCAGCAAGCGGTGCCGAACATCTCTTCAGCCACGCCCTCGACATGCTCCTTGAGAAGCCAGCTCTACACGGCGAACAGGTTGGCGTTGGGACGATAATAACCGCTTACCTCCACGGCCTGAAGTGGGAGAGGATTAGGGAAACTTTAAAGAGGGTGGGCGCCCCAACAACCGCATACGAGCTTGGAATCGAGCCCGAGGTTGTAGTCGAGGCCCTCACCATAGCCCACACGATAAGGCCCGAGCGCTATACAATCCTCGGGACGGATGGCCTGACCCGGGAGGCAGCCGAGAAGGCCGCTAAAATAACCGGAGTCATCTGATCATCGTTTCATCAGGAGGTGGTTGAAATGGCCATAATCACGTTAGTTGGTGAAAAGCTTGCCAAGCCGGGCCTTGAGTTTATCTTCTACGGCCCTGCTGAGCCCTGCAAGACCTGCAAACTCGCCGGAGTCTGTGTTGGAAACCTTGAACCGGGAAGGAGGTACAAGGTACTCCGCGTAAGGAGCATGCCCTCTCACTCCTGCCCCCTCCATGAGGGGAAGGTCCGCGTCGTCGAGGTCGTTGAGCCGAGCATAGAGGTGGCCGTTGAGCCGAGATTGGCGATAGTTGGCTCGATAATCCAGCTGAAGTTCGAGGAGTGCAGTGACCCGAAAAAAAGGGATGTCTTCCGCCCCGAGGGTCTCTTTGAGGGCGACTCCGTCAAGATTATAGAAGTAACCGGTGAAGTCGAGTGCGACGGCAAGACCTACAAGGTCGTCAAGGTGATGAGGAAGAAGGCCCCGCAAAAGCCGTGAACTCTTTTTCACCAACCTTCACTTTATACGCCCTCATCTTTCCCTCCAGGAAGGCTTTTATGGCTTCCAGCGTCTTTTCGCACCTTCTGAGGGCTTCCTGCGCTTCTTCAACCTCCACCGCTTTAAATCTGACCTTCGTCCCGGGCCTGCCTTGGGCCAGGATGTGTAAATCGGCACTTACAACCGTTGCTATCTTTGCGTAGCCACCTGTGGTTTGGGCATCCCGCATCATCACTATCGGCTTTCCGTTAGCGGGAACCTGAACGGTCCCAGGGAGCAGGGGCTCAGTCACGATGTCCGCTCCAAGAGGAGAGTGCCCTATAGCCGGCCCATCAAGGCGGTAGCCCATCCTGTCGGATTCAGGAGTTATAGTGTACTCCGAGCTCAGAAATGTCTCAGCGCCTTTTTTGGTGAAGTGCTCAGGGTTCGGCCCCAAAACGACCCTCACCTCTATGCTTCCCTGTGAGTAGTTCGGTCTGAGCTCCATTGGGATGGAACGCCCCTCCCTGCCTGTCAGTATCGCGTAGCCGAGGGTCAGCCTATCGCCGGCCTTCAAAGGCATTCCAAGGCCTGCTTTTGGATAGGTGGAGCAGCTCCCCAAAAGCCTCTTGCACTTTAGTCCACCGGCAAAGGCTATGTAGCCGTAGAGCCCGCTTTTCAGCGTTCCGACCTCAAGGATATCCCCTCTCATGGCCCAGTGGCTCGTCCAGGGTTCAATGGAAAGCCCGTTGAGCTTGACATCAGTATCCCCTGCAACGGCAAATACGGTAGAGGAGTTGAACCTGAGCGTTGGCCCGGTCAGGAGAAATTCTAAAAGCGGTGCACTACCGGGGTTCCCCACAAGGTAGTTTGCTATCCTGGCGGAGTAATCGTCCATGAAGCCAGAAAGGGGGACACCTAACTTTCTGTAGCCCCTCCTCCCTGAGTCCTGAACTGTCAGAAAGGAGGGAACGCGGAGGAGCTCAATCAAAGTTCCCACCCCATTCTTTCTCGTACAGCTCCCTGAACTCCTCCTCATCTATTGGCAAGAACTTCACCTTATCCCCCGGCTGGAGGAGTGTTGGCGGCTCTTTCGACGGGTCGAAAAGTCTCAAAGGTGTTCTCCCTATCAACCTCCAGCCACCGGGGCTTTCGAGCGGGTAAATCCCCGTCTGCCTCCCGGCTATCCCGACCGAGCCAGCTGAAACCTGGAGACGGGGCCTCTCCAGGCGGGGAGTCGCTATTCTCTCGTCCATCCCGCCGAGGTAAGCAAATCCGGGAAGGAAGCCGAGGAAGTAAACTCTGTAAACCGGTCTGGAGTGAATTTTGATGACGTCATCGACGCTCAAACCGTTGTGCGCTGCCACGAACTCAATGTCCGGCCCGTATTCTCCCCCGTAAACGACGGGAACCTCCACGAGCCTTCCCCCAAAGACCTCTCCCTTGGCCTTCAACAAAGGCTTTATAGAGGCCTCGACCTCCGTGTAGGAAACCTTCAGCGCGTCGTAGACGACGAGGATGGAGGAATATGCCGGAACAGTCTCGATCAGCCACTCAAAGTCTGCCTTTTCTATTGCCCGCGCTATTGCATGAACCCTGTCGTTAGTTTCCTCGTCTATGACCTCGCCAAAGGATACGAGGAGGGCAGAATCGCCGGCGGGCCTTATCTCGGGTTTCATGGGTTTCACCGCACTATCTCCCTCATCGGCACTACCTTCACACCCTCCTCTTCAAGCGCTTTCCTCACCATTGAGGTTATCTCCACTGCCTTGGGGTTGTCGCCGTGGACGCAGATGGTATCAACCTTTAGCTCCACCCATTCGCCGTTTATCGCCCTAATCCCACCGTCCTTGACCATCGAAACCACGCGCTCGACTATCTCCTTGGCCTCGTGTATCACCGCCCCGGGTTTCGAGCGTGAAACCAGAGTTCCGTCTGGGTTATAGGCGCGGTCGGCGAAGACCTCGTGGGCAACCTTAACACCCATCTCCTCGGCTATTTCAGTCGGCCTTGAGCCGGAGAGTGCCACAAAGATAAGCTTTTTGTCGAAGTCCACCATCCCATCGATGACGGCCCTCGCGAGCTCTTCCTCCTTCACAAGAGCATTGTACAGTGCCCCATGGGGCTTAACGTGCTGGAGTTCGAGGCCTTCGGCCTTAGAAAAAGCGTAAAGTGCCCCTATCTGGTAGAGGATATAGTTCCTCGCCTCATCTCTGCTGAGCTTCATGTACCTCCTCCCGAAGCCGAGCAAATCTGGGTAGCCCGGATGCGCGCCAACTGCAACGCCGTTCTCCTTAGCGAGCCTTACGGTCTTCCTCATGACAATTGGATCTCCGGCGTGCCAGCCGGTCGCAACGTTGGCTGAGCTTATGTACTTCATAACCTCCTCGTCAAGGCCCAGCTTGTAGCGACCAAAGCTCTCGCCGAGGTCGGAGTTTAGGTCGACCTTCATAACAAGCACCATTTGTTAGTTGCCACTTTACATTTTTAATATTTTCTACGTAGAAACCAACTCATAGATTCTAGGGCAATTATGTGCTAATTTAATATTTAAACTTTAAATTAAATACTAAAATCGTATTAATCACAGCCATATAGTATTAAACCGAAAACTATTTATGCACTTTAGGCTATCTTTACAAATGAAAACTCCAAGGGGGCATGGAAGTGCCTGCGTCTGTAGTCTTCCTCTGGGTTGGGGTGCCTGTGATTTATGTCTTGTTGGCAGTGGCATACTTCTATTTAAGCAAGGAAGAGGAGGGGGCTGAATGGACGTCGTAATAGTATCCTTCGTCATATATCTAGTAGCAATGATAGCAATCGGCATATTGACCTATAGAATCGGAAGCGAGTCCATTGAGGGCTATTTCCTTGGCAAGAGGCGCTTTGGCCCCTTTACTATTGCCCTCACTCATCAAGCAACTGCCATGAGCGGTTATATGTTCCAAGGAATGCCCGGAAAAGGATATAGCCTCGGTCTTGGAAGCGTATGGGTTCCAATGACGAGTGCTGGTGGTCCATTGATAAATTTCACAGTCCTGGGCAAAAGGCTCAGACGCTTTACAGAAAGGGTTGGAGCAATAACAATACCTGACTTTTTGGAATCTCGTTACTATGATAAAGGTCATATTGTTAGGATTGTTTCGGTAATAATTATCTTTATCTTTTTAACTGCGTATACAGCAGCCCAAACCGTGGCTATGGGGCGCACTCTGGAGTTCTTAACTGGCATAGATTACAAATGGGGTGCAATAATCGGTGCATTAACAGTCCTCGTATACGTCTTACTAGGCGGTTTCGCTGCTGCTGTGTATACAGACGTTGTTCAGGCAATTCTAATGTTCATTGGGGCTGTTGTCGTTCCTGCACTGGCGATAGCCAAAATAGGTGGATTTACCCCAATGTATGACAAACTTTACTCTATTGACCCTAAACTTACAAGTGTTTGGGTTGCCCCCATAACCCTCTTGGGTTTTCTGTCAATAGGTTATCTTGGGTATCTCGGACAGCCACAACTCCATGTCCGGTTCATGGCAATCAAGAATTCTAGGATGCTAAAATATTCGCTAGTTGCAGCTGTCGTTTGGGCGGTGATAGCGCTTTATGGAGTTACCCTCGGTGGTGTAGCCGCTAGGGTTCTTCTCCCCGGAGTAAAACCTGAGCTCTCTCTCATGGCACTTACAAAAGAGATGCTACCTCCTGTCTTTGCTGGGATTCTCATAGCTGCCATGGCAGCTGCAATAATGTCAAGTGCAAATTCCTATCTGCTTGTCGTTGCATCTGCCCTTGCTAGAGATATATATCATAAAATTATAGACCCAAACGCTGATCAGGAGAAGCTGGTGTGGATAAGCAGAATCTCAGTATTGGTTGTCAGTCTTCTCTCCATATACCTTGCTCTCGGGGCAACTGAGACAGTCTTTAAACTCGTGCTCTATGCTTGGGCTGGACTTGCGTGTTCATTTGGCCCTGTGGTCATCTTCGGCCTATACTGGAAAAGGGCAACCAAAGAGGGTGCAATAGCTGGAATGATAGTTGGGGCAATAACTGTGATACTCTGGAAGCAACTGGGACTCAGCTGGCACCCATGGTATGAGATGATTCCTGGCTTCGTCTTCGCCAGCATTGCAATCCTTATCGTAAGCCTTCTCACAAAGGCACCGCCAAAGGAAGTTCAAGAAATAATCGACTACGCGGCTGGAAAGAAAATCGTTGTCAAAGGAGGCTCCGCGACCCCAGAACTTAAGATGCTAGCCGGTATCGTCGATGACCTCTTTTGATTCTTCATCTATTTTATACACCTCTATTTCATCCCCGGTTACACTATCCAATAGATAGTAGTGCTCCTCTTCTTTTCTTGCCCACAGAAGTTTGTAGGCAAAAACCTTACTCACGAGCGAGTAAGAGAACCTCAGATAAGCAAACTTTCTGAACAAAAATGTTTCAACCTTATCCTTGGCGATTGCATCACTTTTTGCATCGCCTATCTGTGGTTTAAGAACTCCCTGCTCAGCTTCAACTCTCTCAATATCGGGAAATGCATCTGCTAAATATGCACGCCCACTAATGCCATCCACAAGAATGATTGCCCCCCCTTTGATGTCTCCAAAAAGTCTCCTTTTGACGGTATATTCAAAGATATACACCCACATAGGATAGTATATTTCCTTGAAACTCTCTTCATCCCTAGGGGTATATAGGGGTTTTATCCTCAGAATCAAAGTATCACCCCCAAAGTTTTTGAAATGTCTCCCTTAATAAACTAAGTGATGTTGATTATCGATACTGCTATCTTCATCCAGGGCGTTGACGTGGAAGGTGTTACCACCCCAAAGGTCGTCGAGGAGGTCAAAGACCCCGAATCGAAGCTTTTCCTTGAGGGCCTGATCAGCGCGGGGAAGGTTAGGGTTCTGGTTCCCTCGAAGGAGAGCGTTGAGGCCGTTAAGGAAGCGTCGAAAAAAACCGGCGAGCTAAACGAGCTGAGCGAGGCCGACCTTGAGGTTCTCGCGCTGGCCTACGAGCTCAGAGGAGTCCTCTTCACCGACGACTACAACCTTCAGAACGTGGCTAAAACGCTCGGCATAGAGTTCAGAACCCTTAAGAGGGGCATAAAAAGGGTAATCCGCTGGAACTACGTCTGCATCGGCTGTGGGAAGCGCTTTGGGGGGATGCCCCCCGGTGGAGTCTGTCCGGACTGTGGAAGCCCCGTAAGGCTTATCCCGAGGAGGAAGCGTCAGAGGCGCAGGTAGGGGATTATCTCGTCGTAGGTCCCGCTCCAGTCAACGATTCCGACCCTTCTCTTAACTCCTCTCCCGAGGAGGC
>NZ_JALTCZ010000116.1 GCF_027008145.1 Thermococcus sp. | reverse complement strand
TCCAGAACCTCTCAACCTTCGTTGGAGGAATGGTCTTCGGCTTGGCCTACTCCCTCGGCGAAGTGCACCTCGGGCTGACCTTTAATTTAGCCCTCCTGGCCTTCCTGCCCGTCTCGCTCGGGCTGGCTGTTGAGGGCATGAGGATCGGCAGGGGTGGCCCTCCAAAACTTTTATAAAAGAGGGGTCAAGCTAAGTTTAGGCTTAGCTTACGCTCATTTGGAGGTGAGATTATGGGACTGAGACCAGCGAAGATTGATAGGGACGTTGACAAGCCCGCTTACACGAGGAGAGAGTACATACGCGGTGCTCCCGGGCCGAAGATAACGATATTCGACATGGGCAACCTCTCGGCCGAGTTTGAGTACGAGGTCAGCCTCCACGCCGAGCAGGCCATGCAGATAAGGCAGAACGCCCTTGAGGCCATCCGTATACAGGTCAACAGGTACCTCCAGAAGAACGTTGGAAGGAGCAACTTCCACTTCAAGATAAGGGTTTTCCCCTTCCAGGTTCTTAGAGAGAACCCGATGGCGACCGGCAGGAAGGCCGACCGTTACGGAAACGGTATGAGGAGACCCTTCGGGAAGCCGATCGGACTTGCCGCGAGGGTCAGGAAAGACCAGAAGATACTCTCCGTCTGGCTGAACGAGAGCCACCTCAAGTTCGCCCTCGGAGCGATGCACAGGGCCAAGATGAAGCTCCCATATTCAGCTTACTACAGGATCTATGACAGGGAAGGCAACGACGTCACCACCAAGGTTCTCTCGACAATGAAGCGCTGAACCTTTCTTCCCCAGCTTTTCTCTATATTCCAAACGGTTATTAATGGGTTTTTCCAACCTTAGAGAGGGGAGTTGGATGGTAAGTTCGTATTTTAAGGCCCTGCTCCTCAAGTTAGGTGTCCCAGAGGAGAGGCTTACGGTCCTTGAGAACAAGGGCGGCATCGCCGAGGATGAGTTCGAGGGCATCAGATACGTCCGCTTCCGCGATTCAGCAAGGGGTTTCAGGAGAGGAACCGCTGTCTTTGAAACAGAAGACGTGGTTCCGGGATTTCCCCACATAAAGCGTGTCGTCCAGCTGGAGAACGGTATCAGGAGGATTTTTAAGAACAGACCCTTCTACGTTGAGGAGAAAGTAGATGGCTATAACGTCCGCGTTGCCAAAGTGGGGAACAGGGTTCTGGCCCTAACCCGGGGAGGCTTCGTCTGCCCGTTCACCACCGAAAGGATACTCGACTTCGTCAGCGGAGAGTTCTTCAGGGATTATCCAAACCTGATTCTAGCGGGAGAAATGGCCGGACCGGAAAGCCCGTACCTTGTCGAAGGCCCACCATACGTAAAGGAAGACATCCAGTTCTTCCTCTTCGACATCCAGGAGAAGGGAACCGGGAGGAGCATCCCAGCGGAGGAGAGATACAGGCTCGCCGAGGAGTACGGGATTCCCCACGTAGAGGTTTTCGGCCTCTACGACCGCTCCCGCTTAGATGAGCTCCACGAGCTAATAGAGAAACTCAGCAGGGAAAACAGGGAAGGGGTCGTAATGAAGACTCCCGATATGAGGAAGGTGGCAAAGTACGTTACACCCTACGCTAATCTCAATGACATAAAGATAGGCTCCCATGTATTCTTCGACCTCCCCGGAGGCTATTTCATGGGAAGGATAAGCAGGCTGGCATTCTACATAGCGGAGAAGAGAATCCGGGGCGAAGGGCTTGAGGAGTACGCCAAAGCCCTCGGTAAGGCACTTTTGAGGCCCCTTGTGGAGAGCATTGAAGAGGTCTCGCACGGGCACGTCGTCGAGGAGACCTTTAAGGTCAGAGTCAAGAGCATAAGCACCGCCCACAGGATGGTTACCCACTTCGAGAAGCTCGGGCTCAGCATACACATCGAGGACATCGAAGACTTAAAGAACGGCTACTGGAGGATAACCTTCAAGAGGGTTTATCCGGACGCAACCCGGGAAATACGGGATCTGTGGAACGGACTGGCATTTGTGGACTGAGAGTTTTTTT
>NZ_JALTCZ010000115.1 GCF_027008145.1 Thermococcus sp. | reverse complement strand
TTATCTCGCCCCTCAACGCTTTCGCGTAGAGCCCCTTGGGATCACGCTGGATTCTGACTTTGAGGGGAGCGTAAACGTAGACCTCGATGAAGTCCCCTATCTCCTTCCGAGCGTACTCTCTAACTGCTCTGTAGGGCGAGATGAGTGAGACTATCACTATAACGCCGTTCCTACTCAGGAGCTTGGCCATATGGATCACGATCCTGTTGTGCATCTCCCTGGCTTCCTTGGAAAAGCCCAGGTTTGGGTAGAGCGTCTTCCTTATCGTGTCCCCGTCGAGGATCTCGACTCGGTAGCCCATTCCCCTGAGCCTTTTTGCGAGCTTTACAGCTAAAGTCGTCTTCCCTGCACCGCTCGGTCCGGTAAGCCAGATTGTAAAGCCTTTCTTGAGGTTCTTGAGTCCCGTCATTTCAGCTTCCCTCGATTCTAAAAGGTGATGAACCATCAGAGAGGGTCAGAGGATGCTTCTCCCCCTAAGCTCCTCTGCCTTCTCCTTCAGCCCGAAGAGAGTTAGGACGGTTGGTGCAACGTCGTAGATGGTAAGCTGTGTCTGCCTGCTCTCGTCCAGTCCGGGTAAGTAGAGGGAGAATACCCCAACTTCCGAGTGGTTTGCATCGTCCGGCCCGGTGTCATTCTCCGGCAGGTAATTGCTTTCCCAGCCTACCGTTCCAGCGGCACGCCAGTTCAGGTTGTCGAAGTAGACCATGATGTCCGGCTTGTTGCCCCTTGTTACTGGATAGATGTCCTCTGGGAAGTAAACCCTGTTGTCCCACTTCTCGCCGTTCGGTCCCCTGATGGAGCGTATAAGCTCGGCAACTTCATCCCTAACTTCGTCGAACCTGCTCTTTGGCACTTTCCCGAAGAGCTCCCTGCCTTTAACGTTGAGAAAGACCCTTGAGTAGTAGCCTCCCCATCCCCAAGCCGTCGTCTCCTTCCAGTCGATCTTCACCTGCTCGAAGCGCTTTACCCTGCCGTCGTGGAGAACCTCCGGGTTCCTAACCTTCAGCAGGCCCTCCTCCGCTAACCACTGGTTCACCGCGAAGTTGCCGTGCATCCCTTTGATCCCGTGATCTGAAACTATCATGACGGCAGTCTCGTCAAGATCTATCAGCTCCAGCGTCTTCCCAATCTCCCTGTCGAGGAGCTTCCAGTAGTCGGGAATAACAGTCTCGTATTTGTTTCCCTTTCCGGGGTAAAGGTGGTGCTCTGGATCGAAGTACCTCCAGAAGGCGTGGTGGACTCTATCAAGGCCAATCTCGACGAAGTGAAAGTAGTCCCACTCCTTCTCCTGAAGGAGGTAGCGAATGACCTCAAACCTCTTCTCCGTCATCTCCCAGAGACCTTCCCTGACCTCGTCCTTGGCTTCCTTCCTGAAGGGGACGTCGAAGATGTATTCGCCAACGAGTCTTTCAATCTCGCCCTTGAGTTCCTTCGGATAGGTGTAGTCAACGCTGGCATCGGGTGTTATGAAACAGCTGACGAGATGGCCGTTAATCGGCTTCGGCGGATAAGTCGGCGGGACACCCACTATTATTGATTTCCTTCCCCTCTCTCCTAAGTAGTCCCAGAGGGTTGGCTCCTTCACCTTCTTGCTGTGGGCTATCCAGTAGTCCGTGTAGCTGTATCCCTTCCTGTGCCTGAAGCCGTAGAGCCCGAGCTCACCCGGAGTCTTTCCGGTGACCATGGCCATCCACATTGGAATCGTTATTGCCGGAATGCCGGTCTTCATCGGCCCGTGGATTGAACGCTCGATGAGCTTCCTCATGTTGGGCAGTTCGTCGTAGAACTTTCCGAAGAGTAGCTCAGGGGGAGCGGAGTCCAAGCCCATAACGAAGAGCTTCTTTGTCTCCGCCATACCTTCCCTAACCTTCTTCTCAAACTCCATATCCCTCACCCCAGATATTCCTCAATGATTTTGAGGGCATCGTCGATTTTATCCCCATCACAGACGCAACCGACTACCTCTCTCTTCCCTCCCGAGTTGGTGCCCAGCCCCTTAAGCCTAGCGATGACTTCACCCATGTCTATCCTCTCAGCCTCCCGGGGAGAGATCCTGAAGTAGAGCTGGGCCTTCCCGTGGAAGTCTCTGTTCACGGCAATGGCTCCACGGTAATTAAGCTCCCAGACAAGCTTTCTGGCCACCTTTGAGATGATGTTGAAGGGGCTCTCGAACTCCACGAAGGCAAAGCCATTCCTCTCTTCTACGCTCGAAACGACTCTTTCGATGGCTTCCCTTATGGACTCGGCCTTCCTGACCCAGGGTTCGTGTTCGAGGAGCTCTCTGACCTCGCCTTCAAGGAGAACCTTTACAGCTTCCTCCACCGCTTCTCTCTCCATCACTATGTAGTTGGAGTCTATTAGCTCTACCAGCCTTAAGGCTTCCGCCCGGGATAGGCCCTCCTTTTTGAGGAGCCCATTAACGACCTTCAGTTCGAAGGCCTTCTCGCCGATGTCCCCTACTATTCCAAGGGCAGTCCACGCGTTGAAGAGACCGAAACGCTCCGAGACGACGAGGGAGCAGGAGGGATAGTACCTGTCCTCCAGCGATGGGTTTATCTGCTCCACGAGGGGGTTCTTAATCCTACTCTGGTTGTGGTGGTCTATGAAGAGCGTTGGAATTCTCACCCTCTCGACCTCCCCCGGCACGTTGAAGTCTAGGACGTATAGCCTCTCGGCCGTTTCAATTGCCTTCCATATTCTTTCATCAAAGCGGAACTCGCCTATCGGTGCCGTCATGTTCATGAACCCATCAAGCTTAAGCGCCTTCACGAGAAGGGCCGTTGAGGTTATCCCATCAGTATCCCAGTGATGAATTATGAGGTGCATGTCTACTTCCCCCCAAGTTTGCTCTAACCGAGACTCCCCATCGGGAACCTCCCCGGGGCATCCTCCTCCACTCTCCTACTGAAACTTTCAATCATGTCTGCCATGCCAATTCTAACCATCCTCATCATTTACACCAGCAGGAGAAAATAGAACAATAAAATTGACCATTCTCACTCCACGAACGGGTTCTCGAAGCTCCTGACGACCTCGTAGACCTCAGGTCGCATCATGTACTCCGGCGGCTGCTCGCCGGCCATTATCATCTTCCTCAGCTTTGTTCCGCTTATGTGGACGTGGAACTCCTCACTGTGCGGGCAGATTTTGGCGTTCACCATTCCACCGCACTTCTTGCAGTAGAAGGCCTCCCTGATGAACATCGGTGTTATCCCTAAATCCGGGAAGTTATCGAAGGTGTCCCAGGCCTCGTAGGGCCCGTAGTAGTCGCCTACACCAGCGTGGTCTCTCCCAACGATGAAGTGCGTTGCACCCATGTTCTTCCTCATTATTGCGTGGTGGATTGCCTCCCTCGGCCCGGCATAACGCATCTCGTAGCGGACGGTCGCTAGGGTCGCGGCGTCCTTCGGATAGTAGTGCTTGAACAAAGCTTCGTAAGCCTTTATTATGACCTCGTCTTTATAATCGCCCTTCTTCTTCCTCCCCAACACCGGGTTAACGAAGAGGCCGTCAACGAACGTCAAAGCCGCTTTCTGGACGTACTCGTGGCCTAGATGGGGAACGTTCCTAGTCTGGAAGGCCACTATAGTTTTCCACCCGAGCTCCTTAAATAGAACCCTCGTCTCAACGGGTCTAAGCGTGTACTTCGCGAAGGGATTCGGAACCTCGTTAAGGAGCTCTATCTCACCGCCAACTAGATAATCCCCCATCTCCATGACCCTGGCAACGCCCGGATGGTTTATATCCTCAGTCTTGAAAACCTTAACGGCGAGCTCCCTCTTTTCGTAGGTGTAAATCTCCTCGACGTGCATCCTCGCTATTGGCAGATCACCGTAGTAGAGCAGAACGGCATCACCTTCGTCAAAGTTCGGCTTTTTCACGTCGAGAACGATGGGAATCGTCCAGGGCAGGTCGTTGGTGAGGCGCATCTCATCGAGAACGCCTTGGAAGTCGTCGCTCGTGAGGAAGCCCTTGAGGGGTGAGTAAACTCCGTGAGCGATGTTCTCAAGGTCTATCGCCCTTCCGTGGTCTATGGCAACGTGGGGATATTCTCCCTGCTCGCTCAGGATTCTCTCGCGGGTTCTCTCTGCAACTATTCTCCTAACGAGCTTTCCGCCGTGGGGCTTTGAGACCATTCTATCACCTCTGTCTCGCTAAAAGGGATAAGAATCAGTCGAGGTAGCCGAGGGCGCGAAGCCTCTCCTTGACCTTCTCTTCCTCTTCCTCGCTGAAGACTTCCTCCTCTTCCTCTTCGAGGTTGGCAAGAACCTCCCTGAGGACATAGGTGACGTACTCGTCAACGCTCTCGAAGCCGGTTCCCTCGATGCGCTCCTTTATCCTCTCATGAAGGCTCTTCGGTATCTTAATGGCAACGAGCTCCTCCACCTTCACCACCTCCGGCTCAAAATGCACCTACGGATACCACTCGGGAAGGTTAATAAGGGTTTCGGGCTGACCTCCTCCCCGCCGTAAACGGCGAGGGTTCCAACGAGGAACCCCCTAACCCAACTGCGGGGGAGTTTGAGGGGTAATCCTTACCACCCTCACATTAAAAGAGGGTTCGGAGAACCCCTCTGGCTGGGTCTTCAGCCAATTACCCCTACATCCCGTTAAAGCCGAGAGGCTCTGGGTTATCGTTTTCACAGCCCTCTTCAAAATATTAAAAGCTCCAACGAGGTCGGCGTTCATTACAACGCCCTCTCCATGGCACTTAAACAAACCTCTAAAAATTCTCCCGTCAGAATGGCGTTGGCCACAGAGAGGGCAGGATTGAGAAGTGAAAGCCTCATCAACAACCAAAACCTGAATACCATACTCCTCAGCCACTTCCTTCAAGCGTTTGATAACATGATTGAACCGCCAAACGTGAGAGAGGATAAAATTCTGCTTCCTGCCCCTATCAGAGTTTCTGGCTATCCCCTTCGGGTAACCCACGACAATTTTGCTAACCCCAAGGCGGTAGAGCTTCTCCACAGTCTGCCTTACTGCCGTGTTAATGTAGTGTCTCGCCTGAAGTCTCGCCTTCTCGTGCATTCTTCTGAGTTTCCTGCTCGTTTTGACTCCACTCCTGTTGAGTTTTGACTGATACTCGGCTGTTCTTTTCTGCCAGTAAAAGGCAATGCTTTTTAAGGGTCTTCCATTGACCAAGAAACTCTCACCGTTCTCAACGTAAACGGCCATCAGGTTGTTTACTCCCAAGTCAATACCCGCCGAGAGGTCTCCTAAGGGTTGTCTCGGAACACTAACCCACTCGTCGTTGATTAGCTTCTCCTCGACGGTGAAGCTAACGTGGGCATACCATTTCCGCTTTACCTCGTCGTAAGTTATCTCTAAGCGTCCTTGCTTGCCCTTCAGGTGAATTCTGCCCTTGAATTGAATCCCCAGTCTTCCAAACTTCCCAAGGCGTCTTAACTCGACAACGTTCCCGTCAATCCGATACTGGTCGTTTCTGATTGGAATGATAAAGAGGTTCCTGCCTTTTTCTTCTCTAACAAAGCCGGGCGGTTTGGGCTTGAACCATTCTGGTAGTCCTCCATTCTTTTTCTTCTTGTTGAGTGTGAAGAACCCCTCCAGCTTTCGGCATTTTTTCTAGCTAATTGTTGGACTGTCGAACCACCAATCCAGCCCTTGAACTCGTGATAAGCTTCCTTTTCTGTTCCATTAAAATCAATCTTGCCGAATTCTTTGAATTGTTTTAAACGCTGGTAATTGAGTTTGTTCCAGATTATCGCTGAAGCGTGAGCTAACTCAAAAAGGATTTTCTCCTGCTCCTTGCTCGGCTGGAGTTTGATGGTTACTGAGCGTTTCATTTCAAAGTGTGGTATTGTTCTTAGGCTTTAAAAGGGTGTTGCTTTCCCGCTTAAGGGCTAGCTGGGTGGTTGTCAATTCTTTTCCAGAACGTCCTCAATCCTGAAAACTCCCCTGTCCAGAATTTGTCCCTTCTTGGCGTAGGTATATCTAACGACCACGCTCCCGTTGAGGTTCTCCGGGAGGATGAACTCGCTTTTGCCCTTAACGTTGAACCACTTCTTGTAGACCAGAGTCCCATTGTCGAGGAAGCCGTAGATGCCGAGGCCGGTCCCTGTGGCGTTGGTAAACTTCAGAACTATTGAACCGTTCTGGGAAGTCACGATCACATTAGGATGGACGAACCTGAATATCTTCACCATCCCTCCATCGGAGTAAAAGAGCCTGTAATCTTTTGAATAGTTGTTGGTGAACATGAGCCTCGCTAGAGGAGTATTAAAGGCCTTCCCATTCATTATCACGGCGTAGCCGTAGTTTAGGTTCATGTAGGCATAAATGTCAGAGTTCGGAGTACCAGAGATAGGTATTCTGTGGATACCCTTCTTGTCCTCGACAAATGTTTC
Organism: Thermococcus sp.; assembly: GCF_027008145.1. Lineage (GTDB taxonomy): Archaea > Methanobacteriota_B > Thermococci > Thermococcales > Thermococcaceae > Thermococcus. The sequence continues at coordinate 402 of NZ_JALTCZ010000115.1, read as the reverse complement.
TCTAGGTATTAGAATCCTGCCTCCTGCGTTGAGCTTAACGTTCCACTCTCTTCCTGGGACTGCCATAAGTGAATACGGTCCGTTGGAGAACATGAGCATGTTTCCGTATGTGCCCGACCACCAGAGGGGTATTAAGACATACTGAGACGGGGGGACTCCGGCGGTCTCAAGGACGGCGCCGAACTGGAGTATCGTGTCGTAAGAAACGATAACGTAGTCAACGCCGAGGTTCATGAGGCTCTTTTCATTCACAAGCCCGAGGTAGTATCTTGCCACCCATCTGCTCGGCCCTCCCTGCGCCACGGGTGCCCTCATGGCATAGTAGGTAACCCAGTGGCCCTGATCCCACCAGGTCAGGACGACGTCGTTTATGCTTGAATGACTCCCGAGGTACGTTAAAGC
>NZ_JALTCZ010000114.1 GCF_027008145.1 Thermococcus sp. | reverse complement strand
CCCCTCTCCACCAGATACTTCCCGAGCATCGCGCTTATCGTGCTCTTACCACAACCACCCTTTCCGCTCACCAGAATCTTCATCGATATCACCAAAGACCAAAAAGGTAACACACCTTATAAGGGCTTTGGTTTATCCCTATTTCAACCTTCGGTTCAGGAAAGCCCTATAAGACTCCCCGCCCAAAGGTCAGCGGTGATGGGATGATAATCTCAAAGCCCTGCGTAACTATGAAGGGCATCGTCATAGGTGCCTATTCCTGGGAGAGGCAGGTAAAGGTGGACCTCGTAAAGACCGCCGAGTGTCTCAGGGAGAAAGGCTTCTCCGTGAAAAAGCTCGTCCCGGACATGATGCTGATTCTCGAAATGGAGGACTATGAGGTCAGCGTTTACCCAAGTGGGAAGATAATCATCAAGCTCCTCGAAGATGCCGAGAGGGGAAAGAAAATCGCCGAGACGATATATGACTGCGCCGGGATTCTGGAGGTGGTAATATGAAGATCCCGGACGATGTTAGGAAGGACATACCGCTGACGGGCGAGGTTATATACTTCGACAACACGGCCACCTCGCTAACGCCCAAACCCGTGATCGAGGCTATGGACGATTACTACCTGAGGTACCGTGCCAACGTCCACAGGGGCGTTCACAGGCTCTCCCAAATGGCGACCCACAGATACGAGGAGAGCAGGAAAGCGGTTGCCGACTTCATAAACGCAAGGTTTGAGGAGGTGGTCTTCACCAAAAACACGAGCGAGAGCCTTAACTTGGTCGCCCTCGGAGTTGAGCACCTTTTCAGACCGGGGGACAAGATAGTAACAACCCCCTACGAGCACCACTCCGATTTACTTCCCTGGCAGAGACTGGCCAGAATGAAGGGACTTAAACTGGAGTTCATCGAAGGCGACAACGAGGGCAACCTCGATTTAAGTGATGCCGAGAGGAAGATTAAAGATGCGAAGCTCGTAGCCGTTCAGCACGTCTCCAATGCCCTCGGCGTCGTCCACGAGGTCGAGGAAATAGGAAAGATAGCGAAGGAAGAGGGGGCAATCTTCGTTGTCGATGCTGCTCAAAGCGTTGGGCACATGGAGGTGGACGTGAGGAAACTGCACGCCGATTTCTTGGCATTCTCAGGCCATAAGGGCCCGATGGGGCCGACGGGGATAGGCGTCCTCTATATCAACGAGGAGCTCTTCGATACCTTCGAGCCACCCCTCATAGGCGGTGGAACCATTGAGGATGTTGACCTGAACTCTTACAAGCTTGCAGAACCGCCGGAGCGTTTTGAGGCGGGAACTCCGAACATAGGCGGGGCGATAGGACTGGCCGAGGGAATACGCTACATCGAGAGAATTGGGGTAGATAGAATTGAGAGGCAGGAGAGGAAGCTTGTAAAGAGAACCGTTGGGGGCCTTGAAGAGCTTGAAATTCCCTGGTACGGGCCGAGGAACCTGAAGAAGCACGCGGGAGTTGTCAGCTTCAACGTTCCACCCCTTCATCCGCACGACGTCGCAGCGGTACTCGACGAGAGGAACATAATGGTGAGGAGCGGCCACCACTGTGCTTTACCGGTGATGAAGAAGCTTGGAATAAACGGCACCGTCAGGGCTTCTTTCCACGTCTATAACAGCCTTGAGGAGGTCGAGACCTTCCTGGGGGTTCTTGAGGAGCTGGCAAAAAGGTTGAGGGGCTAAGCCCCCGGCCCCCTGCCGCCGGTGAGTATAAGGACGGTGAACCTTACGTCGAGGGCCCTTGTTATAGTATCCCCTGGGAAGCTGGGCCACGTCACGTAGAAGGTCTTCCTGAGGATGGCCTTTCTACCGGAGATGTAGTAGACATTGACCTCGACCAAGGGGAGGATCAGAAGGGGTCTTATTATCACGACGTAGTTCATCCTAACCGGCAAGCCCAGCGTGATGTTAGTCCCAACGTCGTATATCCTGTACACCATCATTGGGCCGTACGAGGGCAGGCCCACGGCTTCTAGGGTTTCAGTGTTCACCCCGTACTCATGGAGTAACCCGGACGAGAGGACACAGGACGAGCTGAGGCAGAACTCCCCCTCGGCCGGGGAGTGGATGTAGAAGTATATCGAGGTGATTTTGTAGGCCGAGAGACCCGTCAGGATAAAGGCCAGCAGGAGGTAAGCGAGGAGTCTCTTCAGCCGGAAGTTGCGTTTCTTGATGTACCTGTAGGAACTCCCATACCAGAACAGAAAAGCCATTGGGATTGAAAAGTAGTAGATGACGAGAAGAGTCCCAAATATAACGGGATTCGTCGCATGCTCGATGTACACCATCTCTCAACACCTGAAGGAGTAGGTTTTGAGAATATTAAAAAGTACCTGCTCAGGGGAGAACTCTACCGTGGAAGACGTCTATGGTCTCAGGGCTACGGACGATGAAGGCCCCCAGCCCCTTCTTTACGAGTTTTCTCATGGAACCGGGCGGAACGCCGTTGCTCTCGTATATCAGTGCCTGAACGTCCGGTTCGTGGTATAAGAGGAGCGTCGGGCCCGCGAGGTTCAGGAGGGCATCAAGTGCATACTCGCTCGCGACGACGGTTAGTCTTTTCCTCAGCGGTCTCGTGAGGAGAGGAATTGCGGCACTGCCAGCTGAAGTGTAGCCGAGAACGGCCCCATCGAGGAGTCCAACCATAGCCTTCCTCCTCTTCTCAAAGACCGCTGAGAGGGTTAAGAACGCTATTCCAACGAGTGTTATGCTGTGCGTGTCTCCGAGGTTCACAAGGACGCTCCCCTCAAGCTTGGGAGTATCCCCTGAGTAGAAGGCCTCGTCAAGAGTAGTGTAGCTCTCCAGGATCACCTCAGAGTATTTCTGATTGGCCTTCACAGCATCCGGGACGCTCTTCACCTTACCAAGAAGGATGTCAGCGTAGAGTTTATCTCTTAAGGCCCTGTCGAGACCATAGAGAGCCTCAACTATCGTCACCGCAGAGTAGGGGTCGATGAGGCCCTGGAGGGCAAGCTTTATAGGGTCTATCCCGGTCGGCTGACCGTCTTTAATTTCAATCACTGTATCAAAGTCTCCCTCAAACTGGCCGGTCGTGTCAAATACTACCCTGTCGTATCCTATCTTCTCGTATTCCCCGGCGATGTACTCAAGGAAGTGCCTCGGATAGTCATCCATTCCAAAGACCTTCAGGGTTCTGCCCTGAACGATGGGGTCATAGAACATGTCCCCACCCTCATGTTCCATTATCCTAACGGCAATCGGGCTCGGTCTCATACGACTCACCACAGAAATATAAGTAGAAGAGTATAAACGGTTTTCTAAATCACCTTAACCATTCTCTCCCTCCAGGGGCCCACCCTGATCCTGATGTAGCCCCTCAGCTTCCCGTCCACCTCCCTATCACCGGTGTAGACCCTGATGAAGCCATCCTTAACTTTCGAGGGTGTGGCTACGACTATTATGTTCTCCTTAGGGACATACCTAAGAACGTCCGCCGAGAACTGCTGGTTGCCCCTGCCGAAGAGGAAGTTGAGACCCCCTATAACAGTAACGACGATTTTCGGATTCCTATCAATGAACCTGAGGAGGTCTTTTTCTGTTGCATCCTTCACGAGGAGCATTGCCTTTCCGTCTTTTATCTCGACCACATCAACACCGAGGAGAGTCCCATTGATGCCCAGTTTGTCCTTCAGCCTCTTGAGAGTAGAACCGGCCCCAAGGAAGTAAATCCCATCCTCAAGCTCCTCAGCTAAGGCATCTATTATGGCCTCAACGTCCTCCGCTTCGTCGGTTTTTGAGGGCTCTTTCGCCCCCTGAAGGAGAAGCTCCGCGTAGAGCGTCAGGATCTTCCCGTAGTGCCTCGGTTTAACCTTATCCTGCCTGAAGGCCTCTTCGTCCAGATCCATGACATCCCTCTCAACGAGCTCCGCGTTCCCTCTGAGGAACTCTACGACGAGCCTTGCGGCGTCCTCTGGAGACGACGCAAAAACCCCAGAGAACATCTTAACTCCAGTGGGAACTCCCAGAATGGGAACCTTCATCCCAACGGCGCCGAAAATGTCCCTGGCAGTTCCGTCTCCACCGGCGAAGACGAGGAGGTCAACCTTCCCTGCCATTTCCTGGGCGAGCCTCTTGGTGTCCTTACTGCTTGTGTCCGGAATCCTTACGCCAAAGATTTCATGATAGTCAATTCCCCTGTGTCTAATGACCTCAAAGGGAAAGCTGAAGTCCTTCAAAACATTCTCTCCCAGTGGCCCGGGGCCAGTGATGAACTCAATCCTCTTTGACTCCTCGTAATGAGAGAGCTCGTGGAGAAAGAGGCGCGCAAGGTTTTGAGCGATAGGACGGGCGCCCCGTCTTATGGCTTCCTCAACAACCCCGTCGGTGCCTTTAAGGGCCACCCGACCGCCCATACCAGCTATGGGGTTAACTATGAGACCCAGCCTGAGTTTTTCCATTTCTATCCCCACTGTATTGGACGGAGAGCAGGCTTAAACTTTGCGCTACCTCATGTACTTCCTCGCGAAGACCGTAAGGAAGACCGCCCACATGAACATTCCAAAGAGGGCCTCAAGAGACGCTATTGCCCTTCCAACGCCTATTGGGTGGTAGTCGCCGTAGCCGAGGGTTGTAGCTGTTACGATGCTGAAGTACTCATAGTCGAGGAAGCTGAGCTTGGCGGAGAGACCTTGGACGCTCCCTGTCAGGTAGAAAAGGAGCGGGAAGAAGAGGTTGACTGCGAAGAGCCATATCATTATCGGCCTCTTCCAGTCGGTTCCGTAACGGCAGGTTAAATCGGCGAAGAGCCACTCGAAAAGGGCTTCGCCTTTATCCAGGAGCTTTCTCCGCCCTTTTCTCCTCGAAAGGAGCTTTATCTTCCTCCGGGCGAGCATCTCCAGGTAGTAATACTCGTCAGCCTTCTCAAGGTCACCGCTCTTCTCCCAGCTGGTTCTTGCAAGGCGATAGAAGACCTCTTCAGCGTGGGGATTGCTGAACTGGCAGTCCTCTATTATCATGAAGCCCTGAACGGTCAGCTCCACCGGGAGGCTCGGTAGGACAGTCAGACCCCATGTTGCATCCGCTCTAATCCTAGACTTCCTGAGGATGAAGTTGCTGTGGACTAGGACATGGATGAATTCGGGAGAAACCAGGTGACTCCAGCTTATTTCAACGTGACCGAACACCTCAAGGTTTTCGAGGACGAGGGTTCCATGGAAGCCGGCAACCGTCAGACGAACCTGTCTCTTGAAGTGGGGCTTGGTGTCGAAGGAAACATCCCTGATTACAAGGGACTTAACTCTTACGGTTCTCCGACCTGCCTCGGAGACCTTAACGCCGTGCTCCTCAAGGATTTTCCTAAGGAGAGGGTAGCGGGTGTTGATACCTATCCTGCGGACGTCTCTGAGGCCCGAGATTTCTACCGTGCCCTTTGCGCTTTTCTCGCCGTAGGCCTCTTCCTCCTCGCTTCCGGTGTACTGGGTCGAGTTCACCATCAGGTACTTAACGCTTGAGTCCCTGAGGGATATATGGCTTGTGAAGTCAACGCGGAGTACGTTAAGGCCGTAGACCGTTGAGCCCTTGACGAAGATGAAGCCGACCTTAACCTGAAAGAGGATTACCCTCTCAACCGCCGTGTTGAGGAGTATCAGGCCTTTAAACTCGGAGTCCTCAATAACGAGGCTTTTAATTGCTGAGTTCTTGAAGACGAGAACCTTCTCACTCCGGTAGTCCTTTATGGAGACGTCGTAGAGGTAAACGCCCTCGAAGTAGCTCTGTCCTGCCCTGAGCCTCCTCTGGAGGGTACTCGCCTTAACTTTTTTTATCCTCTCGCCAAGAAGGGCCTCCCCCTCATCGTAAGGGACATGAAGGGGACAGTACTTCGAGCCCTCTAGGGGTTTCAGCCTGCACTTCCTTCCGTTTTCATAGGTGTACTCGCACATCGCCCGGAGTTGGGGAAAATAGTATAAAGGTTTTCCGGGAGAGCTCAGAACTTCAGAACCCTCGCAAGGACTATCAGGGGGTCCCAGACCGGAGCAAACGGTGGGGCATAGGCTAGGTCGGTGAAGAAGGTGTCTCTAGTAGTGAATCCAGCCGTCAGCATGGCTGCGGCCGTGTCAACCCTTGCCAGGACGTCCGCACCGACGGCCTGAACGCCAAGGAGCCTGTTAGTCTCGTTGTCAACGACCCCCTTCAGCCATATGGTCCTCGCTCCCGGATAGTAGTGGGGGCGGGTGGTTGCCTTGATAAAGGCCGTCCTGATATCGTAGCCTTCTTTTATCGCCTCCGCCTCTGTTAAACCGGTTTTTCCTATCTCAACGTTAAAGAACTTCGTAATGCTCGTCCCGAGAACCCCGGGGAAGTGGATTTCTTTTCCGGCTATGTTGCTCCCTGCCACATAGCCCATCTTGTTTCCCGCAGGGGCGAGGGGAATCCACACCCGCCTGCCGGTTATTATGTGCCTCGTCTCTGCTACGTCGCCGGCGGCGTAGACATTCTCCACGTTCGTCTGCATCCTCTCGTTCGTCCATACGGCCCCGGTCTCGCCTATCCTGACACCCAGCTCTTTTGCAAGCTCGACGTTTGGCCTTATACCTGTGGCCAGGATAACGATGTCCGCCCTGTATTGACCGGCATCTGTGACGACCTTCTCGACTCTCTCTCTGCCCTCGATATACAGGGTTATCTCCTGCGTCCTGAGGTTTATCCTCTTTCTCATTTCTCCCTCAAGAACGTCGGTGATTTCCTTGTCAAAGGCCTTCTTCATGATCCTCTCGTTTCTCTCGATAAGGGTGACGTTCTTTCC
>NZ_JALTCZ010000113.1 GCF_027008145.1 Thermococcus sp. | reverse complement strand
CTCTGTTCATGTTACACGCCGTTAAACTTTTCTCCGAGGACTTCCGATTTTTGCCTTTATTAGGGTTACCTAATGAGACATTTACTGGACATTAACCAAAACATTTTTATACAGAATATCAAACCAGGAGTAAGAACAAGCGGAGGTGGGCACATGGCTGATAAAATAACCCCCATAGACCTTCGCATTCTGAAGTTGCTGTCGAAGAACGCACGCCTTACTTACAAGGAGCTTGCCGAGATGCTTGGAACGACGAGGCAGAGGATTTCGAGGAGGATGAACAGACTCGAGCAGAATGGTGTCGTCCTCAGGTACACGGTGATCCCGAACTACGACGTCCTCGGCTACATCCACATCATCCTCGGCGTCACCGTAAAGCCCGGCGTCAACCTTGATGAGGTTATAAAGCAACTTGAGAAAGACGAGAACGTGAAGATAATCCAGCGCGCCCTCGGGTCACACAACCTTGTGATACACATCATAGGGCCCAAGGACATGAAGGAGCTTGAAAAGATAATCTCCGGTGTTACGGAGAAGATACCCGGGATAGATAACCTTGACATAACCTTCATCACAGAGACCGTTAAGTTCGAGTCCCTCTGACTTTTCTCTTCTCCCTAGTAATGAGAAAGCGTAATAAACCCCATCCTCAACAAGCGCCTAGGTGGAACAGTGATGCTTGGGAGACTACTCATAGACACTGCAGTGGTGGCAGTGCTAGGCCTCGGGTCATACAGGCTGAAAGCCCTTGACAGTGGAGGTGCAACGGCAGCTGCGCTCCTCGGACTGGCCGTAATAGAGCTTGGTGGAGTTTATCCCTTCCTGGCCCTTCTGACATTCGTTGCCCTCGGCGTGCTGGCGACCAAATACCGCTACCTAGAGAAGGTCAGGCTCGGCCTCGCCCAGTCCAATGGGGGAACCAGAAGCTGGGGCAACGTCCTCGGAAACGGCCTCGCGCCCCTTCTGTTTGTGCTCCTTGAGGTTCTCCTCAAACAGGACACCCTCTGGGCGGCGACCTTTGCCAGCATAGCGACCGTTAACGGGGATACCATTGCGAGCGAGCTTGGAAAGGTTTTCGGAAAGCGACCCAGGCTGATAACCAACTTAAAGCCTGCCAGACCAGGAACAAACGGCGCAGTATCCCTGGCCGGAGAGTTCTTCGCCCTTCTCGGGGTTCTCGTGATAGCACTCTTTGCACTCCCCCTAACCGATTACAAGCCCAGAATGCTGCTCTCAGTTACCATTGGGGGCTTTGTTGGCGTCAACCTTGACAGTCTCATCGGGGCAACCCTCGAAAACACGGGTGTAACCGACAACAACTCGACGAACTTTCTTGCGAGCCTCTTCGGTGGAATAACCGGTGCGCTGACCTTCGTCCTTATGGGCGGATGATGAATACGGCGGATTCCCGATTGGTGATGACGACCTTAGGGCCTGACGCCAAAAAGCTACTCTTACCTCCTTCTCAAAAACTCCTCGTAAATTCCCCAGAGGGAAACTAGTGTCGCCGGAATTCCGTGTTCAGTGGCGAAGGTCATGTAAGGTGCAAGGTCAACGACGTAATTAGCGAACCTGAAGAGACCGCGCGGTATTCCCTCGCGGGAGCCTATGAAGACCACAACCTCCTTTGCATGGTGCACCTCTCTCGCGAGTCCCTCCTTGACCTCCGCCAGCGTGGGGCCCTTCGGATCCGTGATGATTAGAAGCCTCTTGTTCCTCCTCTTGTCCCTGACGACCTGGTAGATGTCCCAGACCGAAACGGGAACCTTCTTGACCTTCCAGGGGTAGGCTTCCCTTTGAACCATGTACCTGCTCTCCTGACCGGCCTTGACCCCGCGGAGGAACTCCATAAGCTCAAAGGCGTCCATCTTCTCCTTGGGAGCTATTATGAGTTCCTTGACCTCAAAGGCCTGGGCTGCTCTCCCTATCTTCTCTCCGAACGTCCTGCAGGCCTTGTAGTCGCCCCAGTAGGACATCTGGACGACTGTGAGCTTGGAGAAAAGTTTCCTTGCGTCTATCTTGTCTGGCGTGTACTTCCTGAACTCCTCGCC
>NZ_JALTCZ010000112.1 GCF_027008145.1 Thermococcus sp. | reverse complement strand
TAGTGAGCGAGGGACTCGTCAGCAAAATCGAAGTGGATGAGGAGGAGAACATCGTGAGGATATACGTGGCCTTCTTCAGGAACACACCGGCCCATCCCTTTTCGATGGCCGTAAACTGGCCCGTCCAAGCGAGGATAATCAGGGACATGGTAAAAGTTTTAGAGGATAAGCTGGGATACTTCGAGATAGTTGATGACACATCCCTTCAGAGATACTATCCAATAGAGGAGGAGGGGGCATGAACTTTAACGTAGGGATTTCTTCGGAACTTCTGCTGGTGCTTATGGTCCTGGCCGGTGCGGCCTCATACCAGTTCTATAAGGGAAGAAAGCTGAACCTCCAGCTGATGGAATTCTACCTAAGGAAAATAGAAGGGATCGTCAAGCCCGAGGACAAGGACTACGTCTGGCTCGGCGGTTACATAGGATTTCGAGCGAGCTACAAGATAAGCAGGGACAACTTGAAGAAGTTCGAGTATACCCTAACCCTGCTCCCGAGGCACAGCCTCCTCTACTTCCCGATAGCCCTCCTGACGAGCAGGCACGACAAGCTCTACATCGTCGTAAGGCCCTTCGCCCAGATAAAGCGCGAGGCCCACCTGATCCAGAAGGGCTACTACCGCCTCAAGCCTGACATAGAGAACGAGCCACTCCTGCAGAGAGAGGAGGTCGAGGTAGGTGGCAAGAAGTACGAGGCACTCTTCGAGAAGAGGCGAGACCTTGACAGGCTTAAATCCCTCTTGGAGAGCCTTCCAAAGCCCCACAACGTCAAGCACATCGCACTGACCCCGAAGACCAACGTTTTCTACATCCTTATGAAGCCAGAGCCGGACACAATAGAGGAAAGCGTGAAGAAAATAGTCAAGTTCACCAACACCGAGCTCAAGGAGGGCCCCTTCTCCTCCTGATTTCCCCATTTTCCTATTCGTAACCTTTTTGTTGTTGAACCTTAGGTTATACTTGGTGGTACCCTTGGTTAGTATTCGCCTTAAGGTCGGGCCGAAGGGGCAGATAGTTATTCCCAAAGTCTTCAGAGAAGCTTATGGCATAAAGGAGGGCGGTGAGGTCATAGTGGAGCCGGGGGAGAGCGAGCTGGTTATTAAGAGAGTACTGGACACTGAGGAGCGCCTGAAAAAGCCCAGGGAGTATCACAAAAAGAGAAGGGGGAAGAGACCAGCCAAACTGGGAGAACTCAAAGGAATAAGTCTTGAAGACGAGTTTGACGAGGTCTGGGGGATTGAGGATGAAGCTGTTCATTGACACCAACTTTTTTGTCTATCTGAACAGCAACATAGATGACGACCTGGTCAAGAGGCTTGATGCACTCTACGCAGATTTAGTTGGGGAGAACGAACTCTATACCAACGTCCTCGCGCTGGACGAGCTCATTCACGTTTCTAGGAGAAAATACGGAGTGAGCCACTCCGAGACCATGTCCTTTATTAAGGATATTATATTGCCCGCGGTGGGGGTTCTCCCAGTCACGTTTAACGACTACCTCGCCACCAGGGAAATCATCCTTAAATACAACCTTCGCCCTTCCGACGCCCTCCATATCGCGGTAATCCAGAACAACGGCCTTCAGGCGATAGTGAGCGAGGATGAAGACTTTGATAGGCTTTCCCTCAAAAGACTCTGGCTGGAGGGTTGATTATGGGGGTTTACAAAGTCAGGTTTGGAGCCCCCGAGAGGGGCTGGGTTGTGCTCGTCCACGGTCTCGGGGAACACAGCGGACGCTACGGGAAGCTCATAGAGCTCCTCAATGAGGCAGGCTTCGGTGTCTACGCATTTGACTGGCCCGGACACGGGAAAAGTCCAGGTAAGAGAGGCCATACCAGCGTTGAAGAGGCTATGGAGATAATTGATTCCATAATCGAGGAATCAAGCAAAAAGCCCTTCCTCTTCGGCCACAGCCTCGGTGGTTTGACGGTCATCCGCTATGCCGAGACGAGATCTGATAAGGTAGGGGGCGTGATAGCTTCTTCACCGGCCCTCGCGAAGAGCCCTGAGACGCCGGGTTTCATGGTCGCCCTCGCGAAATTCCTCGGGAGGGTC
>NZ_JALTCZ010000111.1 GCF_027008145.1 Thermococcus sp. | reverse complement strand
AAGTTCCATATTCCAAGTATGTATCCCGTTATGAGCAAAGCCATTAACACGCTGACCCTCCTCATTTTCACCACCCTTCATGGTTGAAACAGTAGCGAAGACGTTCGAAACTAAAGGTAGAATAACAGGATTATATAAATAACGTTTTTGGTCAGAGGGAGGAGAACTCGAAGGCGATAACCACCTCGTTGATCACAGTCCAGGCCATGAGGGGCCTGTGATAGAGGCTTATCCTCCTTCCTTCGACTCCGCTCTTGAAGTCCCCGTGAGGGAAACCACCCACAATAACGGTCGGGTTGTCGAGTTCAGCTAGGACTTCCCCGAAGTTCCTGGGTTTTACGAGCTCTCCCCTCTCATGCATCACGAAGACCCCATCTGGGTCTATCTCCCTTATAAGCTCCTCCAGGGGTTTCCTTTCCATTTTTAGAAGCTCAAGGTTCTTTGGGACGGCCCACTTTTTGAAGAGATCCTCCATTAGGCCGAGAAAGCGGTTGTAGTTCCTTGGTAGCCTCGTCTCGGGCTTTATGTAGATGACCTCATTGTTCCTCGTGTGGACGTAAACTCTGAGAAGGCCCTCTTTGTTTGCCATGCTTTCGAGGGCGTTGAGGAGACAGAGGTAGACTATGTCCGGCCTTCCACGTCTCTCCCCATCTTCGAGTCGTTTAAGAGCCGAGTGATGGTAGGCGGAATCGAGGATGACTTCTCCGGGCTTTTTACCCCTCCTCCTTGCGTAGTTGATGACCGCTGGATGATTCATTATCGGCCTCGGCACGAGCTCAAGTTCAGAGTCAGCTATTATCAGGTGGAGCATTCTCCCACCTCTCAACACTAATTCCCCTATCCGCCAGCTCCTCCATAATACGGGTGTGGGTGTCTATCCTCATCCCGAGTATCTCAGGTGGGATTACCCCGTAGATACAGTTCTGCTCGGCCACGAGCCTTGCTATAATTGAGGCCGTAAAGCCCGTAACGCGGGCCATCGAGGTAAAGCCATCCTGCTCCTCGTCGTAGAGGAGGTAGCTGATCTCCCTCGGCTTGCCATTGATGATCCCCCTGCCTGAGACCTTCATTATTGTGAAGTCCGGGCCCTCATAGGTCATCAATGGTGTTATCACTTCAAGTGTTTTGTCAACGTGCTCCGGCTTGAAGAAGCCAAGCTCCCTCAGCACTTTCATCTTCCCTAGATGCCCTGGCCAGCGGAGCGTCCACTCCTCAAGTTTCTCGGCCCTAACGCTCTCAAGCAGGCTCCTCAGGCCGTCACTCAGGAAAGCTTCAAACTCGAAGCCCCTCAACTTGACCCGCTTAATTCTCTCCAGGGGGTCAACGGTCATAACCCCACCGTTTCTTAGGACCCTGGCCGGTCTGGTGTATTCTTCAATTAGGTCTTTGGGTGACCACGTAATTCTGTAATAAAGCGGTGGCCTCGGCTCCTTCGGGAGGCCCCCGACGAGGATTGAGCCCTCGGCCATGTCATCGAGCTCGTACCATATCCTGCCCATCAGGATGTGGCTCAGCCCTGGGGCAAAACCAGCGTCGAATATCACCGTCACTTGGGCTCTTTCCGCCTCGTTCCTCAGCTCAAGGGGATTTTCTGGCATAAAGGACACGTCAACCATATCTGTCCCAGCCTTTATGGTGGCCTTAACGGCTCTGTAGCCGAAGCGACCTGGCAGTGCATCGACGGCAAGGTCAAAGCCCTTAAGGGCCTCGACGAGCCCGTCAAAGTCTGTAGCATCAACTCTCAGAGGGGTTGCAAAACCGGAGACCGCCTTCAATCTCTCCTCACTTATATCCCCGACGTACACGTCGAAGTCGTCTCTCATGTCCCAGGCAACTGCCCTCCCAACGTTGCCAGCACCGAGGACGAGAACCTTCATCCAACCACCATAGCATGTTCCCGCCGGAGTATTTAAAGCCTCTCACACCCAATATGATATAAGGTGTGCCCATAATGCTGGGGTTCTTGAGAAAGAGAAGGTTGAGAAAACTCCGCTCTTCGTCAGAGGAGACCCTCCTCATGCATATAGGGGACACTCCGGAAAGCGTTTATCCGTTCTTGGAGAAGCTGATAAGCGAGTTCAACCCAGAGGTCATAGTCCACACCGGCGACCTAGTTGACAACGTCAAGCTTGAGAGGAGGCCAGAGTTGATACACCTCTACCGGGCCGGACTCAGGAAGCTCGCGAGAATACTCAAGGGTTCAGGGGCCCGGCTTTACATCGTTCCCGGCAATGAGGATGACCCGGAGCTCGTGAGGGGATTCTTTGGCAATGCCGTGGTGGAGCCCGGCACGGTTGTAGATATTGAGGGGGTCAGGCTTGCCCTCGGGCACACCTGGAAGGACGTTGTCGGCGTTGAAGCGAACTTCAAGCTCTACGGCCACAACTTCAGGCTTATCCCGGGGGGGCTTAATGCTGTTTTGGCGGTTAACTTTCTCTTTCTGCCCAGTGGGAGGGTCGTGAGGGTTGACTACCCAACTGGAACCGACACGTATAGGGGTTACAAGCTGAGGAGGGGGTTGTGATGAGGTTCATGCGTTTCGGTCCCTCGATAATCTTCCTCAGAACGGCCCATCAAGAGGCCGTGAAAGGGGCCATAGAGGAGATTTTCTCCGTAAAGGAGATACCGACCGATGAGGCCATAAAAGAGAGCAGTGAGTTCGAGACGGTTCTTTTCATTACAGACGAGTGGATAAAGAGGACACTTCCTCCCAAGGCCGGCTTCCTGATAAGGCACGGGGCAGCCTACGTTATAAGCACCGTGGTAAACCGGAGCCTCCCGGTTGAGAAGGTTCACGTGGAGAGCACGCTCATCTTCCTCCGCGTTCCCGAGAAGATTGAGGAGGCTCTAAGATTTATAGCCGAGAAGTACGGTGGAAAGGTCATGTCCTTTAGGGAGGCCCTCGACGAGGGCGAGGCTGGGGACACGGTTGTGGGGGTCACGAGGAGAAGGCTCGGCTCGCCAATAGGACCGGAAGAAATCGAGGGAGCGGTTTTAATACGCAGGGGCTTCCTCCAGGTCTACCGCGAGCTGAGCATCGACGCCCCACTTCTCTTATTTAAGCTCCTTCCCGAGTGGAACGAGCTTACCATCAAGGTATACGACACGGAGAGAAAGTACGAGGAGAACATCGCAAGGCTTATGATGGTAATAGAGGATCTTGATCTTGGCTTCGTCGTTGGGGAGGGCTGGGATTGGGACTACCCAAGGCCCTTCATGCGAGTTCCGGTCTACAAGCTCAAACTGCTGACCTGGGAGAAGCCGGAGCGCGTCAAGTTCCTGCTTAAAGGCATTGAGTACGCCGGCTATAAAAGACTCTGTGACATAGACATTTTCGTTGGAAGCAAGAAAATAAGCTGGAACTCCCTCGGCCACTACAGCTCAAAGTTCGAGCTGGCGAAAGAAGCCAGGAAAGAGCTTGAGAGTCAGCTGAGCAAAGACGTCCTTGAAAAGCTCAGGGAAATCGAGGAAAAGCTCGTTAGGGAGGCATCTGACTGACTCAGAGTTTTCTTATTTTTGCCACGAAGAAACCGCTCGTCCCATGCTTGTCCGGATAAAAGCGCCTAACCTTCGCTATTTCCTCGCTCAGTTCTATCCCGAAGGGTTTCATCAAAGCCGGCTCGCCATAGCGGAGCGGCAAAAGCTCGACGTCGAAGTTATCTAAGACCCACTGGATCACGAACTCGTTTTCCTCTGGTTCAAGGGAGCAGGTGGAGTAAACGAGGATCCCGCCCTTTTTGAGGACGCTCAAACCTTTCTCAAGGAGCTTCATCTGTAAACTTTGGCAGAACTTAATGTCCTCCATCGTCCTGCTGGCCTTCCTCTCGGGGTTCTTGTGTATCGTTCCCGAGCCCGTGCATGGGGCATCAAGAAGGATTTTGTCGAACTTAACACCGAGCTCGTCTATGTGGAGAGAAGATTTGTGGAACAGGACAGTGTTGGTAACGCCGAGGCGCGAGAGGTTCAGCCTCGTCTCCTTTAAGCGTTCCTCGCCGACGTCAAAGGCGTAGATTATTCCCCCGTTCCTCATGAGCTGAGCTATATAGGAGGTTTTTCCGCCAGGTGCCGCCGCCATGTCCGCAAGTATCTCACCGGACTTCGGCTCAAGGGCAACGGGCGGATACATCGAGCTTGCCTCTTGGATGTAGAGGAGGCCACCGAGATACTCGGGCGTTGAGGCTATTGAGAATGGCTCCCTCGTTAGGCAAAATCCTTCCCTTGTCCAGGGAACACGTTTAAACTGAAAACCCTTCTTGTTGAGGAGCTTGGTGACCTTTGAAACCTCTGCCCTGAGCGTATTGACGCGAAAGCACCTTGGCAACGGCTTCTCCATGGCCTCGGCTATCGCTAAAGCCCTCTCGCCCCAGAGCTCGTAATAGCGCTCCGCGAATGTCTTTGAGTAGCCGAGACTGAAAAGCTTTTCCAGCATAGTCAGGGGTTGGGGGAGGGGTTTTAAAATAATTTGTTAGGAGGCCTGCCATGATGGGATTGGATGACTATCTTCTCCCAAAGGAGGAAGTTGAATTCCAGAGTAAAAACAATGTTCAGTATGGCGGAAAGACATATAATAGTCACGGACAGGAGGATAATTCTATACGCTAGGAGGGGAGCCATTTTCAAGAGTGATGATGTGGTTACGTTTAAGCTCTCAGATGTTGAAGGCATCAAATACAAAGAGGAAGGACTCATAGGAAAGAGGGGCATAATCGAAATACAAGGAAGGACTAAAGCCAAACTCGTGGGTTCTACTTCAGAGATGAAAACACTCTATCAGCAACTCCTGCAATTTCTCTGATTTAGAAGCATTTTGGACTCCTCTTTTACTTTTCTTCAGCCTATAGAGATAAAAAGGAAACTGAACACACGTCCTCACTGGCTTCGTCCTTCAAGAGGTAAATGGTTGGAAGGATACCCCCCGTTTGACTCGTCGTACTTGGCTTCGATCCTGAAGAACCTTCCACGTTCTTTTATCAAGGTCGCACTTCTTGCTCTTATCATAGTATGATCAGCCATTAGGTATTCCCTTGAGGGATTACTAGATCTTCGCCTAGGTAACCCTCGGGGATAGCGCTATCAGTGGGCCCTGGAAGACCCCTTCACGTAGGCATGGTGCTTCTTTGGGATGTCCAATGTTAGAAGAAAACAAAATGGAGAAGAAAAGTCCTCAGACCTTAATTCCGCCCATGACGAGGGCCATGATGGCCTTCTGGGCGTGAAGCCTGTTCTCGGCCTCGTCGAAGACTACACTGTTCGGGCTGTCAACGACCTCGTTGGTGACCTCTTCACCGCGGTGGGCGGGGAGGCAGTGCATGAAGATGTAGTCCGGCTTGGCGTGCTTTACTAGGTCTTTGTTGACCTGGAAGGGCTTGAATACCTTCCTTCTCTCCTCGGCCTCGGCTTCCTCCCCCATACTTGCCCAGACGTCGGTATAGATGACGTCGGCGTCTTTAACGGCTTTAACTGGATCGTGGAAGAGTTCAAAGCTTCCGCCGCTCTCTGCCGCGTTCTTCTCGGCCCACTTGACGACCCTCTCGTCGGGCTCGTATCCCTCAGGTGTTGCCACAACGACGTGAGCTCCAAGCTTCGTTCCCGCTATCATGAGGGAGTGGGCGACGTTGTTTCCATCGCCAACGTAGACGACCCTAACCCCCTGAATCCTGCCCTTCTTTTCAAGGATGGTCTGGTAGTCAGCGAGGGCCTGGCATGGGTGGGAGAAGTCGGAGAGGCCGTTTATGACAGGAACGTTCGCGTACTTGGCGAGATCTTCCACATCTTTGTGGGCGTAGACCCTTGCCATTATTCCGTCCACGTACCTGCTGAGAACTCTTGCCGTATCTGCTATCGTCTCACCCCTGCGAAGCTGTAAGTCCTGGGCGTTGAGGTAGAGACCGTAACCGCCGAGCTGGTAAATGCCAACCTCGAAGGAAACCCTTGTCCTGGTCGAGGGCTTCTGGAAGATCATCGCCAGAGTCTTCCCTTCAAGAACGCGGTGGGGCTTCCCAATCTTGTTCCATATCTTCATCATCTCTGCCGTCTTGAGAATCGTCTCAAGCTCCTCCCTCGTGAAGTCCTGGAGGCAGAGGACATCCCTTCCAGCTAAGCTAACCACCATGTTCATCACCGTCTAAGGCTCGGGGGGGAGTTTAATAACCCTTTCGTCGAAAAACACCCTCTCACTCCGGAAGGTTTTGAGGCCCTGTTGGGGAAATCTTTCCAAACGTAAGTCCCGAATGCCAAAGGCCCCATCGGTCAGTTGCCATATTGGGTGTCCTCTTTTTATGTCCTCTGTCGCACTTTCAATACTCTCCAGGAAAAGGATAATAAGCGGAAGTGTGAGTTGAAGCGGTGGGAGAAATGGACAATAAAATCCGCGTGACTCTTGTCAACTATACAAAAAGGCCTCTCGAAACTGTCACATGGGCAGCGCTGATAAGCTACTGGGACGGCTGGGAAACGGAGGCCTTCAAGCGGATGAGCGGGAAGGACGTTGAGATGCACCTCCCGAGGGTTCTCGGCTACGGCCATGAGTCGATTCTTGAGCACGCTGTCCTAACCTTTGCTATAGAGGGCTGTTCTCGCGTATGTTCGCACCAACTTGTTAGACATAGGCTTGCAAGTTATACTCAGCAGTCACAACGCTATATCAAATTAAACCCAAGTGATGTGGAGGAAACCTTCACAATCCCGGAAAGCGTCAAGGAGAAGCCCGAGCTTTACGAGAAGTGGAAGGAGGTTATGAGAAGGGCAATCGAGCTCTACGAGGAGAGCTATAAAGCTGGCGTTCATCAGGAGGACGCGCGCTTCATCCTCCCCCAGGCGGTGAGGACAAAAATCGTCGTCACGATGAACCTCCGCGAGCTCAAGCACTTCCTCGGGCTGAGGGCCTGCGAGAGGGCCCAGTGGGAGATAAGGGAAGTTGCTTGGAAGATGCTGGAGGAGATAGCGAAGAATGA
>NZ_JALTCZ010000110.1 GCF_027008145.1 Thermococcus sp. | reverse complement strand
CTGCTTACGTCTTCGGCATAGAGAAGAAGCAGGCGGTTCCAGCTTTAATCCTCGGTGGACTGCTGAGCATGGCTATAACGCTCGGACCGGCCCTTGGTCTGTTCGGGTAAGGGGAGCGGGGTTTATTCAACGGATCTCTACCGCCCCCATCTTACTCCCAATCAGGGTAAGACCGGGGATTTTAAGGGTTCCTGCCCAAAGCTTTAAATTCTCCTGTTTCGACCTCTGGAGGTGGTCAAATGGACATCCCGGAGAGGTTCAAGCTTCTCCTCGTCCTAATGAGCACGGGCTTTCTTGGAAACCTCCTCGTGATCTACTACCTCCAGAAGGGCTTCACCTACGGCCAAATTGGCCTTATTAGTGCCCTAAGCGCCCTTGGCTTCTTTCTCTTTGAGATTCCCACGGGCGTCGTCGCCGACAGGGTGAGCAGAAAGACGAGCGTCCTCATAGGAATTGCCATTTTCTCCCTCGGCACGCTCTTGCTCATCTTCCTCCGGAACTTTCCAATGCTAATCGCCTACGTCCTCATTTCCTCCCTCGGGGCGACTTTCGTGAGTGGCAGTCTTCAGGCGTGGCTCTTTGACAACCTCAAGCACCTCGGGATTGAGGAAAAGTTCAGGGAGGTCATGAAGGATGCTAAAAGCCTCAGCCTCCTGCTCTCGGCAGTCACGCTTCCCCTGGGCGCTTTTCTTGCCCAGTTCTACGGGTTTACCCTGCCACTTGCGATGACGTTGGGGGTGGAGCTCGCCATGCTTCTCGTGGCCCTCTCGATCCCTGAGTACGAGTTCAAGAAGCCGGAAGTTTCCTACCACCTACACGTACTTGGCTCCATGAGGGAGCTCTTTAAGCATGATGTACTCTGGCTGGTGCTCTTCTCCATCTTTGTGGGCATCTCGATGAATCAGTTCAGGAAGTTCTTCGAGCCCTACCTCGGGGAGATGCTCGCTAAGAGCCTCGGGACAACCCTGATGGGCACCCTCGGACTCCTCGGAGTCATTGAGGTCCTCATCAAGAACATCCCCAGGCTCTTGGGAGTGAGACTGAAGGACGAGTGGAGCAGAAAAACCTACGGACTGGCGCCGGTTTTAACCCCGCTTTTAACCCTCCTCTCGGCCATCTATATGAACCCGCTCTTTGTTGTCGTCCTCGGAATGGTCGCCGCACTGGTGAATGCGGCCTTTGCCTTCAACTTCTCCGTAGAGTTCCAGCACAGAATACCGAGCGAAAAGAGAGCCACTATAACCTCCCTCGACATGATGCTCTCGGCTATCGTTATGGCAACCTTCTATACCGCATACGGCTTTGTCGTTGACCTGGTCGGGCTCCGAGAAGCGAGGCTGGTCTTCGCAGTTGCTCTCCTCGGGATAGGCGTTGCTTTCAAGGTCATACAGGCCCTCGGCGTTCTCGGAGATGCCCTTGAGCTGAGGCATCTGGCCGAGGAGTGAGGAACGAATATGGGGGCCCCTTAAAGTCCCTCCATCCTCCTGAGGACGACCACCTTTGCCTCATCGAGTGCCAGCATCCAGGCGAGGGCGTAGCCCCAGATGAGGAGCGAAAGCTTCCAGCCTATTGGGGTCACGAAGATGCCGTAGACCACTATGAGGGTCGCGAGGACTTTTGTTATCACCGCTGACCAGAAGAGGAGGCCGCTTGGGTAGGGCTTCTCCCAGAGGTGCCCCCTCGCCCTCGTCACGAATATCGTGAGGTGCCCCGCCACAGCGAGCTTTAGGAAGACGAAGGACTGTATCTCCGGTCTGCTGAGCAGGAGAACCCTCTCGGCTATGTAAAAGAGGAGGAAGGAGCTTACCACACCGACGAATCCAAGGAGAGTGGAGAGGACAAGGACTTTGTACATGTTCCAGCGGGCGGGCTTCCTCGGCGTTACGACGTTGTCGTACGCTATAGCCAGTATGGGAGCGTCGTTAAAGAGGGCAAGGAGGACTATCATTATCGCCGTTATTGGATAGAAGTTGAAGACAAGTATGGCGAACGTTACGAAGAAGAGAACCCTTATCGTCTCGGTTATGCGATAGACGACGTAGCTCTCCATCCTCTGGAAGATTCTCCTGGCCTCTTCAATCGCGTGGGCTATAACCGACAGTCCCGGCTGGAGG